>URNM01000192.1 GCA_900549185.1 uncultured Collinsella sp. | reverse complement strand
GTCTCGTGGGCTCGGAGATGTGTATAAGAGACAGACGTGGAGCTGCCGACCGTGCAATTTAAGGGCAAGCACGAGTGCGGCCGCTGCGAGCTGGGCGAGCGCGAGGCCGGCGAGCGCATCCACGATTGGAATCTGGTCGAGCAGGGCCTCACCGAGGAGGAGGCACGCCAGGAGGCAAGCCGCTGCCTGCGTTGCGACCACTTTGGCTTTGGCGCGTTCCGCGGAGGGAGGAACCTGGAATGGTAGAGCCCAACAACCCCACTGTCAGCGACAACACCGAAAGCGGAGCACTCAACATGGTCAAGCTCACTATCGATAATTGCGAGGTCGTGGTGCCCGAGCACACCACGATCCTGGACGCGGCCAAGTCCGTCGGTATCCAGATTCCCACCCTGTGCTACCTGCGCGATCTAAACGAGATCGGCGGCTGCCGCGTGTGCGTGGTCGAGGTTGAGGGCTGCGACCAGCTGGTTGCCGCCTGCAACAACTACGTGCTCGACGGCATGGTGGTCCACACCAACAGCCCCAAGGCCCGCGAGGCGCGTCGCACCAACGTGCAGCTGCTACTGTCCCAACACGACTCGCGCTGTACGAGCTGCGTGCGCAGTGGTAACTGCAACCTGCAGACCATCGCCAACGACCTGGGCATCTTCTATCTGCCGTACGAGCAGCACCTGGCACGCGAGGGCTGGGACTTCGATTTCCCCATCATCCGCGATAACGACAAGTGCATTAAATGCATGCGTTGCATCAAGGTGTGCGAGAGCGTGCAGGGCTTAGGGATTTGGGATCTGACCAACCGCGCCACGCATACCGCCGTGGGCACCCGCGGGCGTGCGCCGATCGGCAAGACCGATTGCGTCGCGTGCGGCCAGTGCATCACGCATTGCCCGACGGGCGCCCTGCGCGAGCGTGACGATACCGAGACCGTGTTCGATGCCATCGCCGATCCCGACAAGATCGTGCTGGTGCAGATTGCGCCGGCCGTGCGTAGCGCCTGGGGCGAGGAGCTCGGCATTCCGCGCGAGGAGGCCACCGTCGAGCGCCTGGCCTGTGCGCTGCGCCGCGTGGGCTTTGAGTACGTGTTCGACACCGACTTCTCGGCCGATCTCACCATTATGGAGGAGGGCTCCGAGCTGCTCGAGCGCCTGGGTAAGGCCGCCAAGGGCGAGGGTGACAGCCGCGGCTGGCCCATGTTCACGAGCTGCTGCCCGGGCTGGGTACGCTTTGTGAAGGCGCGCTATCCGGAGTTTGTCGACAGCCTGTCCACGTCCAAGTCGCCGCAGCAGATGTTCGGCGCTATCGCCAAGACCTACTACGCCAAGGTGCTGGGTGTGGAGCCCGAGCGCCTGTTCGTGGTGTCCGTTATGCCGTGCACGGCCAAGAAGGCCGAGTGCGCGCTGCCGAGCATGGTGGGCGAGGGCGGCGCGCCCGACGTAGATGTTGCGCTGACGGTGCGCGAGATGGTGCGCATGATCCGCGCGAGCCACGTGGGCGTCGACACGCTTACCGAGGAGCCGCTCGATACGCCGCTGGGCTTTGGCACGGGTGCGGGCGTGATCTTTGGCGCCACGGGCGGCGTGATGGAGGCCGCCGCGCGCTCGGCCTATTACCTGGTGACGGGCAAGAACCCGGATGCCGATTTCTTTACCGACGTGCGTGGCCTGGATGGCTGGAAGGAAGCCGTCGCCGATATCGATGGCACTAAGGTGCGCGTCGCCGTGGCACACGGGCTGGGCAACGCCGCCCGCCTACTCGACGCGATTCGCCACGGCCGTGTGAGCTATGACTTCGTCGAGGTTATGGCATGCCCTGGCGGCTGCGTTGGCGGCGGCGGCCAGCCCATCCACGACGGTACCGAGCTTGCCGAGGATCGCGGCAACGTGCTCTGGCGGCTCGATCAGGGAGAGCTTCTGCGCTTCTCACACGAGAATCCGGATGTCAAGGCGCTCTACAAGGACTACCTCCTGTCTCTTATACACATCTGACGCTGCCGACGACTAGTCGAGTGTAGA
>URNM01000191.1 GCA_900549185.1 uncultured Collinsella sp. | reverse complement strand
TACGAGATCGCTCAGTGTCTCGTGGGCTCGGAGATGTGTATAAGAGACAGCTCGTCGGGGCCGCCGCCGAGCACCGAGATGATGCGCGGACGGTCGTGGCTCGAAAGCAGATTGAGCGCGCAGGACAATGCCTCGCTCGGGTAGTTCTCGCGCAGGGTCTCGATATCCTCGGCAGCTTGGTAGGCGTTCTTGTAGCCCATCAAAA
This sequence comes from uncultured Collinsella sp., assembly GCA_900549185.1. GTDB lineage: Bacteria > Actinomycetota > Coriobacteriia > Coriobacteriales > Coriobacteriaceae > Collinsella. The sequence continues at coordinate 1,847 of URNM01000191.1, read as the reverse complement.
AGCCGATGACCATGTCGCGGAAGGGATAATCCATAGCAGAGTCCAGCTCGGAGCCCTGCAGGTAGCGGCGCAGATGGCCGTAGCTAATCTTGTTGGAGGCGTCTTCCCAGACTTCGCCGAGCAACAGTGCGTCAGGCTTTTCGGCAAGTACGGCCTTCTTGATCTCGGCCAGGAAGTCGTCGGAAAGCTCGTCAGCGACGTCCAGGCGCCAACCATGGGCACCGGCGCGCAGCCATTTGCGGATCACGCCGTCCTTGCCCAGGAGCCTCTCGCGCACCAGCTCGGACTTCTCGTTGATGGCCGGCATGTTGCCCACGCCCCACCAGCAGTCGTACGAGCCGTCCTCGTGGAAAGTAAACGCATCGCGCCACGGCGAATCTTCGCTCTGCCAGGCACCCACGCCGGGGTAGTTGCCATAGCGGTTGAAATAGATCGAGTCGTCGCCCGTGTGGTTGAAGACGCCGTCCAGGATGATGGAGATGCCCAGCTTCTCGGCTGCCTGGCACAGCTCGGTAAAGTCCTGCTCGGTGCCCAGGATCGGGTCGATCTTGGTGTAGTCGGCCGTGTCGTAGCGGTGGTTGCTCGCGGCTTCAAAGATGGGGTTGAGGTAGATTGCCGTAAAGCCCAGCTCGGCGATGCGGGGCAGGTCTTCCTGGATACCTTTGAGTGAGCCGCCGTAGAAGTCCCAGGTTTTGATGGAGCCGTCCTCGGCGCGCTCGTACACGGGCGGCTCGTTCCAGTCCTCGACCATCCGGCGCTGAATGCCCTTGCGCGGTTTTTCGAGTTGAGCCATTGTGCGCTCGCGCCAATGCTCGTCACGGGCGTAGCGGTCGGGGAAGATCTGGTACACCATGCCGCGCTCGTACCAGGTGGGGCGGTTCTCGCGGTGCTTGTAGACGGTAATCTGGAAGGACGGCACCTCGGCATAGTCGTAGGTTACGCCCTCGCCGCCGGTGCGGCCTTGCGGCGCGCCCAAGCGGACCTCGGGCTGGCCCTCGATATTGCATATAAAGCTGTACCACACAAGACACGGTTCATCGCATTTGAGCTCGCCGGTAAAAATGCCATCGCCTTCGTGCTCCATCGGGATTAGGGTCTCGCCGACTTCATCGACCCAGGTACGCAGGGTGAGTGTTGCCTGGTTGGGATCGGCATCCTCCAAAATCACCGAGAGTGCAACGGAAGTTCCAGTGGTCACAGCGCCAAACGGAGTGCGAAACTGCGGTAGGCGGCTGTTGTGAATCAATCTCATAGTACGGTCCAGTTCTATACAGTCATGGCCAGCGGGCCATGGGCTTAACGCACATTATTTAAGTATATCGTTGTACTTTAGTTGTATAAACTACAGCCGCTCACTATCGGCGAACGGTTGTGGTAGAAAATCGTTTTACCTCATCTATAGAACAAGGGGTGTCGCACTGAACGACACCCCTTGTTTATTGAGGATTAGATTGTGGATCGTCCGGCTTAGCGGCGCTTGCGGGTGGCCGTTGCCTTGCGGACGGACGTCTTCTTGGACGGGGCCTTTTCAGCTGCTGGAGTGACAGGGGAGACCGGGATCTCCTTGGCGGGCTCGGGCTTGGCCTCTGCCTTCGGGGCGGCCTTGACCTCAGCGGCCTTCGACGCCGGCTTGGCCTTTACCTCGGCCTTGGGCTCCTCTTTGGCAGTAGCGGGCTTAGTCTCTGCCTTGGGAGTTGCGACCTTTGCCGCGGTCTTCTTGGCTGTTGTCGTGCGCTTTCGCGTTGTGGTCTTGGCAGTGGGCTTGGCCTCGACGGCTGCCTCCACCTTGGACTCGGCAGGCGTCTCCTCGACCTTGGCGGCCGGCTTTGCGGCTGCCTTGGTCGTGG
>URNM01000190.1 GCA_900549185.1 uncultured Collinsella sp. | reverse complement strand
AGGGAAGAGGCGGGGTATGCCCCGCCTCTTACACCACATCTCTGCGCGCTACCTAATGGATATCGCTAGGAAGCCCAAATGTCATAAAACATTTGTGACTATCTTGGCAGCAGTACTCATATTTGGCATTTTTTGACCGCGTGGTATATAGCTAACCCCTCAAACAGCCCCAAACGCCTATTTCGATGCGCGCTCCGCCGCCTCGATCACGTGCTTGGCGAGAATCGCCGTCGTTACAGCGCCCACGCCACCCGGCACGGGAGTAATTGCGCCAACGATCGGCTCCGCAGCATCAAAATCGACGTCGCCGACCAGCTTGCCAGCGGCCTCGTCCCAGTTAATGCCCACATCGATAATCGTCTGGCCCTCGCGAACCGCATCCGCGCCTATCGTGCGTGCACGTCCAACCGCGGCAACAACAATGTCGGCAGAACGGCACTCGGCAGCCAAGTCGCGCGTATGCGTATGGCACGTCGTCACTGTGGCATTGCGAGCCGTAAGCATGGCGGCAACGGGACGGCCAATCACCAGCGATCGACCGACGACCACGACTTTGGCACCATCCAGCTCAAGGCCGTAATGGTCCAGCAACGACAGCACGGCCTCGGCCGTGCAAGGAGCAAAGCCCTCGCCTCGCCCCGAAAGCGTGGTAAGCAGCGAGGCCGGCGTCATGGAGTCAACATCCTTGGCAGGATCGAGTGCCGCGGCAACTGCGTCCTCGTCAAGCCCAGCAGGCAACGGACGAAACATCAGGCAGCCATGAACAGCGGGGTCGGCATTGATGTCCTCGATGGCCGCCAGCAGCTCATCCTGCGAAACATCGGCAGGCAGCAACACGCGACGAGCTTCAATGCCAACCTTTTCGCAGCGCTTGAGGGCACCGCGCTCGTAGGACAGGTCGTCCTCGCGCTCGCCCACACGAACGATGGCCAGTGTCGGCACAACGCCGCGCTCGCGCAAAGCCACGCAGCGAGCAGCGAGCTCCTCGGTCAAAGCGCGGGCAACGGGAACACCCTTCAGCAGCTCTGCCATGGCTATCCCCTCTTTCTTGCGGCGTCGGCAGCACGGCGCGCCAGCGCATCGGCGCGCGGCAGCCACGTATCGAGCAGCTCGTCGCATGCAGCCTCGAGCTCCTCGGCGCGGGCACGATCCTTCATAGACGTGGTGTTCGCAAAGAGCGTCAAGCTCGCGCCCTGCATGGCCGCGCGGCAAAACACGGCGCCGCATGCCACGTCGGACAGCAACTGCCGGGAGCCCTTGTCCGCCATGTCCTCGAGCAGCGCCAGCGCACGACCGCACGCATCCATGATCCGATATGGCGGCATGGCTGCCACGTGCAGTGCATCCTGAATCGCAGCCGGTCGAGCCGGATCCTCGCGCGGAATACCGTATGCCGCAGACACCTGGCCGTACGCACGAACATCCTCGGCAACCAAACCAACAAGTTCCTGCGCTAACTCATCCGCCTGGGCAAATGCGCGCGTCAGATCGTCTGCGCGATCGGCAAGCGCAGGGTTCGTCGCGCCATAGCGAGCAACCATCCCGCACAGCGAGGCACCCAGTGCTCCCACAAACGCGCTCGCGCTTCCGCCGCCGGGAACCGGCTCGCGCGCGGCAAGCGCCTCGGCAAACCCGCGGCAGGTCTTGTCCATCATCTCTTGGCTCATACGCACGCACCTTCAAGTCATATACATCGGTCGGGTGGCAACCACCGACCGACCGCATCGATCACATAATGGTGCTAAGTCTAGCCCATAAGTACTCAAGCGTCAGCGCACCTGGCCATCGCGGATTTCTATGACGAACGATAGGCGTCGGCACCGCAAACATGGGAAGCATGGCCCACCTTTCGGGACTTCCGGACGTCACAAACTGGGGCATATCTATAAACAAGGAACCTGTTGGGGCAACGCCCACGTACACGCGCTCCTTTAAAACAACGGGCACCTCACCCCGGGGAGAGCCGGCAGCACCGGCCCTCCCCTCTTTTGCGCCCGAACATATTGCCACTTAACGGCGCAAATCCGGCCCTCAGAATGGGACACATGGCCCACCCTAGCGAGCCGTCCACGCGTACAGTAAAGACAGGTAATCCATGGGCGGTTACAGATCTGTCTCTTATACACATCTCCGAGCCCACGAGACACTGAGCGATC
>URNM01000189.1 GCA_900549185.1 uncultured Collinsella sp. | reverse complement strand
ATCTACACTCGACTAGTCGTCGGCAGCGTCAGATGTGTATAAGAGACAGGCCTAGTTCGGCATCGACAATCTTGGAGTTCTTTATCTTGACCTTGAACTCTTGGTAGAGGGATGGGCTGTTGTAGTAAACGGTTCGGGTTCCGTCGGTGCACTCATCGGTCGCTTCCCATTTGACGACGGGCTGGCCCGAGCTGGCTATTAGCAGTTCTGCTCCAAAGGATATAGCATGGGTGATGGCAACCAACAATGCCCAGCCGACAAAGAGATAGAGAACAAAATATGCAGCGGGGTGTTTTGAGCGGATGTTTTGGAGCGCGTCGGGGGCATTCATGGGGTACCTCCAAATTGCTATCTATGGCAATCAAATTATACCCCACCGTCATGAGCGCCACCTCGAGTGGTGGCTCGGCATTTAGCCATTTAGTGGTACGCATTAAATGTCGGATTCCGGCTCTACAAGATTTAGCTTTCAATCTTATGCAGATGCGAATTATGCAACTTTGCATAATCATTGGGTGCGGTCTGCACTCAGGACATGTATATCGACTGAGGTAGCGTGACCGCCCCGCTTGCTGGCCTCGCGCCGTGGTACGATTTTTGAGTTTGAAAGTCCCGCCGCGCCCGGCTGCCCTTGCAGCTCGTTGCGCGGCCGCACGTAAAGGAGCCATTATGGCCGGTATGAACATGCAGCAGATGATGAAGCAGGCTCGCAAGATGCAGGAGCAGCTTGCCGCCGCGCAGGAGAACCTCAAGTCCCAGACCGTCGACGCCTCTGCCGGCGGCGGCATGGTCAAGGTGACCGTTAACGGCGAGATGGAGCTCGTCAACCTCACCATCGATCCCGATGCGCTCGACCCCGAGGACGTCGATATGCTGCAGGACATGATCATGGCTGCTGTCAACGAGGCCGTCCGCGGCGTCAACGAGCTCGCCAACAAGCAGATGGGCGCCATCACCGGCGGCCTCAACATCCCGGGCATGCCGTTCTAAGACACGCATATATATGAGTGCGAATCACAGTCTGCAAAAACTGCTCGATGAGCTGGGTCGTCTGCCGGGCATTGGTCCCAAGTCGGCCCAGCGCATCGCCTATTACCTGCTCGAGGCTGATGCCGAGGAGGCCCGCCGCCTGGCAGAGGCCATCCTGGAGGTCAAGCAGGAGGTCCACTTTTGCAGCCGTTGCTTTAACTACGCCACGGCCGACGAGTGCTCCATCTGCCAGGACCCGATGCGCGATACCACTCGCATTTGCGTGGTGGGCGAGCCGCGCGACGTCCAGGCAATCGAGCGCACGGGCAGCTACCATGGCCTGTACCATGTGCTGGGCGGCGTGATCAGCCCCATGGACAAGATCGGTCCCGAGCAGCTGCATATCCGCGAGCTGTTGGCGCGCCTGGGCCACGAGGACATCCACGAGGTCATTATCGCCACCAACCCCAACATTGAGGGCGAGACCACGGCGAGCTACCTTGCTCGCACCATCAAGCCATTGGGCGTTGAGGTATCGCGTCTTGCGAGCGGCCTTCCCGTGGGCGGCGACTTGGAGTATGCCGACGAGCTTACGCTTGGCCGCGCTATCGAGGCCCGCCGCGCGATCTAGGCGGCGTCAGCTCCACGGCATGTCCCGTCGGCCTGCCGCACGGGGCGCTCATAATTGGGCACGCGTTCATGCATTTGTTGTGCAACAAACCTGCTTTTCATCCGCTTATCGCGTGGATGGGTCCGTCTGCACCTCGTATTTGCCCATTCGTTGCGCAACCTTTTGGGTTCGCTGATACACTCAAATGTGAATATGAAAGAATGCGCCGCTTTTAAGCGGCGTGTTTTTGTTGGAGGAGAACGCATGCGGCCCGGGGGCACTCAGACAAAGCATGGCGCCGCGGTGCGCATGCGACGCCGGCTGGGCCTGGCGCCTCGGGCGTGTGTGCTGCTGTCTTGTTCGCTGGTGCTGGTCGTGGCGGGTGTTTCTGCTTACGGCATGACGGTGCCGTCCATGGTACAGGCGCATGCTGCGCGTGAACTGCATATAGGGCGCAAGGCCAAGAGCGATCTGGGAACGACAACCGGATATACGTGGGCGAGCGTGGTCTCGCACGTTGTGTTCAAGACTTTAGTCCGCTGGCCGCGCAGCGGCCAGCTTTAAACCACCCGCTACG
>URNM01000188.1 GCA_900549185.1 uncultured Collinsella sp. | reverse complement strand
CGGCATACGAGATCGCTCAGTGTCTAGTGGGCTCGGAGATGTGTATAAGAGACAGGTCTACACCATCGCCAAGATCGCACGCTAGACCACGGTCCCGCGTAAAGGTATGTTTTCGCTCCCTGGGACCGAATCCTGGGGAGCGTTTTAGTTTGAGGAGCTAACTTATGGCAGAGAACCAGAACGCCGCCGATCAGGCATCGACGCTCAACGACGAGCGCGCCACCCGCCTGGCCAAGCGCGCCGCCCTGTTCGAGGCGGGCCAGAACCCGTATCCCGAGCACTCTGAGCTTGAGGACTACGTCGCCGATATCGAGGCTAAGTACGCCGAGCTTGCTGATGGCGAGGACACCGAGGACGTCGTGAAGATCGCCGGCCGCGTGGTCGCCAAGCGTGGTCAGGGCAAGATCATGTTCATCGTCGTGCGCGATGCGACTGCCGAGATTCAGCTGTTCTGCCGCATCAACGACATGGACGAGGCTGCCTGGAATACGCTCAAGGCCCTCGACCTGGGCGATATCCTGGGCGTGACCGGCGTAGTCGTGCGCACCAAGCGTGGCCAGCTTTCCGTTGCCCCCAAGAGCGCGACGCTGCTCTCCAAGGCTGTTCGCCCGCTGCCCGAGAAGTTCCACGGTCTCTCCGACAAGGAGACCCGCTATCGTCAGCGCTATGTCGACCTGATCGCCAACGACGACGTTCGCGAGACCTTCCGCAAGCGCTCGCAGATCCTCTCCACGTTCCGCCGCTTTATGGAGTCCGATGGCTACATGGAGGTTGAGACCCCCATCCTGCAGACCATCCAGGGCGGAGCTACTGCCAAGCCGTTCATCACGCACTTCAACGCGCTCGATCAGGAGTGCTACCTGCGTATCGCCACCGAGCTGCACCTCAAGCGCTGCATCGTCGGCGGCTTTGAGCGCGTGTTCGAAATCGGTCGTATCTTCCGCAACGAGGGCATGGACCTTACCCACAATCCCGAGTTCACCACGATGGAGGCCTACCGCGCCTTCTCCGATCTCGAGGGCATGAAGGCGCTCGCCCAGGGTGTCATTAAGGCCGCTAACAAGGCTATCGGCAACCCCGAGGTTATTGAGTACCAGGGCCAGACCATCGACCTTTCTGGTGAGTGGGCCAGCCGTCCCATGACCGATATCGTCTCTGACGTGATTGGCAAGCAGGTCACCATCGACACGCCGGTTGAGGAGCTTGCTGCCGCCGCACGCGAGAAGGGCCTGGAGATCAAGCCCGAGTGGACCGCCGGCAAGATCATCGCCGAGATCTACGATGGGCTGGGCGAGGACACCATCGTCAACCCCACCTTCGTGTGCGATTACCCCATCGAGGTCAGCCCGCTTGCCAAGCGCTTTGAGGATGACCCGCGCCTGACCCATCGCTTTGAGCTGGTCATCGCCGGCCACGAGTACGCGAACGCGTTCTCCGAGCTCAACGATCCGGTCGACCAGGCCGAGCGCTTCGCTGCCCAGATGGCCGAGAAGGCCGGCGGCGACGACGAGGCCATGGAGTACGACGAGGATTACGTGCGCGCCCTCGAGTACGGTATGCCTCCCGCGGGCGGCATTGGCATCGGTATCGACCGCGTGGTCATGCTGCTCACCAACCAGGCTTCCATCCGCGACGTGCTGCTGTTCCCGCACATGAAGCCCGAGAAGGGTTTCCAGTCCGGTGCCGCTGCTGCCAAGGCTGCCGAGGCCGGCAACACCGCGAGCCCCTTCGTCAAGCCGCTCAAGCCCACGGTTGATTATTCCAAGATTGCCGTCGAGCCGCTGTTTGAGGAGTTCGTCGACTTTGATACCTTCTCCAAGAGCGACTTCCGCGCCGTGAAGGTCAAGGCATGCGAGGCCGTCAAGAAGTCCAAGAAGCTGCTGAACTTTACGCTCGATGACGGTACCGGCACCGACCGTACCATTCTCTCCGGCATTCACGATTATTACGAGCCCGAGGACCTGGTCGGCAAGACCTTGCTTGCCATCACCAACCTGCCTCCGCGCAAGATGATGGGTATCCCCAGCTGCGGCATGCTCATCAGCGCCATCCACGAGGAGGAGGGCGAGGAGCGCCTCAACCTGATCCAGCTCGACGCTTCCATCCCTGCCGGCGCAAAGATGTACTAACTAGTTACGCGGTTCTACGAACCGCGTAACGGGCCGACGCTGCGCGGGCCGCATTTGGACAATCTGACGTTCAACTTCAAGGGCGCGAC
>URNM01000187.1 GCA_900549185.1 uncultured Collinsella sp. | reverse complement strand
GTTGGGGACCAGATTGTAGAACTGGAAGACAAAGCCGACGTCGGCGCGGCGGTATTCCACGAGCTGCGCCTCGTTGGCGGAGCTCACGTCGCGCCCGTCCACCGCTACGGTGCCGGAGGTTACCGTGTCCATGCCGCCCAGGATGTTGAGCGCCGTGGTCTTGCCGGCACCCGAGGCGCCCAGGATAATGGCGAGCTCACCGCGCTCGACCGTAAAACTCGCGCCGTCGAGTGCGTGAATGCGGGCGTCGCCCTCGCCGTATGCCTTGATGACGTCTTTGAATTCGATATAAGCCATCGATTAATTCCCATCTGGTCGGATAACTCTTTAGTATTACCCATTTCCCACCGACCAAAAAGGGACAGGTTTATTTTGGCAGGTTTTATATGGGGGAATGGCAGCCATAGATGAGGCGCCGGGAAGGCAGAGAAATCATCGACGGGGTCAGGCCGACCGCCAAACACAACGCGCGCATCTCAATCTGTCAGCCAAATCATTCGAACGTCCGTTCGCTTCTATGATATGATTCCGCTATCTAAGCAGGCCAATACGCAGAGAGGCGGCCAACATGGCGTTCGACTTTAAGAAGGAATGCAAGGAGCTCTACAAACCTGCAAGCAAGCCGAGTATCGTAACTGTCCCGCCTATGAGCTACGTTGCCGTTCGCGGAAAGGGCGACCCAAATACCGAAGGTGGCGAGTATCAAAACGCCTTGCCGCTACTTTACGGCATCGCCTATACCGTCAAGATGTCGAAGAAAGGCTCAAGGAGTATCGAGGGCTATTTCGACTTTGTGGTACCGCCGCTCGAGGGTTTCTGGTGGCAAGAGTCCCCGAGCGGCGACATCGACTATGTACGCAAGGACGATTTCAACTTTATCTCGTGCATCCGCCTGCCCGATTTCGTCACCCGAGATGACTTTGACTGGGCGGTCGCGGAAGCCACGACCAAAAAGAAACTGGACTTTTCCGCCGTCGAACTGCTTAAAGTTGACGAGGGCCTCTGCGTTCAATGCATGCACACTGGGCCCTACGACAACGAGCCGGCAACCGTAGACGCCATGCATGAATATGCGGCCGAGCAGGGCTATGTCCCCGACTTCTCAGGCACCCGTTTACATCACGAAATCTATCTCTCCGATCCACGCAAATGTGCACCGGAGAAACTTAAGACTGTGGTTCGTCATCCCATCAAGCGCGCTGAATAGCGTGGGGAGCGCCGCCCTGAATATCAGGCTCAGGCTAGCCGGTCGGCAGCCTCAAGGACATTCAGCGGCTTCCTTGACGCGATTCGTCTCATCCTATAAGTTTGTTTTGCTAAAGCTGGAAAGCCTCTCAACGATGCGCAACTCCAGCTCTTTTTCTATCAAGAGAGCAAGTGTCGGAAAGCAAAGTGTCAGAAAGCAGCGCTTCGAGCAGAATCAAACGCCTGGTCAACACCTATAGCGGCCTCGTGCTTATGGGTGCTGTCGGAATCCCCGTCGGCGTTATCGTTGGCGCCATCTGTGCTCTCTTTGGACGCGTGCTTCTGGCAATCGGTACCTTCCGCGACGAGCACATCACCCTGTTCCTTCCCTTCCTCGCCCTCATGGGATTAGCCATCGTGTTTGCCTACCGCACTTGGGGCAAGGGCACCGACCGCGGCATGAGCCTGGTATTCGACGTAGGCCACGGGCGCGAAGACGCCATCTCCCCGCGTCTGGTGCCGCTCATTATGCTGAGCACGTGGGGAACGCACCTCTTTGGCGGCAGCGCGGGACGCGAGGGCGTCGCCGTGCAGATCGGCGCGACCGTCTCGCATTGGATCGGTCGACGCTTGCCTTTCCGCGACCCCGGCAACACGGTTTTGCTTATCGGCATGGCCGCCGGCTTTGCCGGACTCTTTCGAACGCCACTCGCCGCCACGGTCTTTGCTGTCGAAGTGCTGGTCGCAGGGCGCATGGAGTACCGCGCGCTGTTTCCCGCTCTTACGGCCTCGCTCGCCGCAAGTATGACCTCCGGCGCCCTGGGGCTCGAGAAATTCGAGGTCGCCGTTACCGCCTCGTATGCGCTCGACCTCCCCGGTCTTGGACGGCTGGCGCTGTTGGGCATCGCGTTTGGCATGGTAGGTGGAGCTTTTGCCTGGTGCCTTGCCCACGTCAAGACCCTTGCGGCGCGGCTGCTCCCCAACCCTTATATGCGCATTGCCGTTATGGGCCTTGCGCTGTCGGCGATTCTGTTCGTGCTGTGGCAGGGGCGATACTGCGGACTTGGCACCAACCTGATATCGGCAGCGCTCGACGGTGACGGCAAGATCGTCATCATGCCTTGGGACCTGTCTCTTATACACATCTCCGAGC
>URNM01000186.1 GCA_900549185.1 uncultured Collinsella sp. | reverse complement strand
TACGAGATCGCTCAGTGTCTCGTGGGCTCGGAGATGTGTATAAGAGACAGCGGTTGTGGTATTTGCGATTTTCTTCCTCGCCTGCATGAACGTGTGCATCGGCCTCATCAGCTGCTGCTCGCGTTACTTCTGCGAGACGTATGTGGCCGAAGGGGGAGCGGAGGCCTCCGAGGAGGCCATGCGCCGTCCCTTTGCGATTCTCGCCTTTGTGTTCGCGGCGTTTTCGTGCGTGCTCTCCAACGTGGGCCTCGACGTGATCCTTATGTTCTCGGTGCCCATGCTCAACGCCTTGTATCCCGTCGCCATCGTGCTGGTGCTGATGGGTTTGGTACACGGTTTTTGCGACGCGCATCCGCAGGTGTGGGTGTGGGTCGGCGGCGTGGTCGCCGTGCAGAGTGTGATCACCTCGGTCCGCGATGCGTTCTTTGCGGGCGCGTGGCTGCCGTTTGATGTGCTGCCGCTGGCGGATATCGGTGCCGCGTGGGCGCCGGTTGCCGTGGTTGCCTTTGTGATCGGCCTGCTCCATAGTCGTTTTGTTGCACATTCGAGGAGCTAAGGCATCAATGCTTGCACAGGCGGGGAGTCTCCCCTATAATTTCCTTCGCTTTGGGACACGCAAGGTTTAGACCTTAGCTGCTCAACACCTTCGGGACGTGGCGCAGTTTGGTAGCGCGCCTGCTTTGGGAGCAGGATGTCGCAGGTTCAAATCCTGTCGTCCCGACCATATCTTGCGGGCGTAGTTCAATGGTAGAACCCCAGCCTTCCAAGCTGATGACGCGGGTTCGATTCCCGTCGCCCGCTCCATAAGATAGTTTTAACGGCTTTGGCTCTATTTGGTGCCAGAGCCGTTTTCATATACATGTCAGGGACCCCACATCCCCTCCTAAGTTGCGGTGAAATAGTTCCTGGATTAGCCGCAATAGCTGTTATCCAGGAACTATTTCACCGCAACTTATTGAGGCCGAGCGGGCTGGGTCGATGATGGGTTCTTTTGTCGAGAAGATGAGGGCGGCCGGTCAGGAGTCTGCGTAGGGTTTTGTGGTCGGTATACCGTAGCCGCGCATCATGGAGCCGAACGCTTTGACATCGTAGGTGTCTGAGAGCTTGAAATGAATGACGTTGTGGCCCATAGCACGCAGGTTCGCGTCGCGCACGAGGGCAGCTCGATAGGTTTTTGCCGCAGTATGTTCCGGATCATTTTGGGCATTGCCCTCAAACTTGCCCAGCCCATGCAGCTCAGCCAGCATCCAAGAGCCGTTTGGCATCTGCCAGCCGTAATCTGCCAAATAATAGCCGGCGTTTCCCGGTCGAGTGATTTCAACCTGAAGTTCGGGAGCGGCAACTCCTGCCATAATCATTGCCGCTCGTGCTTCGGATTCTCCACCGTTATCCGACCTGCCATCCATGTGTTCAAAAACGTCAAATGCGCGCGCGATGCCGTGCAATCCGCGGCAGTTCGCTTGTGCATATGCACGCAATTCTTCACGCTCGACACCGTACTCACGAGCCAACCCGTCGACATAGCCTAGTGCATATCGAAAAGCGCTCGTTCGGGCGATGTCGACCACCGTGCGATATGGATCCGTTAGCGTAAACGGGCCGAGCTGCCATACGTCGCCCGGTCGCCAGCGTCGGTATTCAACGAATTCGTACATATCGCGTCTGGTGGAACGCGGTAGCAGCACTTGCACCTTGTCGAGAAGCGAATATGCAGAACCGATGCCATAGAGCAGCGCCGCCGTTGCTCCACAAAACACGGCATCCGGTTCAACGACCGCAATAGCGGATGCCAATTGAAAGATGCGATCTTCGACGCCGAGGTCATTCCAATACGCGGGATCAGCGTAGACATGGTTGTAGAGTCGAATAATCATCTCTTTTTGCATGAGCGCGTAGGCACAGCGTTCGTCCCATTTTTTGGTAGCTATAAACAGGTGCCCGCCATGATGGGCCTCGAATAACCGGAAGAACAGCTCTGCTTGCGGTTTGGAACAGCGTTTATCATGACTCATTTTCGACCCCATGGTCTCGAGGGGGGAGTGAATGACACTACGCTATCCCATATTTGGTCCGCCAGACCTTGCCATGAACTGACCAAAAGCTTGACGGGGCAGGTCAGAGCCATGAGCCAGAGCCAAACATATCGGCAAACGGTTGATTAGTGCCCCTCGGTGGCACTAAAAACCACCCTTACAGAAAGTTGCGGTGAAATAGTTCCTGAAAAGCTCGAATAAGCCTAAATCCAGGAACTATTTCACCGCAACTCAGATGGGGATGGGGTTAGCTGCGGGGGCGGTGACGGAGCTTGTCGATGGTGGAGTCGGTGCTTCGGCTGCGGGCGTCGGCTGCGGTTTGGCGCT
>URNM01000185.1 GCA_900549185.1 uncultured Collinsella sp. | reverse complement strand
GAGATCGCTCAGTGTCTCGTGGGCTCGGAGATGTGTATAAGAGACAGGTTTAAAGCCCCGTGACTTTAATTTAGGGACTATTCCACCGCAACTTATTGGGAAATTAGCCAGTCCTTGGGCGTCCAGGACCAGAAGAAGTTGATAAGGGCCACACGCGAGGCGGTATCGGTCTTCTTGTTGATTGAGGAAATGTGGCGATAGAGCGTGGAGCGCGAAAGGAAGAGCGTTGTGGCGATGTCCTGAACGCTCTGGTCCGAAACGACCAATACCTCAAGAATATCGCGCTCGCGCTCTGTAAGCCCAAAGGTGGCGACGAAAGCATCGAGGTGTTCATCGGACGTGAGCTCCGCTGCCTCCACGGGCTCGGGGTCGGAGCATGTGGGCGCAAGATCCCCACCAAGATCGTCGGTGGCAAGCGGCAGGCCATCCTGCATCACGGCATCATCGGCTCGTTGCCCCAACTGCCCCAGCAGCGTAATCGCAATGCCCACAAACATCACGAGCGCCGCACCGACCGCAGCCAGCACGTTTTGACTCGAGATGATCGCCACCGCCGGCGCCGTCACGAGCATCGAGCACACGTTGTTGACGACGCGACCCATGCACGGCCAAAAATATGACCAGCGCGCATAGAGCGAGACGGCGGCATATTTTGTGGTAAAGAACACCACGAAAAAGCCCGAGCCCAGATAAAAGATGATCGTGGCAGCAAGCTCGTTGCCGCCATTACCATCGACGATGAGCATAAAGAACGAAAGCGTGGACAGTATGGCGGCACATGTCATGCCGATATTCATATACGAGCGGCCGTGCAGGTCAAATAGTGCGCCAGCGACCAACGAGCTCACGACAAGCAGCAGGCGCGGCCAATCGCCCAAATCGACGGCTCCGACAGCATGCAGGGTCGTGAAGACCGCGTTGAGAGCGGCGAATACGCTGGAAAGATACGCCGTCGCCACGGTCAGGCGAACTACGGCGCGACGGAATGCCGCCTTTGCCTCGGGATCGTCATGCCACTTGGCGCCATATTCCAGAGCATCTACCGAAAGCCCGGCAGCACTGGGTTCAAAGTTGGGATCGGACTCGTCGCGCAGCTTGGCGCGTCGAGCACCGTGGAGCAACGCCACCTGCGCGATCGCACAGACGACCAGAACAGCCTGCTGAGGAATGCCGACAGGCATCACCATGTGGTTGAGAACCTGCACCAGAACGCCCATGGCGTAAGAAAGTGCAGCGGCGCGCGCCAAGCAGGGCGTTCGCGCAAAGCGCCTCGCAAAATTTGCATGGGCAGTCGATCCGCAGTAGCCCAGCGCGCAGCACGCCACCAAACCGCCGGCAATTACCACCTCAACCTGAACCGCCATAATCAACAGCAGCAATGCCGCCACCAGCAAAACGCCCGTGACGTCACTCGTTGCGTCGATAGCATGGGGACGGCGATAGTACAGAATGGGACGCACAAAAAAGCCAATCACGCTCGCGCCGATGACAAGGCTCTCATAAATAACGACCTCGTTCGGAGACACGAACTCGGCCATGCGCACATCAAAAAGATACTCGCACGCCAAAAACGTGAAGAAGAACAGCGCCAGGCATATAATCTCCCGAATGCCCCGACGCAGATATGCGGTTGCGTCTCCCATGCCCCTCACGGTTAACCCCCGGTCGCTCAATTGTCTGGAATCTTTTTTAATAAAGAATCAATCTCAATATCAATGCCAAGCTCGAAATGCTGCCAATTCGACCCCAGTCGTCCACATCACGCCGCGATTTTGAGCCGCATGGACCAGATGGGGCACGCGCGACCTCTAGCTCGGCAAGGAGTGTCTCCAACTGCCACTCATTTAAGTACGTCCCCAATGAGTACCTTCGGCAAAGAGTGTCCCCCGCGACTAGTCGTTTAAGAACGTCCCCAATGACTAGTCAAAAATGGGCCATGTGTCCCAGTTGTGGAGACTCCTTGAGCCGTCTGGGTATCGCGAAGGATCGCGCACTCCCCCATCATCAAAAGTGACACACGCTACCTGTTGATGGGAGGCAGCCATGGGCTTCTTTGACAAGATGTTCGAGAAGAAAGAGTGCGCGATTTGCGGTACCGAGCTGGGACTTCTAGGTAAGACAAAAATCAATGAAGGCTACCTGTGCAAAGAGTGCGCCGGCAAGCTCTCCCCCTACTTTCACGGCTATCGCTCCAGCACCGCGGACGATATCCGTGAGCAACTCGCCTAC
The DNA here is from genome assembly GCA_900549185.1 of uncultured Collinsella sp. Lineage (GTDB taxonomy): Bacteria > Actinomycetota > Coriobacteriia > Coriobacteriales > Coriobacteriaceae > Collinsella. The sequence goes on along the minus strand of URNM01000185.1, from coordinate 145 downwards.
CGCGAGGCCAACGCCGAACGCCTGTCTTCGTTCAACCCCACGCGCACGCTTTCTGCCGGGCGCACCAATATTATGCTTGATGAGGACGCGGGCCTGCTGATCATCACTTCGCCTGTCTCTTATACACATCTCCGAGCCCACGAGA
>URNM01000184.1 GCA_900549185.1 uncultured Collinsella sp. | reverse complement strand
GCGCTATCGTGTCTGGGCCACCAAGGGCAATTTCAATAACCTGATCGGCATGCCGCTCACGGTGCTTTCCGCTCCGGCCGATACCGAGGTCCTGGTGCTCGAGATGGGCATGAACCATTTCCACGAGATTGAGCGCCTGTCCAAGTCCGCCAATCCCAACCTTGCCATCGTGAGCAAGATCGGCACCTCTCACATCGGCATTTTGGGCAGCCGCGAGAACATCGCCCGCGCTAAGGCCGAGATTGTCCAGGGTATGCGCGCCGCCGGCGACTTCTTGCCACTGCTGGTTTTGGGCGGTGAGGACGACTTTACGCCGTTCATTCGCGATACGTTCGCCCAGCCTGCTGGTATCGATGTGATGCTGGCCGGCGTCTCGGACGATGATGAGGTCCGTGCCCGCGACATTCGTGTTGATGACGAGGGCCGTCCGGTCTTTACGCTCGATTTCGGCCAGGGTGAGACGACCGATACCATGCTTGCCATCCCCGGCGTGCAGTCCGTCCCAAATGCCGTTAAGGCCGCCGCAGTTGCCTATCGCCTGGGCGTGACGCCCGAGCAGATCGATGCTGCCTTTAGAGGCCTCACGATCACCGGTCACCGCCAGGAGATCAAGCGCGCCAAGAGCGGTGCCCGCGTCATCGACGATTCCTATAACGCCAGTGCCGAATCCATGGCTGCTGGCCTCGATCTGCTGTGCTCGCTTTCGTGCACGGGGTCTCGTATGGCGATCCTGGGCGAGATGGGCGAGATGGGCGATGAGGCTCCTCGCATGCATGAGCTCGTGGGCGCCTATGCCGCCGCCAAGAAGCTCGACATGCTGGCGTGCGTGGGTGGTGAGCTGGCCCAGCTTATGGCCGATGCCGCGCGCATGATGGGCATGGACGAGGACCGCATCCAGGTGTTCTCCGATTATCAGCAGGTGCTCGACCGCATGGGCGGCGCGCTTGAAAAACATGATGTTGTACTGGTCAAGGGTTCCCGCTTTGTTGAGCTCGACCGCTTTGTGGAAGGTGTGTGCTAGCCCATGTTCGGCAATCCCTCGTATCCAACGTATCAGGCTTTTTTGGGGCTTGGCATCGCCGCCGCCATTGCGCTGCTGCTCATGCCGTGGTGGATCAAGCTACTCAAGGTCGAGGGTATCGGCCAGCAGGTTCGTGCCGACGGACCCAAGCGTCATTTGGTTAAGCAGGGAACGCCCACCATGGGTGGCGTTGTCATCCTCGTCGCGATCTCGCTGACCTGTCTGCTGATGGGCAAGCTCACCACCGAGCTCGTGCTCGTGCTCCTCGCCACGCTGGCGACCGGCGTGCTGGGCCTGATCGACGACCTGACCTCCGTTACGCATGGGCGCTCGCTCGGTCTGACGCCTCATGCCAAGATGATCGGCCTAACCATTATCTGTGTCACCTTTACGGTGCTCGCCGTCAACTGGTGCGGCGTCGCCCCCGAGATTCGTTTTCCCGGCGGCCTGACGATTGACCTCGGTGTTCTTTCGACCACCATCTGCGGCCTTTCGTTCCCGTGGCTCTACATTGTCTTTTGCTGGCTGATGATCGCCGGTCTTTCTAATGCCGTGAACCTGACCGATGGCCTTGATGGTCTTGCTGGCGGCACCTCTATGATTGCCATGCTCGCCATGGCTGCCATGGCGTTTTTGCACGGAGACGTGAACCTGTCCATCTTCTGCACCGCGTGTGCCGGTGCCTGCTTGGGCTTTCTGTGGTTCAACTGCTATCCGGCGAGCATCTTTATGGGCGATACCGGCTCGCTTGCCCTGGGCGCCGCGTTTGCCTGCACGTCCATCATGACCAACACCGAGGTCGTCTCCCTCATCATCGGCGGCCTGTTTATCGTTGAGACCCTGTCGGTCATGATTCAGGTTGTCTATTTCCACTTTACGCACAAGCGCGTCTTCCTTATGGCGCCCATCCATCATCATTTCGAAAAGAAGGGCTGGGCCGAGACCAAGGTTGTCATCCGTTTTTGGATTATCGCTGCGGCCTTTGGTGCCGTTGGCCTTGCTTTGTTCTTCCAGTTGGGATAGTGGTCTTTCATGCCTCTTGCTGATGTCTTTAGCCTGCTCGTTTTGGGTCAGGGCAAATCCGGTCTCGATGTCGCTCGCTGGGCGCTGGCACATCCCGAGCGCGTAAGCGCCGTTACCGTGTGTGGCGGCGGCACCTCTGAGCCCAATGACGCCACGCGCGCGCTCGAGGCTGCTGGTGCGTCGTTTGTCTATGGGACCGAACAGGTCGAGGGCGCCTATGACGTATGCGTGACGTGCCCGGGCATCTCGGAGTTCTCGGGCTTCTTTAAGGCCGGGCGCGAGCATGCCGCCCAGATTATGGGTGAGCCCGAGTTTGCCTATCGCCTGTCGCCCGATAACTGGATTGCCATCACGGGCACCAACGGCAAGACGACCACCACGTCGCTGACTGATTATCTGCTCAAGGCTGCCGGCGAGGCCAGCGTTGCTGTCGGCAACATCGGCGAGCCGCCGGTCAACGAGCTGTCTCTTATACACATCTGACGCT
>URNM01000183.1 GCA_900549185.1 uncultured Collinsella sp. | reverse complement strand
TACACTCGACTAGTCGTCGGCAGCGTCAGATGTGTATAAGAGACAGGGGTTCAGGCATCGATACAGGATTCACGGGAACGGCGGTGTCATACGTAACGGACTGAGCCGTTGCAGCGTTGTTGGCAGCGTTAGCCACAAGCGCCACGAAGGCGGCCGTACTGCCCGCAGGGGCGGCCTGAGAGCCCGAAACGGCACGCGCGGCGGCAGCGATGTCGTCGCGGTTATAGGAGCCGGTCTGCCCGCCGTAGGTGAGTTCGTCGATAGCGACCTGGTAGACGTCGCGTGAACGCGTGGGGTCGCAGCTGACCGGCGAATCGTCGTCGAGCATGCTATCGATCATGGACCAGGCGTCGTCCTCGCTCATGGCGTCTGCGGCGCGGGCGATGGTGGGGACGCCGTCGTCGGCATGACGGCGCTGGAAGGCACCGGTCAGACCGGAAAAGACCGATGAAGGCTGCTCGGCACCAAACGATGCGGAAGGAGCGGTCTGAGGGGCGGCGTACTGCTGTGCCGGGATCGAGGCGGTCTTGAATTCGTTATGGGTTTGGCCAAACTGAGCGGCGCCACCCATGGCGTCGGGCTCGAACAGGCGCTCGGCATGCTGAGCGCGATATTCAGAAATGCCCAGCGAGGCGGCATAGATCCCCACACCCGCCACGGCACCCACGGCAAACGGCACGGCGCCCGCGACGACCGTCTCGTTCACCGACGAAAACGGCAGCGTGGCAGCATACATCACCACGGGAGCGGCAAGGCCGATTCCGCAGGAAAGTCCAGCAAGGACTGCTCGTTGTGTTGCATCAGAAGAAGCCATGAGCTCTCCCCATCTTCCAGCACCCAAATCGCATCATTCAGTTGGCTGCGCGAGAGAAGATGAAGCGGGGCCTGAGCCCCAAAGCAACGGTATATGGTTCGTTTCATCTGCGTTTTCCGTCGCGAAGCTTAAAAGCTATTATGCGAAACCACACCCCCGATTGCAAGCGGAGATGTCGGATTGAAACGAGAAAGCCGCTGGCTACCGGTCTCAAGCTCAAATAATGTTTCCGAAGGCGCCATGCAAAAGGGCCGGGGTATAAACCCCGGCCCCTCAATAGAGCGATAAGCGGTTTTAGCGTGCGGCGAGCGACTTAGAACGTCTGCTCGTAGTCGCTGTGCTTTTTGGCCGAACGAACCAGGAACTCCTGGTTGGTATTGGTGCCCTTGAGGCCCTTGATAAACGACGCGGCCGCGCGCTCGGTATTGTTCATGCCGGCAAGGATGCGGCGCAGGCCAAAGACAAACGGGCGCATCTGCTCGTCGACCAGCAGATCCTCGTTGCGCGTACCGGAGGCAACGGGGTCGATGGCCGGGAAGATGCGGCGGTCAGCCAGGTCGCGGTCGAGCTTGAGCTCCATGTTGCCGGTGCCCTTGAACTCCTCAAAGATGACTTCGTCCATCTTGGAGCCGGTATCGATAAGGGCGGAAGCCAGGATGGTGAGCGAGCCGCCGTTCTCGATATTGCGGGCTGCGCCCAGGAAGCGCTTGGGCGGATACAGGGCCGCCGAATCGACACCGCCCGAAAGGATGCGGCCCGAGGCAGGCGCGGCCAGGTTATAGGCACGGGCAAGGCGCGTGATAGAATCGAGCACCACCACGACGTCGCCGCCCAGCTCCACGATGCGCTTGGCGCGCTCGATCACGAGCTCGGCCACGCGAGTGTGGTTATCAGCGGGCATGTCGAAGGTCGAGGCCACGACCTCACCCTTAATGGAGCGTTGCATATCGGTGACCTCTTCGGGACGCTCGTCGACGAGCAGGCAGATGAGGTGCACCTCGGGGTTGTTGATGGAGATGGACTGGCAGATCTTCTTGAGGATCGTAGTCTTGCCGGCCTTGGGCGGCGACACGATCAGGCCACGCTGGCCCTTGCCGATCGGCGACACGATATCGATAGCGCGACCGGTGATGGAATCCTTGCCGTGCTCCATGCGCAGCGGCTTGTTGGGATAGACCGGCGTGAGATCGCCGAACTTGGGGCGGTTACGGGCCTGTTCGGGATCAAGACCGTTGACGGTCGTGATCTTGGCAAGGCCGGCGCGCTTGTCGCCGCCGCGCGAGGGACGAAGCGAGCCCTCGATCACGTCGCCCGTGCGCAGACGCGCGGAGCGGATAAGGTAGGCGGGCACGAAGGCGTCGTCATTGGACTTCATGTAGCCGTGGGCATGGATGATGCCGGAACTATCCGGGCGAATCTGCAGGATGCCCTTGATGTCGCGGAAGCCCTCGGCCTTCGCGGCGGTGGTGTAGATCTCTTCGACGAGCTCGGCCTTCTTCTTGCCGGTCGTCTCGATCTCGAACTCCTTGGCCTTCTCGCGCAGCTCGGCGACCTTCATGGCCGCGAGCTCCTCGCGCGAAAGCGTGGGCTCAGTCGGAGCGGCATTGCGCTCCTTATTGCGCTGCTTCCGGTCGCGCTGACGGTTGCGGCGATCGTTGTTGCGCTCGTCCTTGCGGTCGCCGCGGTCGTCATTGCGCTTGTGCTGGCGACGGTTGTGACGGTTGCCCTCGTCGGGCTCAGCAGGCGCAGCGCCGTCAGAGGCAGCGCCGTCG
>URNM01000182.1 GCA_900549185.1 uncultured Collinsella sp. | reverse complement strand
CTAGTCGTCGGCAGCGTCAGATGTGTATAAGAGACAGGTCAAGGACTTGCTTGCCGCGACGGGGTATGTCCGGGGCGGCTGCAGTCCAGTCGGCATGAAAAAACGCTTTCGGACGCTGATCGATGAGACATGCGTCCTTTGGGATACCATTTTTATCTCGGGTGGCAAGCGCGGCTATCAGCTTGAGCTTGCTCCCGATGACTTAGTTGCATTTTGCGGGGCGACGGTTGCCCCGATCACGAGAGAGGACTGAGCGATGCCGCAGGAAGAATCAAAGCGCGGAGCTCATTTTGCAAAAGAATCTGCGCCTCAGACACCCTCATCCGAAGTCTCTTCGTCGCGAGATGACACTGACGACATGGGCTCGTCGGACTACTCCACGGTTGGTCGTTCCGCCGGGCTTATGACCATCCTGACTATCGTGTCTCGCGTTACCGGTTTTATCCGCACGTGGGCAATGGCGGCCGCTATCGGCATGTCGCTACTCTCGTCCTCCTATCAGGTCGCCAACAACCTGCCCAATATGCTCTACGAACTCGTGATGGGCGGCATGCTCGTGACGGCGTTTTTGCCCGTGTACATGGGCGTGAGGCGTGAGCAGGGTCGCGAGGCCTCGAACGAGTACGTGGGCAACCTGCTTGGCATTCTGCTTTTGGTGCTGGGTGGCATTTCGTTGCTGGGGACCGTGTTCGCCCCGGGCTTTATCTGGACGCAATCGTTCCTTTCGGGTGACGGCGGCAGCATGGATACCGCTGCGTTCATGTTCCGTTTCTTTGCCATCCAGATTCTGTTTTATGGTTTGGGCTCGGTGTTTTCGGGCGTTCTCAACGCACACCGCGACTACTTCTGGTCGACGTTTGCCCCGGTCCTCAACAATGTGATCGTCATTGCGAGCTTTATGGGTTTTGCGCCCGTGTCCGCACAGTTTGGTGAACGTGCCGGCATCATCTTGATTGCGGCCGGTACGACCCTCGGTGTCTTTGTTCAGATGGCATGTCAGATCCCCGCGCTTGGCAAGCACGGCGTGCATCCCCATATCCATGTCGACTTTAAGGACCCCGCGCTGCGCCAGACGATTGCGCTCGGTATCCCGACGCTGCTCGCCACGGTGTGCATGTTTGTCTCGACTTCTATCACCAACGCTGCCGCGCTGGTGGTCCAGCCCGAGACCGGTCCTTCCGTCATCGCCTATGCGCGCCTGTGGTACACGCTGCCCTACGCGCTGATTGCCGCCTCGCTTTCGACGGCGCTCTATACCGAGCTCTCTCACGACGCACAGGAGAAGGATTACGACAGCGTTCGCACGGGCATTTCGCGTGGCGTCGCCCAGATGCTGTTCTTCCTGATTCCGTTCGCGCTGTACCTGATTGTCTTCGCGCGTCCGCTCAACATGATTTACTGTGCCGGCAAGTTTGATGAGTCCGGCGTGGCGCTGGTGTCCGAGTTCCTTGTCTACCTGGCGTTCTCGCTGCCGCTCTACGGCGTGGTCGTATTGATGCAGAAGAGCTTCTCTGCTCTGCTCGATATGAAGCCCTATGGCCGCTATTGTCTGTACTCCGCCATTGGGCAGGCCGGTTCGGTACTGCTGTTCGGAGTGGCCCTCGGCTACGGCATGCCTGCCATCGCGCTTTCGTATGTCGTCGACTACGTTATCTTGGTCGGTTGTTCGCTGTGGTGGCTGCGTCGTCGTCTGCATGGCCTTCAGGTTAAGTCCATACTGCACGGAGGCTTCTTTGGCCTTTTGCTCGGCGGCCTGGGTGCCGCAGCGGGTGCCGGCGTTTTGTGGGCGCTCGAGCACTTTGTCGGAGCGCTCGGCGGCTCGATTCTGGTTACCTTGGGCTATGTTTGCGTTGCAGGCATCGTCTCGCTCGCCGTCACCTTTGGTCTGGCTGTCGCCTTTAAGATGCCCGAGGTCTCTGCGTTACTGCGCCGCAAGTAGGTAAATGTGACGGGTCACGATAACATTCCAACCCTTGCCGAACAGGTCTCGCGCGTTCCCACACAGCCCGGCTGCTACCTTTGGAAAGACGCCAAGGGCGATGTCATCTACGTTGGCAAGGCGAAAAACCTGCGTGCCCGTATGCGTCAGTACGTGACGCTGCAGGACGAGCGCCAGAAGATCCCGCTTATGATGCAGCTGGTGGCGAGCTTCGACTATATCGTTGTGGAGACCGAGCACGAGGCATTGGTACTCGAGCGCAATCTAATCGGTCAGTACCATCCGTACTTTAACGTCGATTTTAAGGACGATAAGAGCTACCCCTTTATCGCTATCACCAAGAGCGATCTATTTCCTGCTATTAAATACACGCGTGAGCGCCATAAGCCAGGGACGCGCTATTTTGGCCCCTATACCGATAGCCGTGCGGCGCGTGAAACCATCGATACGCTGCGCAAGGTCATTCCCATTTGCTCAGCATCCTGTGCGGAGTGGCGTCGCTGCCGCCGCATCGTTGAATCTCATAAGGGCGAAGAAGACATCGTCAATATGATTTGCGCGCAAAACGGACGCCCCTGTTTTGACTATCATGTCGGTCGTGGCCCGGGCGCATGCGTCGGCGCGATTTCTCCTGCGGATTATGCCAAG
>URNM01000181.1 GCA_900549185.1 uncultured Collinsella sp. | reverse complement strand
GAGCCCCAGGCGCTGCCGCATGCCCATCGAGAAGCGCCCGGCGCGCTTCTTCCCGGTGTCCGCGAGGTCCACGGCGGCGAGCACCTCATCTACGCGGCTCTCGGGAAGGCCCAGCAGCGTGGTGCGCACGCGCAGGTTCTCGCGCGCGGTGAGGTTGGGGTAGAGCGGCGCCTCCTCGATGAGGCTGCCGATTGCGTAGAGGTCCTCGCGGCGCCAGGCGTGCCCGGCAAAGAGGATCTCCCCGGCCGTCGGCCGCAGCATTCCGCAGATCATCTTGAGCGTTGTCGACTTGCCGGCGCCGTTGGGCCCGAGCAGCCCGTACACCTCGCCCTCGCGGATATGAAGGCTCACGTCGGCCACGGCATCCTGCGCCTGGTCGCCGCGGCCGAAGCGCTTGGTGAGCCCGCGCGTCTCGAGCATGTAACCCATGGGTTCGTCCTTTCTCTTCCGGGCGCGCGGGCCGAGTCGCCGTGCCCGCGCGCCTTACCTTTCGGGTTTACCATCCATGGTGGGGCGCGTTTCTAACGAAGCCGTAACGGTCGTTGGGCTCTTTTGGCGCCAGCCCTTCTCGACCCGTACGCCACTCATGGTATGTTTATCGCGATAACAAGGACGGAGGTGCCCGTGGCACGCAATAAGTACCCGGAGGAGACGGTCGAGAAGATTCTCGACGTTGCCGAGCGGCTCCTCGTGGAGCGCGGCTACGAGCACACCACGATGATCTGAAGAGCAATACGCTAAATCGAAAAAGGTAATCGAAGCCGCGCCTGTGGACTTATCGAGGGTCGAGATTCCCGCCCCATCCATCGGCACCCAGCGGAAGGTCGTCGACATCCTCGACCGCTTCGACACCCTAACGAAATCGCTCACCGACGGTAGGATAAACCCCTATGAATATATGAATTGACCTGCTGACTCCAATGAAGATTGGAGGGTAACTGCCAGGGGTGACGGCCCAGTGAGTGTTATTTTGCGAGCTATGCGCATTGAAAGCGACCTTTCGTGGTATAAACTACTTGCCGGAAGCCGCGGCTTTCAGAGTACGGCTTACGTGTACGTTTAACCTCCGTGGGCGACGGGGTGCCGCAAGGCGTAGAATATCGCCCACCTGTAGGGGCCTGCAGCGATGCGGGCCCCGTTTCGTATGAAGGGGGGCGAACCGATGAAGATCGTATCCATCTCCCAGGACTTCTTCGACCTCGTCGAGGGCGACCGCGAGCTCATGCTTAAGCACAATCGCCCCTGCATCGTGGTGGTGAGGCTGCGTTTCCGCGGGAAGCGCAGGGACTTCGCCGTGCCGCTGCGTTCCAACATCGCCCCCAACGTGCCCAAAGACCAGTACTTTGCGTTGCCACCCCGCCCCACGACGCGCCCCGGCTGCCGCCACGGCATCCACTACATCAAGATGTTCCCCATAACCAAGGCCTACCAGCGCCGCTTCAGGACCGAGGGGTCGGCCTACTACGAGACGCTCCAGCGCATCATCGACGGCAACACCAAGCGCATTGTCTCCGAGTGCCAGGCATACCTCGACCGCTACGAGCGCGAGGGGAGGCCCCGCTTCGCCGTCGACATCGACCGCATCGTGGGGCTGCTGGAGGGCGAGAAGTAGGGCACCTCGGCTCAGTCTCGAGCCATGCGGAGTCGCTCCGCATTTTTGAACGCCGCGTGTGCGTCCCAAATACTTGAGAAATAAGTTGTGAAGTGCGGTGGCGCGCCCGTGCCCGTGCATAGCCGTCACCATCAGCGTCTACGCGGCGTCGGCTTCAAGTGGAAATGGCGCCGCTGCTGTATATGGTTTGCCTTGCTGCAAATAGCGATCAATGCCCGCGATGTTTCTGCTTGCGCTTCAACTTTCGCTGCTCGAAGCGCGTCTCCGCCTCATCCGCGCGACGCTGACTTCTTGCTTGAGCCGACTCCCGCTTCATCGCTTCCCGCTGTGCCGCGAGCGCCTGTTGTGCCTTGGTGCTCACCGCGGGCCGTTTAAGGGCTTTCGCTGCCTCGCGAGCGCGCCGCTTGGGGTTCTTCGCGGGCTTGCTTGTTTCAGTGGCCTTGTCGCCGAAGAACGAGAACTTTTCCCATTCGCTTGTAACGAATCGCAGAATCTCCTCATCGGACGGCTCCGCGCCGAAGACGATGCGGGCGACGCCATACCTTCCGCCCTCGACGTGCTCCGCCAGCCCGACCCAGAATTGACCGTCGTGATATGACGATGAGCAGCAAGTCGCTGATAGCCGCCCTGCGAAGCTAGTTGCCTTGTTCGCAGCCGGGCCGCAGGCCGCACCTACGCTCGAGCTCTGCCACGAGGGCATCGTTGTCGGTCACCGAGACGATGGCGTCGCCGTCGTAGGGCGCCTCGATATAGACGCGGTCGAGCGAGTTGGTCGTCCCTGCCCAGAGCGTCCTGGTGCGCCGGACGCCCCGCACGTGGGCGTAGGGTATCACCGAACGCATCCCAGCGTACACGACGACGAGGCGGTCGCCGTAGAGCTCGAGGCGGTTGCTGCGGACGGGAAGGGCGGCCAGGGCCACGAGGGCCGGGACGGGCAGCAGCGCGAACCAGCCCCATAGGAGCTGTCTCTTATACACATCTGACGCTGCCGACGA
>URNM01000180.1 GCA_900549185.1 uncultured Collinsella sp. | reverse complement strand
CGAGATCGCTCAGTGTCTCGTGGGCTCGGAGATGTGTATAAGAGACAGGTCCCATGGGGTGCGCCGTGCATTTTTTGGAGTATTCTGCAGTTCGAGTTGTCTGCATATGATTCGACGTCGCCAACGGTGGCCTTCGGATATCCCTAGCGAGCGTTCCGAGTCAGATTTCGCCGTTTTCCGGAGCAGGGGCGCGTCATTCTCGCCATGTCGGGACTTAGAATGATACGGCGCCCTACAGTTTTGCCCACCCGCGGCGGTGCTGGCGCGGTCACGTTGCAGAATACTCCGTTTTTTGCACGGGCCAGGATGGGGTACCTCAGGAGAACGCGGCGGTATCCAGTAAATATATGCAATCTGTACCGGGAATTATGCAAACCGAAAAGGCGGGCAGTATGGGTTGGTGTATCGGGCTGCCTAGCGCACCAAAACGGGGAGCTCCCCCCCATGCGCCGTATACTCTGTCTGAATGTGAAAGCGGCTTGACGCGTTGCCAGGCGTAGGGGAGGGTGTCTCGATGAGCGTATTCGAAATTGTGTTTAGTCCGACGGGTGGAACGCGGAAGGTGTCTGGCCTTGTGGCCGGGGCACTGGGCAAGAATACCGTTACCGTCGATCTGACCGATAGCGGGCTAGATTTCAGCGCTGTCTCGATGACTGAGGACGACGTGGCCGTAATCTCTGTGCCGGCGTATGCCGGTAGAATCCCGGCTGTGGTGGCTGACCGGTTGGGCATGGTGCGCGGCAACGGGGCTCGGGCTGTTTTGGTTTGCGTATACGGAAACCGCGCGTTTGAGGACACGCTCGTAGAGCTGGAGGACGTTGCGAAGCGCGCCGTATTTAGGGTTGTTGCAGCGGTTTCTGCTATTGCTGAGCATTCCGTTGCTCGTCAGTTTGCTGCTGGGCGACCGGATGCGCAGGATGCGGCGCAGCTCGCAGAGTTTGCGCAGCAAATTCAGCAAAAGCTGTTGGCTGAGGATGCGTCCGGGCCCTCTATCCCCGGCAATCGTCCTTATAAACAAGCCGGAGGTCACCGCATGGCACCCGAGGCAACAGAGGATTGTGTCTCCTGCGGTGCATGCGCCGCGGCGTGCCCCGTTTGCGCTATCGACAAGAGTGACCCCAAACGAGCAGCTGGCGAGGCGTGCATCTCCTGCATGCGCTGCATCGCCGTATGTCCGCGAGGTGCTCGCAAGCTTGATTCCAACAAACTATCCGCTGTTTCCCAGATGCTGAGCAAGGTTTGCGTCGCGCGGAAGGAATGCGAGCTCTTCATCTAGCGCAAGTGAGATTGGTGCAAACAAACCTGGCCCTTTTGCACCAAAAACGATCCGTTTTCCTCCGTTCCCAAGGGATCATGTGATCCGAAGGGGACGGAGGAAAACGGATCAAAAAGGAAAAATAGTAAGGCGCTCTTTTTCACATTGAATATTGCAATTTGGTAACGCGTTTTATCAAATATGGCATTTATCTGCGGTAATGTTCTATTTCACCGCTGAGGGTGACATTTTATACCGCCTGCCGAACCGTATGGAGACCTCACAACTTTTTAGGTCAGTGTTGTGCGTGTAGCAATTTCGCCCGGCCTCGCCTCCGGGCTGCCATGTGAGAGGGGATCTTATGGCTCGACTGCACGTAATGGAACGCAGCCACGCTCAGGCCGTCATGGACGACCTGCACGATGCACTCGGACGTCGTCTGGCGGTGAGTTCACTCGCCCCGTGCCCCGTCGAGTTTACGGCGGCGCTCGTCAACCTGTGCTCCACCCAGAGCTGCGGCAAGTGCACGCCCTGCCGCGTGGGCCTGAGCGCGCTGAGCGACCTGCTCGCCGATGTGCTCGAGGGCCGCGCCGACGAGTCCACGCTCAACTTGATTGAGCGCACGGCCCGCACCATCTACCTTTCGAGCGACTGCGCCATCGGCTATGAAGCTGGCGCCATGGCACTCACGGCCATTCGCGGCTTCCGCGACGATTTTGAGCACCACATCCGCGAGCACTCCTGCGGCTTTGACCGCGAGGCTCGCGTCCCGTGTGTCTCGGGCTGCCCGGCGCACGTCGACATTCCTGGTTACATCTCGCTCGTCGAGGCAGGCCGTTATGCCGACGCCGTCAAGGTCATCCGCAAGAACAACCCGCTACCGCTCGTCTGTGGCCTGGTGTGCGAGCATCCCTGCGAGATGCATTGCCGCCGTGGCATGGTCGACGACCCCATGAACATCCTCGCCCTCAAGCGTTTTGCCGTTGAGCACAGCGACCTCAACGACCACAAGCCGCATGTAGTGGACAACACCGGTAAGCGCGTCGCTGTGATCGGCGGCGGCCCGGCCGGTCTTTCCTGCGCTTACTACCTGGCCGTGATGGGCCACAAGGTGACCATTTTTGAGCAGCGCCACCACCTGGGCGGCATGCTGCGCTATGGCATTCCCAGCTACCGTCTGCCGCGCGAGCGCCTGCAGGCCGAGATCGACTGGATCTTGAGCGTCGGTATCGACGTGGAGCTCGACCACTCCGTGAACGGCGAGGAGCTCGCTCGCCTGCGCGACGAGTTCGATGCCGTCTACCTGGCCATCGGTGCCCCTGTCTCTTATACACATCTGACGCTGCCGACGACTAGTCGAGTGTAGAT
>URNM01000179.1 GCA_900549185.1 uncultured Collinsella sp. | reverse complement strand
ATCTACACTCGACTAGTCGTCGGCAGCGTCAGATGTGTATAAGAGACAGGGTCAGCAGCTCGTGCTCGCGTGCGAGCAGGCTCGCCAAATCGTGATGGGCGCGCAAGATGTCAAGCGCATCGGATGGATGCTCGGCAACCTCTGCCACGGCGGCGACCGGTGCGGCATCGACCACGCGGTAGAAGAGCTGCGCGAGCAATGGCATCAAGAACACCGTGATGGCACCGGCGGCAACCATGACCGACGCAATATCTTGCGACAGCGCGCCCGCGTTGACGGCAACACTCGTCACGGCAACGATGATCGGAAGCGCCGTGGTGCAGTACAGGGCCACGGTAATGCGACCATACGCCGACACATCGCGCGTCGCAGGACAAATGCTCATAGAAATAAGGATGGGCACGGCACGAATAATCAGCAACGCCACGATAAAGCCCGCGAGCAAGCCCGGGCGCGACGCCACGGCCGTCAGGTCGATCTTTGCGCCCGATACGGTAAAGAACACCGGAATCAAAAAGCCGTAGGCCAGGCCGTCGAGCTTGGTCTCGAGCGTATGGTTGCCCTCGGGGATGATATAGCGCAGGACAAAGCCGGCGGCAAAAGAACCCAACACGATGTCGAGATCAAAGACGGCCGAGAACGCCACGAGCGTGACCAGGATGAGCACCGTCAGGCGCACGAAGGTCTGCGACGTGGTATCGGCGCGCTCCTCGACAAACGCAAAGAAGCGGCTGCCGACGCGCTTGGAGCGGCTTGGGACCACGGCCAGCAACACGCAAACCACCGCAAACAGGCCAAGGATTACGAGCGTTTGGATGCCAGTGCGAGCAGACAGCAGCACCGACATGGCGAGCACGGGACCGAGCTCGCCCCAAGTGCCATACGCGAGAATCGAGTCGCCCACACGCGTGCCGGTGAGCGAGCGCTCGCGCATGATGGGCACGAGCGTGCCGAGCGCCGTAGAAGTGAGGGCAAGCGTCACGGCGATACCGTCGAAATGACTGACCGAGAACCACGGGGTAAAGCGCACGGCAAGCCAGGCGATACCAAACGTGACGACCCACGTCGCCAAGCCGTAGCGCCCCTCGACACCCGTGATGCTCTTGGGGTCGATCTCAAAGCCGGCGAGCAGGAACAAAAAGGCCAGGCCGAGCTCGGACACCAGCGAGACCTCGGCATCTACATGGATGACGCCGAGCATATGGGGTCCCAGCACCGCACCGAACACGAGCAAAAAGACGGTCTCGGGAACGGGTTTTCCGGGAATCGCCGAGGCGATGAAGGGGCTTGCAAAGGCCACGAGCGCGATGATGGCGAGTGAAACGAATGCCATGTGATGCCTTTCTCTTGTTTGCGCTTCACTGTAGCACCCTCGCCGTCCGCAACGCGCCACGAGCTGTCGTATCATAGTGAGGTTTACAAACATGTGGCTCAAGGCGACCGCAGGGCAGGCCCCGCAAACCGACCGCTGCCGCATACCGTACCGTACGCCCAACCGATCAGGAAGGCAGGAACCAATGGTCTCTCGTATCTACGTGGAGAAGAAACCCGGGTTCGACGTCGAGGCTCAGCAGCTCAAGGGCGAGCTGACCGAGATTCTCGGCATCAAGGGCATCGAGGCCCTGAGGATCATCAACCGCTACGACGTCGAGGGCATCGACGAGGAGCTTTTCCGCTCCTGCGTGCCGACCGTCTTTAGCGAGCCCCAGGTCGATGTGACCTACGACGAGCTCCCCGCAAGCGATGGCGCCGTCTTTGCCGTCGAATTCCTGCCTGGCCAGTTTGACCAGCGCGCCGACTCCGCCAGCGAGTGCGTGCAGCTCATCAGCCAGGGCGAGCGCCCCGCCGTGCGCTCCGCCAAGGTCTATATGATCTCGGGCGCTCTGGACGAAGCCGCCATCGAGGCTATCAAGCACTATGTGGTGAACCCCGTCGAGGCGCGCATCGCCTCGCTCGACCTGCCCGAGACGCTGTACATGGAGACCCCCGAGCCCCAGCCCGTCGAGGTGCTCGACGGCTTCCGCGAGCTCGACGAGGCCGGCCTTGCCGCCTTTATCGCCGATCGCGGCCTTGCCATGGACGAGGCGGACATCGCCTTCTGCCAGCAGTACTTCCGCGATGAGGACCGCGACCCCACCATCACCGAGATCCGCGTGATCGACACCTACTGGTCCGACCACTGCCGCCACACCACCTTCGGCACCGTCCTGGACGACGTGACGATCGACGACGCCGTGGTGCAGCAGGCCTTCGACCGCTACATGGAGATGCGCCACGAACTCGGCCGCGACGCCAAGCCCGTCTGCCTCATGGACATGGGCACCATCGGCGCCAAGTACCTTAAGAAGACCGGCGTCATGACCGATGTCGACGAGTCCGAGGAGATCAACGCCTGCACCGTCAAGGTGAAGGTCGATGTCGACGGCGAGGACCAGGACTGGCTGTTCCTGTTTAAGAACGAGACCCACAACCACCCGACCGAGATCGAGCCCTTCGGCGGTGCCGCCACCTGCGTGGGCGGCGCCATCCGCGACCCGCTTTCGGGCCGCAGCTACGTGTACCAGGCCATGCGTGTCACCGGCGCCGGCGACCCCACCGTCCCCGTGTCCGAGACGCTCGAGGGCAAGC
>URNM01000178.1 GCA_900549185.1 uncultured Collinsella sp. | reverse complement strand
GAGATGTGTATAAGAGACAGCCTCCTAGAAGAGTTGGTTGCTAGACGCGGGAGACGAACTTGCCGTCGCGGGTGTCAACCTTGATGACCTCACCCTCGTTGAGGTACATGGGGACCTGGATGACAGCGCCGGTGTCGATCGTGGCCGGCTTGGTGGAACCCTGGACGGTGTCGCCCTTAAAGCCCGGGTCGGTCTGGACGATGGTGGTCTCGATGAACATCGGCGGGGTCACGCCCATGAGCTCATCGTCGGCAAAGAGCAGCTGGCAGATGTCGTTCTCGCGCAGCCACTTGGAGTTCTCGCCCACCATATCCTCGGGAACGGGAACCTGCTCATAGGTCTCATTGTCCATGAAGATGTAGTCGGCGCCATCGTTGTAGAGGTACTGGAACTCACGGGTGGTGAGCATGACGCTCTCAAACTTGGTGCCGGCGTTGCAGGTGTTCTCGACGACGCGGCCGCTCTTGATGTCGCGGGTCTTGTAGCGCACAAACGCGCCGCCCTTGCCCGGCTTGACATGCTGGAACTCGACGATGGTGTAGACCTTGTCCTTAATGCGGAGACCGAGGCCGTTCTTGAAGTCGGCGGTAGAAATGGTAGGCATAGCGACCTTTCTTGTTATGGGCAGAACGCACAAGCGTCCAAATTACATACGACCGAAATTATACACTTGCAGACGGCGCCTGCAGCGAGCGCATAAAAAGAGAACGCGGGGCGTCCGAATCTATCCGGACGCCCCGCCCCAAAAATCTATCGAAATGGGCTAGCAATCGATGACGTGCAGGTCGTGCGGGGTCTTGGTGAAGGGCTCGTAGCCGTTCTCGGTGACCACGCCGTAGTCCTCCAGGCGCACACCGCCCACGCCGGGCAGGTAGACGCCGGGCTCCATGGTGATAACCGAGCCGACCTCGATGATGTTCTTGCTGCGGTTGAAGTTGGGCAGCTCGTGGATGTCGATACCAACGCCGTGGCCCAGACCATGGTTGTAGTAATCGCCATAGCCGGCATCGCCGATGATCTTCTTGGAAAGCTTGAAAATGTCGTTGCCCTCGACGCCCGGATGGATGGCGGCGACGCACTCCTCGTGCGTACGACGCACGAGCGCATACAGGTCAAGCTGCTCCTGGGTAGGCTCGCCCATAACGACGGTGCGCGTCATGTCGGAACGATAGTCGCAGTAGCCCGCGCCGTAATCCATGAGGACAAAGTCGCCCTTCTCAATCACACGGTCGCTCGGGACGGCGTGCGGATTGGCGGTGTTGGGGCCGCTCGCCATAATGGAGCCGAAGGCCAGGCTGTCGGCGCCGTTGGCGAACATAAAGTTCTCGAGCTCGTTGCGAACCTGCTTCTCGGTCATACCGGGCTTAATAAAGCCGAGCATATGCTGGAAGGCGGCGTCGGTGATCGACTGCGCATGCCGCATGAGCTCGATCTCCTCGGCGTCCTTGATGGCGCGCATCTTACGGATGTCGTCATGCATCAGCGGCAACATGCAGGCGACGGAACGGTCCTCCAGACCACGCTGAATACCCTGGTAGAAGTTGATCTGCATGTCGTCCTCGACAGCGCAGACGCGGCACTTGTTGGCCGCAATCTTGCCGGCGACCCAACCGGGGATGGTGCCCTCGTCCATGTCGTAGACCCAGGGGCTGCCGGCGGGCGTGTTCTCCTCAAAGCTGTTGAGGTAGCGCGAGTCGGTATGGAACAGGCACTGGTCAGCCGTAATAAACGCCGCGTGCGGGAACTCGAAGGTGTAGTCGAAGACGCCCTTCACGCCCGTGAGCCAACGAAGATTGGCCTCGTCGCGTACCACGATAGCGTCGTAGCCGCGCTCGACCATCAGGGCACGGACACGTTCGATACGACCGGCAGGACCGGCAGCAAACTCAGACATGCAGATTCCTTTCTTATTGTCTCCAAAAGTGCGGGACGGGCTTCAACCGAACGACGGAATCGCATGCGATCCGCAACCGATTGGAAACCCGTCCCTCAACATGATACGAAAGACGATGGATGTCAATAAATCTTAGAGAAGTTCTTTGCGAGAAGCCAAGTAGGCGTGAGCATGGCGATCAAGAACCTCGTCCTCAACGCTCGTTAGACGAATGGCGCCGAGTGCCGCGGGCAGCGGCAACATACTGCGGTTCGAGCGGGCGAACTGCTGCTTGCGGAACTCCACGATATATGCGGCAGGCTCCAGATCGAAGGCAAGCTCCTCGATACCAAAGTCCTCCAGGCAGTCATCGACCTCAAAAACGTAATCGATATCGAAGTCGCAGGCATCATGTGCTAGGCGCGCCTCAAAGCGCATGCCCTCGGACAACAGCTGGTAGGCAGGGACCTGCGAAGCGGCATCGCCCAAGCAGGCGCGCAGGGTACGCTCCCCCATCTTGCCAAAATCGAGCGCATGGCGGGCACTCGGGTTCGTGGCCATCAGTACGTCCTTGCGGGCAGTCTGAGACCACTGAACGGCATTGACGAGCGCGACTTCCTCGCCCGCGAGAATCTCAGGGACGGTCTCAGTAAACTGATTCCAGCGGGACTTGCTGCTCGAAAGCATGGTGGCAACAAGTACCACATAGCCGAGCTTGAGGTCCTCGGGGTCCGCCTCGCGAACAAGGTCGAGGTCACACACGACCAGGCCTGTCTCTTATACACATCTCCGAGCCCACGAGACACTGAGCGATCTCGT
>URNM01000177.1 GCA_900549185.1 uncultured Collinsella sp. | reverse complement strand
ATGCCAATCAGGGGGCTTTCGTGGACCGGAGTTCGATTCTCCGCGCCTCCACCAATAGCTACAGGCAGGTAGGTAAACGCACCTACCTGCTTTTTTATTACTTATAGATACCGCGGAGAATCGAACTCTATGCAGGGCGCGGGCGTAAAGAAAACGCGTCAGCGTTTTTAGCCCGCGGGCGAGGACGCAGGCAGGCGGCCGAAGCCGGTGTGGATTTGCGAAGCAAATACGCGGATTCTCCGCGCAAACTTCCGACTCAAAACGGATGCGATGTTATCGAATCTCAGCCTGCCATGCGCCGCATCAATGGAACCCCAAACCCGCGGAGAATCGAACTCTATGCAGGGCGCGGGCGTAAAGAAGGCACCGCGGCAACGCGGGGTGAGACGTGCATTCCCAACGGCGGTCCAGGCGGAAAGCGCGTCCCGGAATCTGCGCTCAGACTGGGACGTAGTTTCCGGATGGCGCCTCAAGCGGAAACTACGACCCGGAATCGAGCCGTAGAGCGGGACATGCTTTCCCAATGGCAGCTCAAGCGGAAAGTACATCCCGGAATCCTCATTCGGAATGGGATGCAGTTTCCAAATGAATGGCTAGCGGAAAATTCATCCCAGAATCGCTCCTCAGACTGGGACGTGCTTTCCCCCGGGGCAACTCATGCTCTGGGGTTGGCTTGAACGCTACGCCCTTCTCAACTCCAAAACCTATGCGCCCTCCATCCCAAAACTGGGTAGAAGAAAGCCAAAACGCAATCGCAGGAGGTCAATATGACTGCAGAAGATAAGGCAAAGAACGCCGGCAAGGTCGCGCTCGTTTTGGAGGGCGGAAGTTATCGCGGGCAGTTTACCGCCGGCGTGCTCGACGTCCTCATGGAGGCCGGCGTCGAGATTCCGGCGGTATATGGCGTATCGGCTGGCGCCCTCAACGGCGTGAACTACAAGTCGCACCAGATCGGCCGTGCCAACCGCATCAACCTGGCTTTCTGCAACGACAGCCGCTACATGGGCGCCGCATCGTTTGCGTCCACGGGCTCTATTGTGGGTTACGACTTTATCTTCAACGATGTCCAGGACCGCCTGGACCCCTTTGACAATGAAACGTTCGACGCGAGCCCCATCGAGATGTACGCCGTCGCGACGGACATGCTCTTTGGAACCGCCACGTACCTGCCGGTCAAAAGCGCCGTACTTGACCTCGACGCCGTGCGCGCCTCGACGTCACTGCCGCTGGTGACGCCGCCGGTCGAGATTGACGGGCACAAATACGTCGATGGCGGCGTAGCCGATTCGGTCCCCATCGAGCACGTGCTGGAGGAAGCGGGCTTCGACCGTGCGGTCGTTATCGTTACGCAGGACCGCTCATACGAGAAAAAGCCTTACGAGTTTATGCCCGCCGCGCGCGCCCGCTATGCCGACTACCCCTACCTGCTCGAGGCTATCGAAACGCGCCACGATCTCTATAACATCCAGCGTATGCATCTGTGGAAGTATGAGCGCGAGGGCCGCGCGTTGGTCGTTGCCCCGCAAAAGCCGGTCGAGGTCGGTCACGTTGAGCACGATTCGGCAAAGCTCCTCGACCTGTATATTCAGGGCCGCCAGGAGGCAAAGCGCCTACTGAGTGATATCGAGGCGTTTGTCGAGCGCTAGCGTCGCGACGTCATGACCCATGGACGACATGTGCAGAAACTCTGGTCGGAGCCAAAATTCCTGTTGACTCGGGCGGCGAGCGGGGTAATATGGACGGGTTACTTGCAGAGCCCCGTGAATCTCTGTAACAACACGTACTGTACATGGAGGAGTCTAAGTGATTTCGAAATCGACTCACTACGCCAAGCAGGGCGAGGTCCAGCGCAACTGGGTTCTCGTCGACGCCGATGGTGCTGTCCTGGGCCGTCTTGCCACCCAGATCGCAATGATCCTGCGCGGTAAGAACAAGCCCCAGTTCACGCCCAACAGCGACTGCGGCGACTTCGTTGTCGTCATCAACGCCGATAAGGTCCAGCTTACCGGTAACAAGGCCGACACGAAGACCTATTATCGCCACAGCGGCTACAACGGCGGCCTCAAGGCTGAGAGCTTCCGCCAGGCTATGGAGAAGCACCCGGAGAAGGTCATCGAGCGCGCCGTTCGCGGCATGCTGCCCAAGACCACCCTCGGCCGTGCCCAGATGACCAAGCTTAAGGTCTACGCTGGTGCCGAGCATCCGCACGCTGCCCAGAACCCCACGAAGATTGAGCTGGAGGCTTAAAGATGGCTGAGAACACCGTTGTCTACCAGGGTACCGGCCGTCGTAAGAACGCCGTCGCCCGCGTCCGTCTCGTCCCCGGCACCGGCAAGGTGACCATCAACAAGCGTGACGCCGAGCAGTATTTCGGCCGTCATCAGCTCGTTGAGAACGCCCTTGCTCCCTTCAAGGTGACCGACACCGCCGGTCAGTTCGACGTTATCGCTCTGTGCGATGGCGGCGGCATCTCCGGTCAGTCCGGCGCTCTGCGCCTGGGCATCGCTCGTGCTCTTCTGAACGCTGGCGATTACCGTGCTGACCTCAAGAAGGCCGGTTTCCTTACGCGCGATGCTCGCGTGGTCGAACGCAAGAAGTACGGCCTCAAGAAGGCCCGCCGCGCTCCCCAGTTCTCCAAGCGCTAAGGTTTTATCTCCTTTCGAGATACAATGTACAAGCGGGGCCTGCCGATTCCTCGG
>URNM01000176.1 GCA_900549185.1 uncultured Collinsella sp. | reverse complement strand
ATCTACACTCGACTAGTCGTCGGCAGCGTCAGATGTGTATAAGAGACAGGCAATCGCGCCATCGTTCCAGTGCTCCTTTTGCACGATATGTGGGTCGTAGACGTCAAAGCGACGGTCGGTGCGCGTGTCCTTCAGCACGACCATGCCAGTCGCGGAATCCTTGTCCAAAATGCCAAAGCGCGAGAAATACTGCGTGTCACGCACCTGCTTAAGTCGCCCGATCGAAGCAGAAGAAATTGACGCTGGCGGCTCGTCCACAAACAGCTCCAACAGCGTCTTGCCATGGCGATAGGGGCGCTCGAAGAGCAGCCAATCGGTAAATGCCATGTTGTAGGCCATGATTTCGTTTTGCGAAGGCTCGGTGCAATAGCTGAGCCACGGGTCGACAATAATCTCGAACTGTTCGCGCGCCGGCTCCAAAAACTGGAACTTCCGCAGCATCCAAAAATGGGCCATGTCGGCAATATCGTTGCCGACGGCTTCGGCCAGCTGCGCTCGATCTAAAGCGTGATCAGTCATGGCATCCTCCTCAAACTGATGGACCTCAATTTGAGCTTACGAGGAGGGTGGGCAGCCACGACCAGCGCGGGCAAAATAGGCCTCCGGCTGCAAACCAACTGCTGACCAAACACTTGACGGGATGCTTGACCGAAAATGCGCACCGCAACAAAACCGCAGGTAAACATAGACGGCCAACCCGCCCTTTTGAGCCAGATACCCACAGCCACCACAGAAACAACAGGTGACCACAGCCCAAGAAGTCGACAAATGAACACCCGTACGTCGACAAACGAGCAAATCGCTCGCAAAGAGTGTCCCCAACGACTAGACAAAAAAATGACTAGTCGTTGGGGACGTTCTTAAATGACTGCTTTACAGCTCCAGCGCCTCGGCGACTTCGGCTGCGCAGGCCAGGGCATCGGCCATGGCGTTCACCACGAGCGAGCTGCCGTTGCGAGCATCTCCCGCCACATACACCGGCGCGGCATCCGCGGCGACGCCGTCGACACGGGCCGCAAGGTGCGAGCCCTCGGCAGCCATCACCGGCAGCGGACGACCAGCGGTGTCAACAGGCACGCCAACGGCGTCGAACACGCCATGCTCGGGACCTGTAAAACCGCAGGCGATGAGCACCAGCTGGGCCGGCACCTCGTGCTCGGAACCCGCGATGCGCTCGGGCTTGCCAGCCGACCAATCCAGATCGACCACGCGCAGGCCCGCGGCCGCGCCCTTCTTGTCCAACAGCACCTCGAGCGTATCCACACCCCAGGCGCGCATCTCGCCGCCCATGGTAGCGATGGCCTCCTGCTGGCCGTAATCGGTCTTCTTCACGTTGGGCCACTGCGGCCAGGGGTTGCTCGCCGCGCGCGCATCAGGCGCCGCCGGCAAGAACTCAAACTGGCGCACGCTGCGCGCACCCTGACGTACCGCGGTGCCCACGCAGTCGTTACCGGTATCGCCGCCGCCAATGACCACAACGTCCAGGCCGCGCGCGTTCACCGCGGGCTCGCCGCCATCGAGCACCGAGACGGTCGAAGCCGTCAGGTAGTCCACGGCATACACCACGCCCGGGACATCAATGTTCGCAGCCGAAAGCCCACGCGGGGCGCGAGCACCGGCAGCCACCACGACGGCGTCAAAGCCATTGAGCTTGGCCGCCACCGCAGGGTTCGTAACGTCGGCACCCAGCTCGAACACAATGCCCAGCTCGCGCATAAGTGCCACACGACGCTCGACCACGGACTTCTCGAGCTTCATGTTGGGAATGCCGTACATGAGCAGGCCGCCCGGGCGGTCGTCACGCTCAAACACCGTCACGCGGGCACCGCGACGCGCAAGCTCCCATGCTGCCACCAGACCAGCAGGACCGGAGCCCACCACGGCAACCGTGGGCGCGCCCTCCCCCGCCGGCTCAAAGCGGCGCGGACCGCCGTTGGCCCACTCATGGTCGCTGATCGCGCGCTCGTTATCGTGAATCGTCGTGGGCTGGCCGTCGACCGAGCCCAGGTTGCACGCGGCCTCGCACAGCGCCGGGCACACACGGCTCGTGAACTCGGGCATGGGCGAGGTGAGTGACAGACGCTCGGCAGCCTCGTCCCAGCGGCCGCGATACACTAGCTCGTTCCACTCGGGAATCAGATTGTGCAGCGGGCAGCCACTCGGACGCGCCTTGCCAAAGCTCGCACCCATCTGACAAAACGCCACACCGCACATCATGCAGCGGCTCGCCTGGGCACGGCGCGCATCGTCGTCGAGCTCCACGTACAGCGGATCGAAATCGCGGCTGCGCTCCTCCACGGGGCGCAGCCCGTGGGTCACGCGATCGATATCAAGAAAAGCACCGGGCTTACCCATGGCACTTACGCCTCCTTCTTGGTCGAAGCAACAGAGCTGGCGGCGGGCACAGTGCCAGCGACACCACCCGCCGCATCAAAGCGAGCGACATCGGCGGCGTCGGCGCGACCGGTCACGATGTCAAACGCCAGCTCCTCGGCCTGCTCATGCGTCTTGCCGACGGCCTCGGCGGCGGCGACAATCGCCAGCACGCGCTCGTACTCGGTCGGAATGACCTTCACAAAGTGCTTGCTCATCGTCTCAAAGCTGTAGAGCAGCTTAATGCCGCGAGGGCTCTGCGTCGCGTCCACGTGCTCCTGGATGAGCGCACGAATCTGCGCCAGCTCGCCGGCCGTCGGGGCCTTGAGCTCAACGCTCTCGTGGTTCACACGGGCATCGAGCGTGCCGTACCTGT
>URNM01000175.1 GCA_900549185.1 uncultured Collinsella sp. | reverse complement strand
CGAGATCGCTCAGTGTCTCGTGGGCTCGGAGATGTGTATAAGAGACAGCCACAAAGGGGACAGGCACCTTTGTGGTGGTTCGAACACTTGTTCTATACGTACACATGTTCTATAGTAGGGGTGCTTGCATCGGACTTAAATTGCAACTAGGATATAGTTGCAGAAT
Organism: uncultured Collinsella sp.; assembly: GCA_900549185.1. Classification (GTDB taxonomy): domain Bacteria; phylum Actinomycetota; class Coriobacteriia; order Coriobacteriales; family Coriobacteriaceae; genus Collinsella. The sequence continues at coordinate 2,615 of URNM01000175.1, read as the reverse complement.
GTGAGGCGGGATGACGCGGACCGATAAACTCATCGCCCAACTGCTTAGCTGCCCTTCGACGTATCGGTATACCGATTTTTTAAAAGTCATGGCTTCATATGGCTTTGAAATGGACAACAAAGGCAAGACATCCGGATCGCGCGTTCGCTTCTACAGGCCATCAGATGGCAGGATGTTCGTAATGCACGTGCCACATCCATCTGACGAATTGACAGCGGGGACCATTCGAAACATCGTTCGATTTCTGCAAGATGTCGGAGGTAGTCATGAGTAACGTTTTGGCATACAAGGGTTATTTCGCCCCAGTCGAGTTCGATGCCGAACAGCATGTGCTAACAGGTATGGTCACCGGCATTAGAGACGCAATCGTATTTGAAGGCTCCACGGCTGAAGAAGTGGAGCAATGCTTCCACGACGCCGTCGACGATTACCTTGAGTTTTGCGCCGAGAAGGGCAAGGAACCCGAGCGGGCTTTTAAGGGGTCGTTCAACGTAAGAACGGGCTCTGAGCTCCACAAGCAAGCAGCGCTGGCAGCGGCAAAGAAGGGTGAGTCACTCAATAAGTTTGTGACCGAAGCAATCGCTGCGGCGTTATAGCATTAACGCACAGGCCCAAACAACCACAAAGGGGACAGGCACCTTTGTGGTGGTTTGGGGTGAATCCATCGCGTTTGCCCAGATAAAACCTGCCAAAATAAACTTGTCCCTTTTTGGCAGGTTTGGGAGATGAGGCTGGGATGGATAAGGCTGAGTTGCGGCGGGCGGTGATTGCTCGGCGCGATGCTCTTGATTTGGATGTGCGGGCGGCAAAGTCCGCTGTTGTATGCGCGCGGCTTGTTGAGCTGATGGAGTCCAGCGGCACTGCGGGCCAACGCACCGTTGCCGTCTATGCCGCCATGGGTTCCGAGGTCGACCCAGCCGCGTTTGCCGCCGCGGCCGTCGCGCGTGGCTGGCGCGTGGCCTATCCGTGCATGCTCTCGGCAACAGACGCCATGGCTTGTGGCCAGCGCATGTGCATGCGGGCAGTCTCTGCCGGCGATGCGTCCGAGGCCCCGTTTATCGCCCACCCTACGCGGGCCTTCGCAGCCACGGACGTCGACAGCGACCACTTCCCCATCGTGCCCGCCAAGGCTCTCGACATGGCTGTCGTGCCGCTCGTGGCTTTCGACCGAACCGGTGCGCGCCTGGGCTACGGCGGAGGCTGCTACGACCGCTACCTGCCCACAGTTGCACCTAAATGCCTAATCGTCGGCATCGCCTTTGACGAACAACGCGTCGACCACGTTCCCACCGACGCCCACGATCTGCCGCTGCCCAACATCGTCAGCGCCTAGCCGCCGCTGTATCGCACCCGCAAGATGAGCGTGGAAAATCTCCCACTTTGAGCCCCCTTACGAGCCAAAAACGGGAGATTATCCACACTCATTCAACAAGCGTCCGAAAATCCACGCTCGTCCGTCCGATTTTCCACGCTTGTGCAGCCAAACGCCCTGCAACTGCCTCAGCACGCACGCGGCACGCCGGCGACCTTGAGCTTGCGATCGAGCTTTGTCGGATCCCTTAGATCATCCCAGCACAAGCGCACAATCTTGCAGTTATCAAGCAGCGAAAGTCTCGACTCGCGCTGGCGCTCATCGAACTGCGCCTTCGCGAGCTTGCCCTCCTCCGCCGCCTTCTCGCTTTTAACGAATCCGTCGAACTCCCCGATAATCAGCCGGTCGCCCACGCGCCACAAGTAGTCGACGCGATACGGTCGTCCCGGCTCAACCGGGTCGAACAGCTCAACTTGCAGCTCCGGCGTCTGCCAACCGCGCTCGATCATCAGGGCACGCGCCTTGGACTCGCCGCCACTTTCCGACAGCCCATCGGCACATCGTGCAACCCTGCGCGCCGTCACAACGCCGCGACGATTCAGACCAAGCTTGTCGACAGTCTCAACGAGATGCTCCTTCGACAAAAGTTGCTCATGGAGCGCCGAGTCCGCGATGATCAGTCCCTCGACAAACGATGCATCGACCAAGCAATCCGTAATCGTTTGATCGATATCGGTTACGGCGATATCCATCTGGGTGGCCCGTGTTTGACGAGCATAGCGATGACGAATGACCTGAGAGCCCGGCGTCGTCGATTGGGCTGGCATCGCGGCGATATGGATGTGCGTCAAATTGGCATGCGAAACCGAAAGGCCATAGATAACAGCCGCCGTATAGGAGCAAAATGTCCAGTCGGGGTGCTTTTGCGCAAGCGCCCGCACCCGATGCAGATAACGCTGCCGAAACTTGAGCTCGGACCAGTATTCCGGACGCGCATACAACCCCGGCATGACCGCTTCGAGACTTCCCGCCTCCGCCCGCCGCTCAATCTGCTTTGCCTCCGCCGCCGTGCGCGCGTACACGCAGCTCATCTGCTGTTCGCATGCTTTAATGTGACTTGCAAGCCTTTGATTCGCCGTCATGTTTCCCATGTCGCCTCCCAAATCTTGGAACGGCGCAAACGTACCAGACGGTTTCATGCGAAGTCTGACCAAATACCGTCCAGGCGCTGACCAAATGCTTGACGGTTTTGGACCTGTCTCTTATACACATCTGACGCTGCCGACGACTAGTCGAGTGTAGA
>URNM01000174.1 GCA_900549185.1 uncultured Collinsella sp. | reverse complement strand
GAGTTCCGCACGAGCCGGAGAGCACTTAATGTGCTCTCCGTGCGAGCAGGACTGTCCGAGCAGGGAGCAAACATATGCTCCGCCACCCGGACAGGTCAGACCTGCTAGCAAGTGGGGTATTCGCCTTCCCAGACGATGCGACGGTACTGATCCGGATCGGTGTCGCCCTCGGTGGAGAAGCAGAGCACGGAGCTCGTCTTGTCCAGGCCGATGAGCTCCTTGAGCTCGGCGTACTCGGGATCGAGCATGAGGGTCTCGACCAGGCCGGTGGTCACAGCGCCGGACTCGCCGGAGATGACGCGCGGGTCGCCCTTCTCGGGAGCGCCCAGGGTGCGCATGCCGCGAGCGGTGACCCAGTCGGGACAGGACACGAACGCGGTGGTGTGGTTGCGCAGGATATCCCAGCCCAGGATGTTGGGCTCGCCGCAGCACAGGCCGGCCATGATGGAGGGCATGTCGCCGTCCACGATTCGCGGATCGCCGTCGCCGGCGGCAGCGCCCTTGTACAGGCAGGCGGCCGGAGCGCACTCGACCACGACAAAGGTGGGCGGGTTATCGGGATACAGGTTAGTGAAGTAGCCCACCACGGCGCCGGCGAGCGAGCCTACGCCAGCCTGGACAAAGACATGCGTCGGGCGGTTGATGGCCATCTCGCGCAGCTGCTCGGCAGCCTCGGAAGCCATGGTGCCGTAGCCCTCCATGATCCAAGACGGAATCTTCTCGTAGCCCTCCCAGGCGGTGTCCTGAACGATAACGCCGCGCTCGCAGGCGTCGGCCTCGGCGGCGGCCATGCGCACGCACTCGTCGTAGTTGACCTCTTCGATGGTCACCGTGGCGCCCTCGGCGGCGATGTTGTCGAAGCGGGGCTTGGTGGAACCCTTGGGCATGTGCACGACGGCCTTCTGGCCCAGCTTATTGGCAGCCCATGCCACGCCGCGGCCATGGTTGCCGTCGGTGGCGGTAAAGAAGGTGGCCTGGCCAAAGTCCTTGGCAAGCTGATCGGAAGTCAGGTAATCGAAGGTGCAGTCGGCAACGTCCTTGCCGGTCTCGTCGGCAATGTAGTTGGCCATGGCAAACGAGCCGCCCAGGACCTTAAAGGCGTTGAGGCCAAAGCGATAGCTCTCGTCCTTAACGCACAGGTTGGACAGGCCCAGGCGTGCAGCCTGGCCATCCAGGCGGGCAAGCGGAGTGACGGTGTACTGGGGGAACGACTGGTGGAAGGCACGGGCCTTCTTCACGTGGTCGAGGCTCATGATTCCCAAGTGCTTGTCATCGCTCTTGGGCATCGTGTTGCCCGCCCACTGGATCTTATCGGCCATACGGTGAACTCCTTAAGTCCTCTCTTGCCGGCCCCCGCATACGCGTTTCAGCCCATTCCCATTCCTGCGACTGAACTTTTATGTGGATGCCAAACAAAAAGTTTGTTAGCACTGTTCTATCACACTTTTTGATTGCTAAACCTAACAAATTGTTTGTTGCCGTAATCGGTACTTTTTCGCCGCCGAACGGTTACATAACGCAGCGACGCTTTCGTTATTTGCGAACAAGTGGGGTTTATGGCAAAGTGAGCCCAAACTAATTTTTAGGAAGGCACCCATGACCCCCGCACAGATTGAGTTTTACAAGCGCCTTGCACACGGCCTGGCGCTCCAGTTTGGCCCCAACTGCGAAATCGTCGTCCACGATCTGGAGACCGAGGACGTGGACCACTCCATCGTAGTGATCGAAAACGGCCACGTCAGCGGGCGCAAACTGGGTGACGGCCCCAGCCATATTGTGCTTGAGTCCATGCACGAGGGCACCGCCGACGTGCACGACCGCGAGCCATACCTCACCAAAACCGCCGATGGCAAGCTGCTCAAGTCCTCGACCATCTTTATCCGCAACGACGAGGGCAAGCCCGTCGGCATTTTGGGCATTAACTTTGACATTACGCTCATGAAGGCTTTTGAGCGCTCGCTCGATGCCTTTACCGGCACCGGCGGCTCGGGCTACACCGAGCCCGAGCCCATTACCAAAAACATCGGCGACCTGCTCGAAGACCTGCTGCGCGAGTGCGAACAGTTTGTGGGCAAGCCCGCGGCGCTCATGACCAAAGACGAGCGCATCCGCGCCATTGGCTACCTCGACCGTCGCGGCGCCTTCCTCATCTCCAAGTCGAGCGAACGCGCCTGCGAGTTCTTTGGCATCTCCAAATACAGCTTCTACAGCTACCTCAACGAGGCAAAGGCTGCCGCCGGCGACAAATAGTCAGCGCGTCTGCACCCCTCCCCTTTTGGGCGCGAGTTCTGGAATGCACGAATCCGAGAGTCGGCCGCAAGGCAAGTTCCATATAATCGATGAATATGAGCATTTCGAAAGGATGGAACAAGATGGGGTCGAGCAACGCATCACGCAACGGCCGCGGAGGCACCGTTTCTGGCGCCAGGCATGCGAAACACGCGTTTGACGAGGGCGAAGAGGGCCTTTTTGCGCTGAGCCTCGACGACGTGATGAGCGACCGCCCCTGGACCGCCGAGGAACTCATGGGCGGCGGAGCTCGCCCAACAAGTGCAAAACCCGCACCTTCCGCCACGCCCGCGCCGGCATCCGTACCCGCGGACGACTTTGCCACCCGTCCCATCGTGCAGGCGACGCGTAAAGCCGCCCCTGCACCCCGTCCTGCTAGCGATCCGTCCGAGACGGCGGCGTTTCTCGCTGCAGCGGCACAGCGCCCCACGGCAGACAGCACGATTCGCCACGCTGCCCCGCAGCAGTCGGCATACACGGCTCCCGAGCCCGAGCTCGAGCCGCCCGTCATGGACCTGGA
>URNM01000173.1 GCA_900549185.1 uncultured Collinsella sp. | reverse complement strand
TACGAGATCGCTCAGTGTCTCGTGGGCTCGGAGATGTGTATAAGAGACAGTCGATACCCAGGCCGCGGCCATAGGCATCCGCATGCACAAAGGCCAGGAACTTGACGAACTCGTGCTCGGCAGGCGTCAGCAGGCGCTCGTCGCGTGCACCAAACGCGTCCTCGGCCTCGCGCAGATACGACACGATCAGGCCGACGGCGTTGATGGTGCCCTCAGGCATCGAAGCGTGGCCGCCAATACCGTGGGCGAAAATCTGCGCATGCCCGTTATCGAGTGCCGTGATCTCCAGGCGGTCGGCGTTCTCGACCGGCGCCGGCAGCTCATCAGCGGCAATCGCGAGCTCGCAGATGGACTGCGACGGAATGGCGTTGCTCGCCTCGGCACCGCTCCAGGACACAATGCGCCCGCCGTCGATCTTGGTGCTCGCAAACGTCGCCCCAAACTGGCCCTTCTCGGCATTGCAGACCGGGAACTCGGCATCAGGCGTAAACAGAAAGTCTGGGTTGGGGTAGTTCTCCAGATAATGGTGAACGTCGGACATGCCCACTTCCTCATCGCAGCCCAGCAGCGCGCGGAAGGTGTAGCGCGGAACAATGCCGTGCTTGAGCAAGTAGGCGCCGGCGTAGAGCGACAATACCGCCGGGCCCTTGTCGTCAATCACGCCGCGACCGAGCAGCCAGCCCTCGCGGCGCTCCATGGTGAACGGGTCGGTGTTCCAGCCAGGGCCGGCGGGAACCACGTCCACGTGGCAGATAGTCGCGAGCTGTTTGTCGCCGCGGCCCGGGATATCGGCGATTCCCACATAGCCCTCGTCGTCGCTCGTCTGATAGCCGAGCTTCTGCGCGATGCCGAGCGCGCAATCGAGCGCGTCACGGACCGGGCGGCCAAACGGCGCGCCGGGCTCCGCATCGGCAGAAACTGCCACGGACGGATAACTCACCAGCTGCTCGATATCGGCGACGGCATCCTCCCAGACCTCGTCGACATACTCAGCGACGCTCTGCTCCACCTGATTCATGAACGACCTCCTTACCAATGAGCGGCAAGCGTGCCCGCCCCTCACATTAAGTTCCTAGATAGAGAAAAGTTTAACAAGCTCGGCCACCGAGTGCACCACTGCATCGGCACCCGCCGCCTCGTGCTCGCCCGGCGCCGCCGCGCCCGAATAGATGCCAATGCACGGTACGCCCATTGTGTGTGCGCCCTCCACATCGTTGAAGCGATCGCCGATCATCACGGCCTCGTCCGCGGTCGCGCCGAGCGCCGCCAGGGCATCGCGAACCGAATCGGCCTTGGTCTCGCGTCCCTGCGGCGGATTCATGCCAACCACAGCTTCGAACTGGCAAAGCCCCAGCTCATGAACCATATCGATGCACTTCGCCTCCATGCGAGACGTCGCCACGGCCATACGCTTGCCCTGGGCGGCCAACCCATCCAGCAGCTCGGGGACCCCATCGAACACGGGGTACTCCTCCGGCCCCAGCTCATCAAAAAAGGCGCGGTACTCGTCGGCCACCACAAGCGACTCCTCGCGGGAAAAGCCGTAAAAGTCGTGAAAGCTCTTCCACAGGGGCGGCCCGATCATACGGCGCAGATCACCCATCTGCGCCTCCGAAAACCCGCGCGCAGCCAGCGTCTTGCGCGTCGAGGTCATCACTGCCCGGCCCGTATCTGCCACCGTGCCGTCAAAATCGAACAACACGACCGGCCGTTTGCCTATCTCCAACGCCTCCATCGGCATTCCTCTTCCCCAGTTGACGATTTCCACACCGACACTTCAAACTGTTGACTATTCAACAATTGAACCTAGTAATGTGGAACGACTCTACTATACTTGTCGCACTTTGCTCTCAGAAGGCGGCGCGCAAGCGCCCCAACGAAAGGTGCAATTATGTCTTTTGCCATCATAACCGACTCCACGTCGGACATCTCCCCCGCCCGCGCCCAAGAGCTCGGCATTTACGTGATTCCGCTGCATGTGATTATCGAGGGCGAGGACCTGCTCGACCAGGTGCAGATTACCGCCCAGGAGTACGTCGCCCGCATGGCCGGTTCCGAGCAACTGCCGCACACCTCGCAGCCGAGCGCCGGCGAGTTCAAGGCACTCTTTGACCGCATGCTCGCCGACGGCCACGACAGCGCCATCTTTATCTCGCTATGCAGCGAGTGGTCCGCCTGCTATGCCAACGCCAGCCTGACGGCCGAGACCCACGAGCTCGACGTGCGCTGCATCGATTCGCGCACCGGTTCGGGTGCCGAAGGCCTGCTGGTGGAGTACGCGCTCGCCATGCGCGAGGACGGTCGCAGCCTGGACGAGACCGAGGCGCAGATCCGCGCGACGCTGCCCGACGCCCACCTGCTGCTGATTCCCCGCACGCTCGAGAACCTAGTCAAGAACGGCCGCGCACCTAAACTCGCCGGCCAGCTCACGCAGATGCTCAACATTCGCCTGGCCGTTTCGCCGGAGTGGAAATCGGGCGAGATCAAGGCCATCAAAAAGGGCCGCGGCGCCAAGCGCATCGTTGCCAACACCATGGCCGATTGCCTCGCATTTTTGGCCGAGCATCCGGGCTCCAGCGTGCGCGTGCTCACGACCGGCGCCGCCGAGGAGCAGGAGCTCGTCAGCCAAGCGCTCGCAGGCCAAGACTATGTAGACGCCGGCACCGGCCCCATCGGCTGCACCATCGCCACCCACGTAGGCGTCGATGCCATAGCCATCAGCTACTGCCCCCGCTACCAACCAACTCACTAGGGACGCCCACATCAGTTGCGGTGGAATAGGGACTGTTTTTGGCTTATTAGCCGCCAATCAAGTGGCGCGCGCAGACGTGGTGTAAGAGTGTCCTGAGGTCCGTCGCTGCAAGCCCC
>URNM01000172.1 GCA_900549185.1 uncultured Collinsella sp. | reverse complement strand
CGCTCAGTGTCTCGTGGGCTCGGAGATGTGTATAAGAGACAGGTACTCGCGATGTTGCTTGGCATCGAAGCTCTCCTCGAACACGCGGCAGCCGTTGCGCTTGATGATGCGCCCGGGCACGCCCACGACGGTGCAGTTATCGGGCACGTCTTTGACGACGACCGAGTTGCCACCGATTTTGACGTTGTTGCCGATGCGGATGTTGCCGAGTACCTTGGCGCCCGTGCCCACGGTGACGTTGTTGCCCAGGGTGGGGTGGCGTTTGCCGGTTTCGTTGCCGGTGCCGCCGAGCGTAACGCCCTGGTAAAGCACACAGTTGTCGCCCACGATGGTGGTTTCGCCGATGACGACGCCCATGGCGTGGTCGATAAAGAAATGCTTGCCGATCTGTGCGGCGGGGTGAATCTCGACGCCGGTGATGTGGCGGGTGATTTGCGAGAGCACGCGGGCGAGCGAGCGATGACCGTGCTCCCAGAGCCAGTGCTCGGGCACGTGGTTCCACTTGGCGTGCAGGCCAGGATAGGAAAGGAAGATGAGTAGACCGTTTTGCGCGGCGGGGTCCTGCGCTTGGACGGTCTTGATGTCCTCGCGAATGGTATTGATAAAGCTCACCGGCCGCCCTCCCTTAGCGCCATGGCAATGCGATTCAATAAAGTATAGCGATTCGCTAGGGATTAGGAAGGACAATCTTGGCGGCATTGCGCGACAGGTGTCAGTTATGCAAACTTGCTGGTAATGGAGTCATGCTTTTGTGGGGTTGCGCACGAGGGGACGCCGCAACCGTATACTGGTCAACTTGGACGTATCCGCGCCCACAACTGAGAGGTTTTACTTCATGGGTTTCATCAATTTTATCGCCGAGCTGCTCAAAGACCCGCGCACCGCGATCGCCAGCTGGATCGCCGCCGGCCCGCTTATGGCCTACGGCTGCGTGTTCCTGATCATCTTTATCGAGACGGGCGTGGTGTTCTTCCCGTTCCTTCCTGGCGATTCGCTGCTGTTTGCTTCGGGCTTCTTTGCCCACAACGGCGGCTTTAACATCGTGGCCCTGCTGGCCGTCGCATGGTCGGCTGCCATTTTGGGTGATCAGTGCAACTTTATGATCGGTCACTTCTTTGGCAAAAAGATCATCGCTTCGGGCAAGGTCAAGGCCATGACGCCCGAGCGCATCAAAAAGTCCGAGGACTTCTTGGACAAGTGGGGTCACCTGGCCATCTTCCTGGGTCGCTTCTTCCCGTTTATCCGCACCTTTGTGCCCTTTATCGCCGGCATGGGCGGCATGCACTGGCGCAACTTTGTCGTCTTTAACGTGTTGGGCGGCATTACCTGGTCAACGCTCTTTACGCTGCTGGGCTACTTCTTTGGCGGCATCCCCTTTGTGCAGGAGCACTTTGAGCTGCTGATCGTCGGCATCGTTGCCGTGTCGATCATCCCGACCGTGGTCGGTCTGGTCAAGGCTAAGCTGGGCAAATAGAACGCCTAGCTCGAGCCAGCGCGCAGACCGTACAGTTGAGGCCCGTCACCGCTTACGGTGGCGGGCCTTTTTGCTTCGGTCAAATGAAAATACTTTACTTAGTTAAAGAAAAACGTTTTATCCGACGCGCGTGCGGAGTACAATCTCGTGCATGCGAATCGACGTGCCATCGGCTTTGATGCTGTTTGCGTGTCCCGTCCGGCTCTACGCTCCGGGCGTACGACGTTGCGACGCGGCCGGCCTCGGTCCTTGCGTGCGGGTTCGCGAGTTTGCAACTGTGTATGTAAGGAGCGACATATGACTGTCGAGAAGAAGGATATCGATTGGGGTAGCCTCGGCTTTGGCTACATGAAGACCGATTACAGCTACGAGGCCCATTGGAAGGACGGCGAGTGGGACGAGGGCGGCCTGACCACCGATCACACCCTGCACGTCTCCGAGTGCGGCGGCATCTTCCATTACTGCCAGGAGGTCTTTGAGGGCCTGAAAGCCTACACCGCCGAGGACGGCAGCATCGTCTGCTTCCGTCCCGACATGAACGCCGAGCGCATGTACAACTCTGCGCAGCGCCTCGAGATGCCCCCGTTCCCCAAGGACAAGTTCGTTGAGGCCGTCAAGCAGGTCGTTTCTGCCAACGCCGCCTGGGTTCCGCCCTTCGGTTCCGGCGCGACCCTGTACGTGCGTCCGTTTATGATCGGCTCCGGTGACGTGATTGGCGTGGCTCCCGCTCCTGAGTACACGTTCCGCATTCTCGTGACCCCGGTCGGTCCGTACTTTAAGGGTGGCCTTAAGCCCGTTAAGCTGCGCGTTTCCGAGTACGACCGTGCCGCACCGCACGGCACCGGCAACATCAAGGCCGGCCTGAACTACGCCATGTCCCTCAAGCCCACGATGGAGGCCCACCGCGAGGGCTATGCCGAGAACCTGTATCTCGACTCCGAGTCCCGCACCTATGTCGAGGAGACCGGCGGCGCCAACGTCCTGTTCGTGAAGGAGGATGGCACCCTCGTCGTTCCTCAGTCGCACACCGACTCCATCCTGCCCTCCATCACCCGTCGTTCGCTCGTTCAGGTTGCTCAGGACCTGGGCATGACCGTTGACCAGCGTCCCGTCGAGTGGGCCGAGGTCAAGGCCGGTACCTTTGTGGAGTGCGGCCTGTGCGGCACCGCTGCCGTCATCTCTCCGGTGGGCGAGATCGACAACAAGGTCTACGGCGCCGATGAGACTGTGACCTTCCCGGCTGGCTACACCGAGATCGGTCCTGTGATGAAGAAGCTCCGCGAGACCCTGACGGGCATCCAGTCTGGTGCTGTCGAGGACAAGCACAACTGGGTTTACACCGTCGCGTAATTAGCCTTTCCTGTCCGGGCAGAGAGTAAGCTCCCTCCCGGCGCGTCCTCGGACATGCAAGAAGCCCTCGCTGCGC
>URNM01000171.1 GCA_900549185.1 uncultured Collinsella sp. | reverse complement strand
CAGTGTCTCGTGGGCTCGGAGATGTGTATAAGAGACAGCGTTATCATCTTGACCCATGAACATACGTTAGGAGCAATCATGCCAAACGAGAACAGCTACGAAGTCGCGCTGCAAAAGAGCAACGCCATTCGCGAGGGCCTGGCCAAGACGCCCGAGAAGTTCACCATGCTTACCGGCGACCGCCCCACCGGCCGTCTGCACCTGGGCCACTACTTTGGCACCCTCAAGGGCCGCGTGGAGCTGCAGAACATGGGCGCCAAGACCAACGTGCTCATCGCCGACTACCAGGTCATCACCGACCGCGACACCACCGAGCACATCCAGGACAACGTGTACAACATGGTCATGGACTACCTTGCCTGCGGTATCGACCCCGACAAGACCATGATCTACGCACACTCCGCCGTACCCGCTGCCAACCAGCTCATGCTGCCGTTCCTGTCGCTGGTGTCCGAGGCCGAGCTGGCGCGCAACCCCACCGTCAAGGCCGAGATGGAGGCCTCGGGCCACGAGCTCACCGGTCTTCTGCTCACCTACCCGGTGCACCAGGCCTGCGACATCCTGTTCTGCAAGGGCAACGTGGTGCCGGTCGGTCGCGACCAGCTGCCGCACATCGAGCTCACCCGCACCATCGCCCGCCGCTTTAACAACCGCTACGGCAAGGTGTTCCCCGAGGTCGACGCGCTGCTGTCCGAGACCCCGCTGCTGCCCGGCCTGGACGGCCGCAAGATGAGCAAGAGCTACGGCAATGCCATCAACATCTCGATGACCGCCGAGGAGACGGCCAAGCGCATCAAGAAGAGCCAGACCGATTCCGAGCGCATGATTACGTTCGACCCCGAGAACCGCCCCGGCGTGTCCGGCCTGCTTTCAACGGCTGCCATCTGCACCGGCCGCTCCGAGGTCGAGATTGCCGAGGAGATTGGCATGGGCGGCTCCGGCCAGCTCAAGAAGTACGTGACCGAGGCCGTCAACGAGTACTTCGCACCGATCCGCGAGCGTCGCCAGCGCTACGAGAACGATCTGGACTACGTGAAGGACGTGCTGCACGAGGGCAACCGTCGTGCCAACGAGATCGCCGAGCAGACCCTGGCCGAGGTTCGGGACGCCATGGGCATGGTGTACTAGACCGATCTGCTGGCTTGAGCTTTCGATTGCTATGGGGCGGGCGCTACGGCGTCCGCCCTTTTTGGTGCCCGACCGGCTCGGCTCCGCCCATTGCACTCCCCCGACAAACGGGAACAGGCCCGCTGGCAGTTAGTTGCCAGCGGGCCTGTTCCCGAAGTACACCGTTGAATCGCACAGAGGGGAGGAATGCGAATCAAACTCAACAGGGCAGGCTTTTTCATCGCCTATTGCCTGCTCCGTTGCTGAAACCAATATAGTTCACCATGGTTTACTTTCTAACGGCAACGTACGCCGCCACACCTTCTCCATATGTTAGCCCCGGTAAACCTGCAACGAAAAAACCACCACAAAGGGGACAGGCACCTTTGTGGTGGTTTTGGCCACGGCAGAGCTGTTAGAGTCCGGCAGGCCAGCGACAGGCGGCCAAGTCGACGTGCATGGGATCGGTAAACGCCACGCCCTCCCCCATTAAGAGCTCACGCTGGGCATCGGGGCCGCCAAAGGCAAAGCCCTCACAGATACGGCCGTCGGCAAACACCACGCGATGACAGGGAATTTGGCCGGGGCGCGGGTTGCTGTGCAGCGCATAGCCCACATAGCGCGCGCTCCGCCGACGACCGGCAAGCAGCGCCACCTGACCGTAGGTGGCAACCATCCCCTCGGGAATCTGCTCGACCACCTCGTACACCCGCTCAAAAAAGCCCTCAGACGCTATCGCATGCTCCTTTCAACCGAAACCAGCATAAACCACCACAAAGGTGCCTGTCCCCTTTGTGGTGGTTTTGGCCGGAAAGCTAGTTGGCGGGGCGGAAGAAAGCTACGGCTACGGCGCCGGGGCCCACGTGGGTGCCGATGGTGGCGCCAATGGTGTGAATGGGCAACTCGTTCTCGGTGTGTCCAGCCCACAGCGCGGCGCTGTCCTCGATGTACTTCTTGAGCACGGCGTCCGAAAGGCCTGTATAGCCCAGCGCCAGCGGCATGGAAAAGTCGACACCGCCCGCCTTTTCGACCTTCTGGTTGAGCAGGTTGCGGCCGTTCTTGGAGCCACGAGCCTTGCCCAGCTGCACGATCAGGCCGTCCTCGGCGGCCACCACGGGCTTAACGTTGAGCAGCGTGCCCACAGCGCCGGCCGCAGCAGACAGGCGACCGCCGCGCACCAAGTACTCCAGAGTCTCGAGCAGGCCGATGACGACCACGCGGTCATGGACGGCCTCGACGGCCGCTGCGATCTGGGCCGCACTACGGCCCTCGTCCACCAAGCGCAGCGCATACTCGACCAGGACACGCTCGCCCAGAGTGACGTTGTTGCTGTCTACCACGAACACGTCGCCGCCCGGCGCCTCGGCAAGTGCGGTACGGGCACTCTGATTGGTGCCCGAAAGCTTGGCGCCCACGGTAATAATCACTGCCTCGTCGCCGGCCTCACGCGCCTCGGCAATCGCCTGCGAAAACGCGTACGGGTTGACTTGGCCGGTCTTGGGCAGCTCATCGCGCTCCACGAGCATCTCGTAAAAGCGCTGGTGATCGATGTCGACGCCATCCATGTACACATCGGTGCCAAAGGTGACGGACAGCGGCAGAACACACAGAGCGGGGTGCTCCGCCGGCGTCATATCGCTCGCGGAATCGGTAATAATGCGGACGGACATAACAAATCCTTTCTTGCGCAGGTCTCGCGCAGGGAATTTAGACAGCAATGTCCCGGCACGGTATACGCGCTCAAACGGGACTATGCAGTTGTTAATGGGAAGCAAATGCCTTGGTGGCCTTAGATCTCGCGCAGGGTGTTGAGAATCGTGCGCAGCGACGCATACATCTGCTCGCGCTGCTCCACGCCCATGGCCTTACCGGTGGTGTCGAGCACGTCGTGGATGATACGGTCGGCCTCGTTCATGCTCTCGCCACCCAGCGTGGTCAGGCGAACCGGTGCGCGGTACTTGACGGCAGCATCGCCCGAGTCATCAACCTCGACAAAGCCGCCCTCCTCCAGGTGCTGTCTCTTATACACATCTCCGAGCCCACGAGACACTGAGC
>URNM01000170.1 GCA_900549185.1 uncultured Collinsella sp. | reverse complement strand
CGAGATCGCTCAGTGTCTCGTGGGCTCGGAGATGTGTATAAGAGACAGAAGCAGCACGACAACCTCTCCCCCATTGTTTGCCACGGCGGACAGCAACTCGAGCAGGCCGTGCGTAAACGACGTGACGCCGCGCACACATACCGCGCGGGCGCACGCCGGAAGGTTGTCGGCCAGCACCTCGGCCATAAGGTCAGCCGCCTCGCAGGGCTCGACCATGTCTCGACGGTCCAAGCCGCCCGCGTAGGCACGCAAAAGCTCGAACACACGAGCCTCGGCATCGCTCTTGGGCTCAGGATGGCAAACGTCGCCGCAGCAGCGCTCGGCACCCGTCCCCGCTACGCCCGGCAGCACATCGCGGGCCATGCGCGCGAGCATGCGCACCGTGCCCTGACTGCGCGAAAGCGGCTGCAGGCCAGCATCGTCGCGACGGGCGATCATGTCCGAGAACAGCATCTGACGCTGCATGTTGTCGACGAAGCTGCGGCCATCGCCCATAAGCTCCCACAGCGAACGAAGCCACGACGCGGGGGTTTTGTAGTCAACGCCCAGCGAGGCGCCAGCAACCGCAGCATCGTGACGGCACACGTCGAGCTCAGCAAACGAGGGCGCCAGCAATACAGCACGCCCGTGGCGGGCAACCAGGTCGGCGAGCAACGCCGTCTCGGCATCGCTCAAGTCCGTACCGGTATTGGTGGTATAGATTCGAACAGGCATGGTCCTCCACTCAAACCGTTCGCAATAATCAATGCATCCATCCTACCCGCCCACGCGGACAGATTTGCCCCACGCCAACAGATTTGATCCCTTGGGGACGGAGGAAAACGGATCAACAAGGGGTCAGTCTAACCCGGTGATACGTTTTCCTCCGTCCCCGAGGAATCAAAAAACCGCCCCCGAAGGGACGGTTCTGCGCAATTTGTTTTTACCGCTGGCCTACTCGCCATCCTCCAGCTTGATGAGGATCTTGCGATAGCCACCGTACTCGCCATTAAGCGCCTTGGACACGCGGCTCACCGTGGTGGACGAAGCGCCGGTGCGGGCCTGAACCTCGACATAGGGCTCGCCCTCGTCCAGATAGCGCGCAACCTGCAGGCGCTGAGAAAGATCGCAGATCTCGCGCGGCGTGCAGATATCGGTCAAAAACGCTTGGATATCGTTCTCGTCGTCCAAAAGACTAAATGCGTGGACCAGCTGCTTGACATCAGGCTTGTCAAACATGTTCTCGATATTCATCGATCACCGCCAAACCCGCCAAAAGGCATCGAAGTTGATACTGACATCGGGCATCGTTCGCCCGTAATATGCAATAAAACAATGCATGGGCCATTTGCCCGTAGCAGTGTAGCACACCACCAAACTAAAGTGACAAGACTCTCTGTCAGCGGCACGTTTTTCAGGACGAACGCCGTTTAGAAACCGAATGCGCACGTAAGCTCCACGAATATTTGAGACAATGGGCGCCCAAACACCGCGGCGCGTCCGCGTAACCATCCAAGTCGCCGCCGCAAGCCGCTTCACGCGACGCCAGCAACCCCGGCGCAAGAAAGGATTCACGCCATGCGCTTTATGCTTAACTGGCTCTTCACCTCGATCGCCATCGCAATCGCCACGTTCCTCGTCCCCGGCATCCAACCTTTCGGCCTTGCCGAGGCCTGGGTCTGCTTTGCCTTTGTGGGGCTGTTCCTCAACATCGTCGATTCGTTCGTCAAACCGTTCCTCACGGTCATCTCGCTGCCGCTCACGATCATTACGCTCGGCATTTTCCAGCTCGTGCTCAACAGCTTTATGCTGGAGCTCGCCAGCTACCTGTCGGTCAACCTGTTGGGCGTCGGCATCTCCATCGCCGGCTTTGGCTCGGCCTTTATGGGCAGCATCCTAGTGTCCATCATGCGCAGCATCCTCGATAGTATTGCCGAAGAGTAGAACGCCCCCGACACGCAAACGCATCGGACCAAATCAAAGGCCGCCCATCGCAAAAATGGGCGGCCTTCTTATTTGCCAAGTCTCAGAGGGCAAGAAAATCTACCATTTCCACCCCGTCCCCACATGGCAGGCGTGGGTTAGATGACATAGTCGTAGCCATGGTTGGGAGCGACAAGTTGATCGAGCGTCACGCCGTCGAGGTAATCGTTGATGAGCTTGTCCAGGTTCTTCCACACGTCGAGCGTGGGGCACTCATCAGATCGCGAGCAGCCCTTGCAGTCGCCATCCAGGCAGGCGACCGGCGCCAGACTACCCTCGGTCAGGCGCAGGATCTCGCCCACCGTGTACTGCTCGGGCGGACGCGTGAGCACATAGCCGCCGCCCTTGCCACGCATGCCCGAAAGCATGTTGGCGCGCACGAGCGTAGCCAAGATGTTCTCGAGATATTTCTCGGAAATCCCCTGTCGCGCCGCGATCTCTTTGAGCGGGATGCGACCGGCCGCCTGGTGCTCGGCCAGATCGACCATAACGCGCAGGGCGTACCTGCCCTTAGTAGAAACCAACATATATATTGCTGCCTTTCGGTCTTTTAGTCCGTTGAAATTCTAGCCGAAAAAATGGGTTTGAAAATACCCGTTCCGGTCAAGATGGTTAATCGACTCGTAATAATCTTCTATTTCCTATTGCATTACTAGGCTTTAGTGTCTACTATGCTTGCCAACAGCTAAACGAACAACCTATAAGGTTTATGGGTTTGGCTGCTAGACACGCCGTAAAACCATACGGCAACCAGCAACTTGAACACTTTGGAGGTTCACCATGAGCAAGGTTTACACGTCCATCGATCAGCTTATCGGCCACACCCCGCTTCTGGAGCTCACCCACTTTGAGGCCGACGAGGACCTCAAGGCTCGCGTGCTCGTCAAACTGGAATACTTCAACCCCGCCGGATCCGTTAAAGACCGCGTCGCCAAGAACATGATTGACGAGGCCGAGAAGGCCGGCAAGCTCGTGCGCGGCGGCGACTACACCATCATCGAGCCCACGAGCGGCAACACCGGCGTCGGCATCGCCTCGGTGGCGGCCGCCCGCGGCTACAAGGTGATCATCACCATGCCCGAGACCATGTCCGTCGAGCGCCGCAAGCTGATGCAAGCATACGGTGCGCAGCTCGTGCTCACCGACGGCTCCAAGGGCATGAAGGGCGCTATCGCCAAGGCCGACGAGCTGGCAAAAGAGATCCC
>URNM01000169.1 GCA_900549185.1 uncultured Collinsella sp. | reverse complement strand
AGTAGACGTAGACGGCTCCGACCGAACCAAACGCCAGAACCGCAATCACCGCGGCGACGACTTCACTCGAAAGCACGCTGCCTGCCACGCCCATCACAATCAGGCCAATACCCAGCACCATAAAGCAGGCGCCGCCAAAACGCTGCGTACGGCGCCAGTTCTCGGGATCGGCAAGCGCCCAAGGTGTCTTGATACCGAGCGTATAGTTCTGCTTCACACGCGGCAAGTAGTTGCCTACGCCGATGAACAGCAAACCGACAACACCGGAAATCAGCACGTTAACCGAACCGACCGCCGGCACCACGCCCCAGACCGTAAGCTCTCCCAGCCAGCTTATCGCGCACATGAACAAGGTGAAGGCGATTACGAAGCCCTGGTAGAACTTGCCCGAGGTTCGATATGCCTCACCTTTGGGGTCGATGCGCGGCACCACGCAGAACATTGCGAGAAGCGCCAGAGGCAGCACGCCGAGCGCGGAGGCCATCCAGCTAGGACCCCAACCGTCGACGGCGCCGTTCGCGCCCCAGTGCGTGGGAATCTGCGCCGGCAAGCTCGGCATCACCATGAGGTGCGCTACGACATTGGCGACGCACAGAGCGACCAGCGCAATCCACACGCGCGACGATACCCCCGTGGGGTGAATGCCCTTGTTTTCGTTATTCATCCTTATCACCTTCCGTGTTTGTAAAGCCCATAAACCAGCCAATTAAATCCTGCATGACGGTGGTGTTTAAGCTGTATACGATGTTTTGGCCATGGCGCTCATCGGTCACCAACACGGCGTTTTTGAGCGTCGCCAAGTGATGGCTCAGTGACGGCTTACTGATGTCAAAATGCTCGGCAAGCTCTCCGGCCGTACAATTGCCCTCGTGCAGTAGTTCCAAAATGCGCCGCCGCGTAGGATCGGCAAGCGCCTTAAAACTCTCTCCCGGCATAGGACCTCCTCTCATCATTTCGTTCGACGCGCACACTATACTCGATATTTAGATGTTTGTCTAATTATCTAATACAGCAGCTTCTATAGAACATTCGTTCGTATTTAGCTACAATGGAAGTTGAAGCAGATGGGCCAGCTCCCTCTACCCGAGAAGGAGATGGACTATGAGTATTGACGATGTCCTGACGTTGTTGTTGCTTGTAATCGCGGCTGTGGAGCTCGGCATCCACATTGGAGGTCGAATGAAATAGCCGCCCCCGCGTAATGCAAAGACGGCCACTTCTCACGCTACAAACGTGTTTGGGAGTTGGCCAACCCGCGGCAACGGGTGCCATCTGCTTCAATCTTATGCGAATCCCGATCCCATTTCAACAAGCTCCAAGGGCTCAAATGGAATCGCAATAATACCTATAATGGCGATAGCTAAAACACGACCGACTCCCCATCGGAGGATATCTATGACCGAAACCGCAGCCGCAGCCCCCATCGAGACACGCGACACCAAGCTCGAGATCATCATGGGCCGCGAGGCACTCGACAAGCTCGCCGATGCTACGGTACTGGTGCTCGGCTGCGGAGGCGTGGGCTCCAACTGCTGCGAGGCACTCGCCCGCGGCGGCATCGGTCATTTCGTCATTCTGGATAAGGACGTCATCGCGCCCAGCAATATCAACCGTCAGGCCATCGCCTTTCACAGCACCGTCGGCAAGCGCAAGGTTGACGTGATGGAAGCCATGATTCGCGATGTCAATCCCGCCGCCACCGTTATCAAGCGAACTGAATACCTGTTGAGCGATAACATCGACGAGTTCTTTGCGAGCGTTTTGGAGCAGACGGACGGCAAACTCGACTACGTCGTCGACGCCATCGACACCATCTCGGCCAAGCTCACCATTGCCAAATATGCTCAGGACCACGACATCCGTTTGGTTAGCTCCATGGGCGGGGCCAACAAGCTCCATCCCGAGTGCCTCCGCTTTGCCGACATTTTCGATACGGTACGTGACCCCATGAGCCGCATCATGCGCAAAGAATGCAAGAAGCGCGGAATCAAGAGCCTGCATGTACTGTTTAGCTGCGAGGAATCGGTTAAGACACAGCCCCGCGACCCTTCCAACATCCACGAGCGTACCGAACTCGGAACCGCCAGCTTTATGCCGCCCATCATGGGTCAGATGATTGCCGGCGAGGTTATCCGCCAGATCAGTGGGCGCGGCACCGAGCGCGTGCGCGCCGATGGCCAGCGCCTGGACTAGCAGGATGCCCTGCGATGGAACCGCGATTCTTTGACACGCATTGTCACCTTGATTTGACGCTCAGCCCCGATGCCGCAGCCAGTGAGTCGGCGGCGTTGGGTCTGGGGCTCTTTGACTGCGGGGTCGACCCACGCGACTTTTCGGCCGCAAACGAGCGCGCTCATCGCCATCCGGGCATCATCGCCGGCATTGGGCTCCACCCCTGGTGGCTCGCCGACGGCCGCTGCGGTCCTGCCGAAGTCGATCTGCTTTGCGAAGTTGCTGCCCAAAAGCGCTACATCGGCGAAGTCGGACTCGACTTTTCCGCACGCTTCGCCGGAAGCGAACCGCTACAAATACAGGCACTTATCCGGCTCTGCGATACACTCGTGCAACATCCTCTTACCGGGCGCGTGATATCAATTCACGCCGTTCGTTCGGCAGGAACCGTGCTGGACGCCCTCGAATCGCACGGATTACTCATCCCAAACCCCGACTCCCCCGTTATCATCTTCCACTGGTTTAGCGGTACTTCGGACGAACTCGTCCGCGCGCGTAATGCGAGCTGCTATTTTTCCGTCAACGAGCGTATGCTCGCGTCTAAACGAGGACGCGAATACGCACGACAAATTCCACTCGATCGTTTACTGCTCGAGACCGATGCACCAGCGGAGGCAAACACAGAAACAAGCGCACAGTCGCTCATCAGATCGCTCGCAAGGACCTCAAAACGCATCGCCTCACTCAAAAACTGTGACGCAAAGCACATCGAGTCGGCAGTTTTAGCAAATGCACGCTCTGTTTTTAGCCTTCGCTAAGCTCGGTGTGCAAAAAATGCCAAATATGAGTACTGTTGCAAATCTAGTCACATTATTTACGGCAAAATAACATCTTGATAATGCACAACTGTTCATTATCAAGGGTGGCGCGCGCAGACGTGGTGTAAGAGCTGTCTCTTATACACATCTGACGCTGCCGACGACTAGTCGAGTGTAG
>URNM01000168.1 GCA_900549185.1 uncultured Collinsella sp. | reverse complement strand
AATACGATGGACCCAAGCGAATGGGCGGGCTTACTGAACTTTGCTGGCGAACTCGAGGTATTGCATGCGCTGCAGCTTGTCGATCGTCGAGGTGTAGGGGCTGTCTTCAGATTCCAAGTCGTAGCGCAGCCCGTCGGCACCGAGATAGCCGGCGACATTGATGGTGGGCACATCTGACCTTGTTGCAAGCAGGGCCTTTTGATAGTCGGTGAGCGGGGCGCCGATCTTATTTAGGGTAATGGCTGCAATCTCGTTTGCCCCGACGGTGTCGTAGACGTTGAGCTCGGTATTGCCGGCGATTTCATAGTTAGCCCAGACGAAATAGGTCGACTGATAGACATGGAAAGCGTGGCTTGCCGTGTCTTCCTGAGGGTACAGCTCGTCGTTGAGAGTCGTTGCGGCGCTCGGCTGATGGTCGCCAAAAAAGACAAGAACAACCGATCTGCCGATATTGCGGAGCTCGTTGATAAAGTACTCGAGGTCCCGGTCGGATGCGTTGATGCAGGTGAGATAGGTGTTGAGCGCGCTATTGGCGCCCTCACTGGCTCCCTCGACCCAATAGTTTGTCAGCTCTTCGGCGGGAACGGTGCCATAGTCGTAGCCGCCGTGATTTTGCATCGTGACGTCAAAGATGAACTGCGGCGCTTCGTCGGTTCTAAGCAGGTCGAGTATCTTGTCGTAGGTGGCGTAGTCGCATACGCCGGCATGGTAACAGGGCGCACCTTCGAAATCGCCGATTGAAAGAAAGTCTCCAAAGCCCAACTGCTGATAGATTTTATCTCGATGGTAGTTGACGGGGTTTTGCGGGTGCATAGCGGTAGCGGTATACCCAAGCTCTTTAAGGTCCTTTGCCAGGCTGTTGACGCCATTCATCTGATACAGCTGATAGGGGATCTTGCCTAATCCGACAAAGGCCGTTGTCGCTCCGGTCAAAAATTCGAATTCGGAGTTTGCCGTTCCGCCACCGGTGACCGAAGCGAGCATGGTGCCGCGAACAAGTGTGTCGGGAAGCGAGTTGTAGAATGCGGGGCCGGTGTACCCGGCCGCCTGGAGCTGCTCAAAGCACGAAAGGTCGCTAAAACTCTCGTTCATGACGGCAACAATCGTTGGCTTGATTTCATTGAACTGGGCAACGGCAGCCGCGCGCTGCTCGCTCGAGCCATACGTGCTGTCGTAGGCGGCGGCGAGCTCCTGCTCGATGCTCTGCGCCTCATCGGGCGTATAGTCTTCGGGCTTCTCAATGGGCAACTCGTTGACCATTTCGGTGAACGAAGTGATAAAACCCTGAGACGCATATGTGGTGATGGGCTGCCAACGGTCAAATCCAAAATCCAGCGCCTGCTCCAAGTCGATGCTGGAAAAGCCCGAGAGCCCCACAACGGTCACTAGCAGAAAAGCGCAGAGGTTACCGGCGATTGCGGGGAAGACATGGGTGGACGTACGGAGCTTTCGCGGTCGGATAAGCGAAAGAAGCCCCAGGGAAATCTCCAGCAGGGCGAGAGAGGTTACGATTCCGGCGGTAAAGGTAAACTCGTATCCCTCGCTCACCTCCATTGCGGTGCCAAGGGCCAAGATATCGCTTGGCAGGATGGCTTCGCCTTTAAACGTTATGACGAAGTGCTCGGCAATGCCAAGGATGCAACAGATGATGGGCACGAGGGTCATGACGCCTCCATGACGCTGTCCCAGCAAATAAAGGGAGAGTAGAACCGTCGCGAGCAGCCCGACGGAAAACCCGAATGAGTTGGCGGGAATGCGATAGAACGTTTCGTTGCAGGCAATTTCGAGTGAAACGAACGAGAGCGCTGAAACAGCGGCGATGACAAGGATATCACGGCAAATACAGGCAACCGTTCCCGTCGCAAGATCGGTTTGGTCGATAAGTCCCGAAACCAAGGGCTCGACAAGAAGTATGACGGCGGCAGCACCGAGTGCCGAATAAGAAAGGACCCATAGGGAACTGTCCTCATTTACGAGCAATTGATTCGTAATCCATGCAGCTACCATGCCGAGCGGGATGAGGAGCGTCGCGCACCAAAGGGCGCGAAAAACAGGCGGCTGTTCCTTTCGTTTGACTGAAACGCATATGCGTGCGATGACAGCGGCCACGATAAGGACGGCGATGAATATGGGCAGATTGGCCATGTCACTCGAAGTGATTTCAAGGGGGATATCTTCGGTCATGGACGTTCCTCTGTTACAGCAAATTAAGTTCAGTATTAGATTACTGTAACCTTTTCCCGGCATTTCGAGAAACAAAGCACCCGATACGCAAAGCAAAACGTCTGCGAATCTTGTATTACGAACATCTGTGCGCGTCGAGTGCGCTAAACTCATCGTCAGTGTGATTTGAAGTTGTAGGAGGCAAGGAGCTTCCATGTCTGATTCTTCTATCGTTATTCGCGGCGCGCGCGAGCATAACCTGCGCGATATCGATGTTTCCATTCCGCGTGACCAGCTCGTGGTCATAACCGGTCTTTCCGGATCGGGCAAGAGCTCACTGGCGTTCGATACCATCTATGCCGAGGGCCAGCGCCGTTACGTCGAGAGCCTTTCGAGCTATGCGCGTCAGTTTTTGGGCCAGATGGACAAGCCCGATCTGGACTCGATTGACGGTCTGTCGCCGGCTGTGTCGATCGATCAGAAGACGACGTCCAAAAACCCACGCTCGACGGTGGGCACCGTAACCGAGATTTATGACTATCTGCGTCTGCTGTTTGCTCGCGTGGGAACGCCGCACTGTCCTGAGTGCGGTCGTGTCATTGAGCGTCAGACGACCGATCAGGTCGCCGACAAGGTGCTGGCGGCGGGGGAGGGCCGCCGCGCGTTTGTGTTGGCGCCGGTGGTTCGTGGACGCAAGGGCGAATACGCCAAGCTGTTTGAGGACCTGCGTGCGGAGGGCTTTAGCCGTGTGCGCGTCGACGGCGAGGTGCGCTCGCTTGACGACCCTATCGACCTGGACAAGAAGTTCAAACACGACATTGAGGTCGTGGTTGACCGTATCGTGATTCGAGAGAACTCCCTGGGTCGCATTGCCGAGTCCGTTGAGCAGGCGACGGCACTGGCGCACGGTAACGTGAGCGTGTACATGCTGCCCGACCGCGACGCTCCCGAGGGAACCGAGGGCGAGCTGCTGGAGCTGTCTCTTATACACATCTGACGCTGCCGACGACTAGTCGAGTGTAG
>URNM01000167.1 GCA_900549185.1 uncultured Collinsella sp. | reverse complement strand
CTCGACTAGTCGTCGGCAGCGTCAGATGTGTATAAGAGACAGGAGCAGGTTCGTGACTTCTTCCATGGCCGCCTGGTGAGCATGGCCCGCGACGAAAAGATCCCGGCCGATACCGTTGCCGCCGTCTCCGCGGTGCACATCATCGCCCCGTCCGTCTTCTTCGCCCGTTGCGCCGCCCTCGACGAGGCTCGCAAGAACGACGCCGAGACCTTCGACAACCTGGCTACCGCCTATGCCCGCGCCGCGCACATCTCCAAGCCCGAGCTGGGTGCGGAGTACGACCGCAGCCTGATGGGCGAGGTCGAGCTTGCGCTCGCCGACGCCTCCGAGGCTGCTCAGACCGCTGTCGATGCCGCCCTTGCTACCGAGGATTATCCGGCTGCATTTGCCGCCCTTGCCGCCCTGCGCGCCCCCATCGACCGCTTCTTCGACGAGGTCATGGTCATGGACAAGGACGAGCAGCTTCGCGATAATCGCCTTAAGCTGCTCAACCGCTTCGAGGTCGTTTTCTCCGGCATCGCAAACATCGGTGAGCTTGCTCGCAAAAAGTAAGCCAGCCTGCGCATAAGCGCAAAAGGAGCCCCGCATGGATTGCCCGGTCACCGCTCGTCCCACCGTTATCGTTATCTCCGACTCGCTCGGTGATACCGCTTGTGAGGTGGTGCTTGCGGCGTCCGGGCAATTTGATGAAGGGGCTTTTCGTCTCTTGCGCCTTCCCAAGGTGAACTCTGTGGAGCAGGTCAAGTCGTTTGTGGGCCAGCGCGTTGATGCGGACCATCGCGATATTGCCGTGTTCCACACCATTGTCGATCCGGCGCTTCGCGCCCGTGTGCTCGATTACCTGGGCATGCTGCATATCCGTTCGGTCGACCTGATCGGCCCGACGCTCGCCGTGCTGTCGTCGCTCATCGGTGTGCCGCCCAAGGGCGTTGCGGGCGTGATTCACAAGACCGATGACCGCTATTTCCATCGTATCGAGGCCATGGAGTATTTCGTTGAGCACGATGACGGGCGCGGCTGCGACGATCTGTCGGGTGCCGATATCGTGCTGCTGGGCGTATCGCGCACGTCCAAGACGCCGCTGTCGATGTATTTGGCCTATCAGGGCTACAAGGTCGCCAATGTCCCACTGGCGCATGGCATGGAGCCGCCCAAGTCGATTTACGAGGTCGACCCGATGCGCCTCTTCGGCCTGATTTCGACCGTCGATGTGATTTCCGAAATTCGCGATAGCCGCTTGGGCGATGACTACGCTCGTGCCGTTGCCGGCTCCTATGCCGAGCCTGAGAGCGTGCACAGCGAGCTCGAGGAATCCCGTGCGCTCATGAAGCGCCTAGGCTGCTTTGTGGTGCGTACCGACGGCAAGGCCATCGAAGAAAGCGCTGCCGAGATCATTAGCCACTTGGAGGAAATCCAAGAAGCCCGTGCCCGCCGCGCCGCCCGTCGAGCCCAATAGTAGCAGCATTTTGATAAAGCGATTTAGCAAAAATTTCGCATCTGACCTGCACTTTCTTACAGTGGTATCTTCATAAGGTAACCACCTTTACCTACCGTTTACCGCCAGTTTTAGCACGTTTACCAAACCGCGCATCCTCTGCTTAAGCCCGCTCAAAACCCGCCGTATAGTTCCCTCACGGCCCGCATTTGGCGGGTCGATTCGTTACCACGGTCGTGCGCGTAAGTGCATGAAAGGGGAAGTATCGTGAGCGATTGCAAGAGGGTTTACCGTTTTGGAACCGACGCCCAGGGCACCTGTGTCACTGAGGGCGACAAGTCCATGAACTTCGTGCTTGGCGGCAAGGGCGCAAACCTTGCCGAGATGAGCCGCATCGGCCTGCCGGTTCCCGGTGGCTTTACCATTACCTGCCAGACTTGCGTCGAGTACTCCGGTGCCGGCAACGTGTGGCCCGAGGGCGCACTCGATGAGATCGTTGCTGCCGAGGCGGACCTCGAGGCCCGCTGCGGCAAGAAGCTCGGCGACGCCTCCGATCCGCTGCTCGTGTCGGTTCGTTCGGGCGCTCCGTTCTCCATGCCCGGCATGATGGACACGGTCCTCAACTTAGGCCTCAACGACGACTCCGTTCAGGGGCTCATCGCCCAGACGCAAAATCCGCGTTTTGCTTGGGATAGCTACCGCCGCTTTATTCAGATGTTCTCCAACGTCGTTATGGGCGTTGACGCCGACCTGTTCGAGAACGCCCTGACCCAGGCCCGTCTGGTCGCCGGCGTTCGCGTCGATTCCGAGCTTTCGGCTGAGGACCTGCAGGAACTCGTCGAGACCTTTAAGGGCATCTTCTCCGAGAACGTCGATGCCTCCCTGTATCCCGAGCTCGAGGTCGCTGACGGCAAGCCCGTCTTCCCGCACGACCCGGAGCTTCAGCTACGCCTTGCCATCCAGGCCGTCTTTGGCAGCTGGATGAACGAGCGTGCCTGCATCTACCGCAAGCAGCATGGCATTTCCGACGACCTCGGCACCGCCGTCAACGTGCAGGCCATGGCCTTTGGCAACAAGGGCGAGACCTCTGCGACGGGCGTCGCCTTTACGCGTAATCCGGCCGACGGCACCAAGGAGTTCTACGGCGATTTTCTGGTTAACGCCCAGGGCGAGGACGTCGTCGCCGGCATCCGCAACACCGAGCCCATTGCCGACCTCAAGACCACCCCGGGCCTCGAGTCCGCAGGTGAGGAGCTCGAGCGCGTGTTCCTGACGCTCGAGGATCATTATCGCGATATGTGCGATATCGAGTTCACCATCGAGCAGGGCAAGCTCTGGATGCTCCAGACCCGCGTGGGCAAGCGCACCGCCACCGCCGCCCTGCGCATCGCTATCGAAATGGTCGAGGAGGGCCTGATCACCCGCGAGGAGGCCGTGAGCCGCATCGATCCCGCGCAGCTCGACCAACTCCTGCACCCGCAGTTTGACGCCTCCAAGAAGTACGAGGCGCTGGCCAGCGGTCTGAACGCCAGCCCCGGTGCCGCCGTGGGCGAGGTCGTGTTCTCGAGCGACGACGCCGTCACGCGTTCCGCCGAGGGCCACAAGGTCATTCTGGTTCGTTGGGAGACCAACCCCGACGACCTGAAGGGCATGGTCGCCGCCGAGGGCATCCTGACCAGCCACGGTGGCAAGACGAGTCATGCCGCCGTTATCGCCCGCGGCATGGGTACGCCCTGCGTCTGTGGCGTTGAGCGCTTCCATATCTGTCTCTTATACACATCTGACGCTGCCGACG
>URNM01000166.1 GCA_900549185.1 uncultured Collinsella sp. | reverse complement strand
CGGCAGCGTCAGATGTGTATAAGAGACAGCAGCATGATGAGGCTGCTGCGAAGGCCGCGCTCAAGGCCGCCGAGATGGAGGCAAAGCTCGCCGCCATGGATCCCGAGAAGGCGGCCAAGGTCCGCGCGGCGCTTGCCGCCAAGGCCGCCCGCGACAAGCAGAAAAAGGAGGCGTAAGGTCCATGGCACATCGCTCCGTTATTCCGTTTGGCCCGCAGCACCCGGTGCTGCCCGAGCCGCTTCATCTGGACCTGGTGATCGAGGACGATCGCGTTATCGAGGCAATTCCGCAGATCGGCTTTGTGCACCGCGGACTCGAGAAGCTCACCGAAAAGCGCGACATGCATCAGTTTGGCTACATCGCCGAACGCATCTGCGGCATCTGCGCCGTGGGCCACAGCTACGGCTATGCCACAGCCTGCGAGCGCATGCTCGACATCGAGGTGCCCGGCCGCGTGCAGTATATCCGTACTATTTTGCACGAGCTTTCGCGCATTCACTCGCACCTGCTGTGGCTGGGCCTGCTCGCCGATGCCTTTGGCTTCGAGGCGCTGTTCTATCGGTCGTGGACCCTGCGCGAGCAGATTCTCAAGATCTTTGAGAGTACTTGCGGCGGGCGCGTGATTCTGTCGATTAACGAGATCGGCGGCCTTAAGCACGACATTGAGGACTCCGAGCTGGCGGGTATTGTCCAGACGCTCGATGCCATGCGTCCTGACTACGAGGCCCTGGTGCATACGTTTTTGGACGACAATAGCTGCGGCGAGCGCCTGCATGGCGTGGGCGTGATCAGCAAGAAAGATGCGCTGGAGCTTTCGATGGTCGGCCCGTTCGGTCGTGCCTCGGGCGTGGATTACGACGTGCGCATGTTTGGCGACGGTGCCTATGCGGATCTGGCCGCGTTTGAGCCTATTGTTGCTAGCGATGGCGACTGCTATGCCCGCTGCCAGGTGCGTTGTGCCGAGGTCACGCAGGCCATGGACATCATCAAGGAGCTTGTGGGCAAGATTCCGCACGACGGAATCGGCGGGCGCACCAAGCTTACGCCGGCCGACGGCGCGCGTGGCGAGGTTGTGATTGAGCAGCCGCGCGGCGAGGCGTATTACTATGTGCGCGGCAATGGCACCAAGAACTTGGACCGTTTCCGCGTGCGCACGCCGACGTC
This sequence comes from uncultured Collinsella sp., assembly GCA_900549185.1. Lineage (GTDB taxonomy): Bacteria > Actinomycetota > Coriobacteriia > Coriobacteriales > Coriobacteriaceae > Collinsella. The sequence continues at coordinate 2,074 of URNM01000166.1, read as the reverse complement.
GCAGAACCTGGCGGGTCTGACACATGCGCTGCAGGGCGTGCTCCTTGCCAACGTGCCCATGATTATCCTGACCATCGACCCCTGCATTAGCTGCACGGAAAGGTAGGCACGGCATGAGTTTGCTGACATTTGCCAAGACGGCCTTGGGTTCCATGGTCAAACAGCCGGTAACGGTGTGCTATCCGCAGGAGAAGCTGACGGCGCCCGAGCGCCTGCGCGGGCACATCGTCAACGACATGAACGTGTGCATCTGCTGCGGCATGTGTGCGCGCCGTTGCCCGGCGGGCGCGCTTGCGGTCAATCGCAAGGGCGGTACCTGGTCGATTGATCCGTACGCTTGCGTGGTGTGTGGCGAGTGCATCGAAAGTTGCCCCAAGCACTGTCTGACTATGGACACCGCCCGCACTCCGGTTGCGGCGGACAAGACTCCCACGGTAGAAGCCAAGCCGGAGTAGCGCTGGAATAGCGCTGGAATAGAGCTGGAATAGGGCCGGTGGGGCAAAAATGCCCCACCGGCCCCGCGCTATAGCGCGGGGCGGAGCCGCCGCAAACAAAACTATGCCGGATTACGGGGCTGGATAGCGAACCTCCGACCATATAGAAAATCGCAAAAACAAAACCGCAGGTAGATAGCCTGCCGTTTTTCAAAAAATGAGGGTATGGATGAGGGTCCCGACTTTAGCCCCGTAATCCGGCATAGTTTTGAAATAGCACCATATCCGTAGCAGCCCTTGATCTCCCGTGGACAGAGGGAAACGGATCATTTTTGCCTTGTGAGGGCTGCCGCGTGACCCGTCTGCCACGAAATAGGCCCATCTACTACGTTTGGGTGGCTACCCTCAACCACGGCGAAAAACGCGAAAAGAAAACCGCAGGTAGAACGCCTGCGATTTTGCATGAAACGCGATTGTGGTCGGGGGTACCGGACTAAACGTAGTAGATAGGCTCATTTCGTGGCGAGCGCCGTCGACTGCTCCCTCGGGGATGGAGGAAAACGGGCCCTTTTGCCCCGTCCATCTTGAGTCGCACCCGTTTTCCTGCGAAAACGCCGTGTCTCAACTTTGGTGAGACATTTGTCTCACGCCCAAAACAGAATCTGGAACATGTGTCACCTGCCCAAATTGTGTCTCATTTCGTAACTTTAGGCTGTTGCAAGGTCTGAGACCGCGAGAAGGGAGACGCGATGAGTAAGTACACGAGGGGTCTCTTGGCGGTGATACTGGCCGTGGTGCTGGTGCTGCCGGCTGCAGCATTTGCCATGCTGCCCGAGGCCAACGCCAGGTCCAGCACCGGAATGGACGGACCGACGGTGAGCGGAAAGATAGTCGACCCTGATACCACCGGCCGCTGGCAGTACTGGGCGTCGGGCGGCGAGCAGGACCTGACGACACGTTATGTAGGCCGAATCTGGACGGACAAGACGGTCGAGCCAGCGCAGGACGAAAAGTCCGACTTTGTGACGACGCTCTCCACGATGTCTTCGACTTCTGACACAACGTCGCTGGTCACTAAACCGCTCGATATCGTGATGGTGCTTGATGCCTCCGGGTCGATGGATAATGACATGGGTGACAGCGATTCGACCAAACGCATCGACGCACTCAAGGCAGCTGCCAGTTCCTTTATCGACACCATCGCCGAGCAAAACAAGAGCATTAAAGATACGAATAAGCGGCATCAGGTTGCCATCGTTAAGTTTTCGGGTGCAAAGAAAAACGAGATCGGCAACGATACGTATCGCGATCGTCAGGGATACACGCATAACTACTCGCAGACCATGAAGAGCCTGACGCCGTGTGTTGATAGCGCTGCGACGGAACTTAAGAATACGGTCGGCTACATCGAACCTGCCGGTGCCACGCGGGCTGATTACGGCCTTGAACTTGCTCGCGACATGTCGGGCCGCGAGGATGCCCAGAAGGTAGTTGTGTTCTTTACGGACGGCACGCCCACAGACGTCAGGAACTTTAACCCTACGGTTGCCAATAATGCCATAGTCGCCGCCAAGAAAATGAAGGGGAAAGGCGCTACGGTCTACACCTGTCTCTTATACACATCTAACGCTGCCGACGAC
>URNM01000165.1 GCA_900549185.1 uncultured Collinsella sp. | reverse complement strand
TTTTTAGGCTGAGGTTTGGGCGCGGCGGGCGCCGGCTCGGATGCGGCCTTGGTGGCGTCCTCCTCGGCCTTCGCACGCTCGGCGCGCAGGGCGGCCAGCTCCTCACGCTCGCGACGAGCCTTTTCCTGCTCCTCGCGGCGGGCCTTCTCGGCGCGGAGCTCTTCCAACTCGGCGCGCTCCTCGTCAGACAGTGGTTGGGACTCAAGCTCGGCCATAGTTCAGCCCTTTCTTTTTAAAAAAAGCCGCCGACACAATGTCAGCGGCTTATCAAATCCAAGGGTGGAGACGAAGGGAGTCGAACCCTCGGCCTCTGCCATGCGACGGCAGCGCTCTCCCAACTGAGCTACGTCCCCAAGACAAGTTGATATTTTACCTACGGCTCGCCAACTGTCAACGCCCAATGACCAGTCTTTTTGGGACGGGGCTATTTTGACTGCCTTTCGGGCAAGCGATCCTCTCGATGATTTTTTAATCCCCGTCCCAGAAAAATCATCGGCGAACGCGTTACTTTGCGCTGGTAAGGACGCCGGTGGTGTCAAACGCTGGGGTGAAGCTCTCATCTACCGCACCGCCCTCTTGCCAGAACATCGTCGTAAAGCCCAGGTCGTCGGCATGGTCGAGCACCCGCTCGTACTCCTCGCGCGTCACGGCACGCGCCAGGTCGCCGCCCTGCTCGCGCATGAGCGCATTGGGCGTGTACTGGTTCATGACCGAGATCGGCACATCGCCCACCGTCTGCCACACCAGGTCCAGCACGCGACACGAATCGTCCGCATGCCCCGGCAGCACCAGGTGACGCACGATCATGCCGCGCTTCATGAGTCCGTCCTCGTCCACCAGCTCTCCCCCGCGGCGCTCGATCTCGCGCGCCATTTGCGCCAGGCCCGACACGGCCACACGCGGGTAGTCCTTAATGTGGGAGAGCGACTGCGCAAGCCCCGCATCGGCATATTTAAAGTCGGTAAGCCACACGTCGACCAGATCTCCGAGCGCCGCCACGGCACTCGCGCGCTCATAACCGCTTGTGTTGTAGACGATTGGGATGACCAGCCCGCGCGCCCGCGCCGCGGCAATCGCAGCCGGCAGCAGGTGCGCGTAATGCGTCGCTGTCACCAGGTTAATATTGTTCGCACCCTGGTCCTGCAGCTCCAACATAATATCGACCAAACGCTCAGGCGAAATCTCAAGCCCAAAATTGCCCGTCGAGATCTCGTGGTTCTGGCAATAGACGCATTTGAGCGAACAGCCGCTAAAGAAGATCGTGCCCGAACCGGCCTCGCCCGAGATAGGCGGCTCCTCCCACATGTGAAGTGCGGCGCGGGCCACCTTGAGCGTGTCGTTAGCACCGCATACGCCGTGCGCACCCTCATCGCGCGCCGCACCGCAACGGCGCGGACACAAATGGCAGGCGGGCGAAAAAAGTTCAGTCAACGACGTCGGCATAAAAACATGCTCCAAAACAACGATTCAGCAGCTCAAACGCAAAAGGGCCAACCGCGCAGACGGCTCGAGCCCAAGGCGCCGTAATCGTCCGACACGATTTTTGTAATGTCAAGACTGGAATCCACAAAGTGCCGCTTTATGATGTAGATATTCCGCCCCCCGCGGAGCAACTGGGTGAACCGTCGCGTTTATTTAGGGAGCCCACACAGTCGTACCTAGTACAGGTATCCTTCGTTGTTAAGGACGCTGGAACAGTCGATGAGGGCACCCACCTGTTTTAGGTGGGTTCATTTTCGTAACGTGGGGGGTGGTTTTCTTTTGCCGAAACTCGCCATTGTAAATCCCGCCCAGATCCCCAAAAGGCACCAGGCAGAACCCCACCATCACTCGAATATCTGGTAAGCACGTGATTATCGCCCCGTGCAATTCCTCACACCCTCCTTGGTCGAGTATCATGGGTCAGCTATACCCTTTGCGGCGTGGCATCCTTTGACCTTTTCCTTCGACGCTTGGCGGTTTATCGATTCATGGTTTCCTCCACGAGCTTCATACCGTACCTTTGCGTGGCGGTCGCGGCTTTTATCACGACCTTCCTTGCGGTGCCCCTGGTCAAGCGCCTGGCAATCAAGCTCGACGCCGTCGACTATCCTTCCAAGCGCCGTATCAACACTAAGCCCATCCCGCGCATGGGCGGCACGGCGGTCTTTTTGGGCCTCGTCGTCGCCTGCACCGTGCAGATCCTAGGCACCTGGTACTTGGGCTGGCCGCCCGTTTTGGTGCCCCACCCCCGTCTGCACATCAGCTACCCCATACTTGCGCTTTCTTTTACCGTCATCTTTGCGACCGGCGCCATCGACGACGTCCTCCAGCTCAAGCCCAAGCAAAAGCTGGCCGGCCAGGTCCTCGCCGCGCTCATCGCCTGCGTGGGCGGCCTAAAAATCGGCGTCATCGTCAACCCGTTTGCCCCCGGCGAGATCATGCTCGGCTGGCTCGCTTACCCCATCACCGTGGTCTACCTGGTGGCGTTCACCAACATTATCAACCTCATCGACGGCCTTGACGGCCTGGCGACGGGTATCTGTGGCATCGCATCGTTCACGATGTTCTCGATGGCCGTTCTCTCGGGCCGCATCGATGCCGCCGCGCTCTCCATCGCGTTGTTTGGCGCCTGCTTGGCCTTTTTGCGGTACAACTTCAACCCCGCGAGTATCTTCTTGGGCGACTCGGGTTCGCTGCTGCTGGGCTTTGCGCTCGGCTCCATATCGCTGCTCAACGTGAGCCGCACCGCCGCGCTCACATCGCTCATCATCCCGCTCATCGTGGCCGGCGTGCCCATCATCGACACGTTTAGCGCCATCGTGCGCCGCAAGCGCGCCCACATTAGCATTGGGCAGGCCGACAAGGGCCACATTCACCACCGCCTGATTCAAGAGGGTTACAACCAAAAGCAGGCCGTGCTGCTCATCTACGCCTGGTGCATCATGCTTTCGGCCGGCGCCGCCGCCATCAATCAGGTCGAGGTTCCCATGCGCGTGCTCATCTTTACCGTGCTCGCCATTGGCTCGGCGGCCTTCGCCAAGCACCTGCACCTGTTTGAGCCCGTGCTGCGCCACCATTACAACAAGCGCACGCACGAAGACGAGCTGGTAACCCCCGACGACCCCGCCTTTAAGCAGGAGGAGCAGGCAGCCGAGGAACGTAAGGAAGAGCGCCACCACAAGCTCTAGGGTAAGCTGCCGTGGATGTGCCCAGGCACCGTTGGCCAAGCGCAGCCGCGCCGCACCCATCGCGCAAGCCGCCTCTCTCCCTGTCTCTTATACACATCTCCGAGCCC
>URNM01000164.1 GCA_900549185.1 uncultured Collinsella sp. | reverse complement strand
CGCTCAGTGTCTCGTGGGCTCGGAGATGTGTATAAGAGACAGTACCACAACCGTGCCGGCAAGGCCAAAGTGCATGGAGGCCGAACGGGCGAGGATGGCGGCGCCGTTGGTGGCGTCGGGCATCACGGTGCCGAGCTGCATACCGGCAAGGGCCAAGCCGCAATAGATGATGGCCATGAGCACGCCGGCGATCACACCCGAACGCGAGATCTCGAAGGCCACGCGCCTATCGTCGGTAACGCCCAACTCGTGGATGGTCTCGGCGATGATGATGCCGAAGGCGAGCGACGCGAGCAGGTCCATGGTCTGATAGCCAGTCAAAAAGCCCTGCACGGCGGCGCCTGCATCGTAGGGAGCCTGAGGCGCGGCAGCCGGTCCCAGTGGCGAGACCACGGCGGCACCCACGACCAACACGATGAGCGCAATGAGCGCGGGGCCCGTAATGCGGCCGAGCACGCGCGTGATGACACCCGGGCGCAGCGTGAGAGCAAACGCGACGACAAAGAAGCCAACGGCAAACACCAGGCGAGCCGTGCCGAGCGAAACACCCTCGGGCAGCAGCGGCACCAGCATTTCGAACGCCGTAGAGCTTGTGCGCGGAATGGCCAGGCACGGGCCGATGGCCAGATAGACCGCCGCAACGAAGAATTCGCCAAACTTGGAATGCACGCGCCCAGCCAGCTCGCGGGCCGTGCCGGCGAGCGCGACGGCGATAAATCCCATAACGGGCAAACCGATAGCGGCAATCAAAAAGCCGATCATGGCAAGCGGCGTAGCCGTGCCGGCCTGAAGTGCCAGCAACGGTGGAATGATGAGGTTACCGGCGCCAAAGAGCATCGAGAACAGCGCAATGCCGACGGTGACGACATGGTCGGAGCGCAGACCGCGCGGAGCGGATGAGGCCATAGGCACACCTTTCGGGTCGAAACAAAAACGGGACGGGCAAAAGACCCGTCCCGCAAGTATATACGCTCTAGCAGGCTAAATCGCGCAAAGCGTCGATCGCGGTGTCGACTTCCTCGTCCGTGTTGAAATACCCAAACGAGAAGCGAACCACGCCTTGGCGCTCGGTCCCGAGCGCGCGGTGCATGAGCGGAGCGCAATGGGCGCCGGGGCGCGTCGCAATCCCCCACCCTTGCATGAGCGCGTCCGAAATCTCGGCAGAGTCGATATCGCCCACGTTGAGCGAGACGATCGCCGAGCGCGTCGGTTGGCCAAAGGCACCATAGAGCTTAATCCCCGGAATCTCGCGCACACCGGCAAGGAAGCGATCCGCCAGTGCTCGCTCGTGTGCCGCAATCGTCTCGACCCCGCCTTGCGCCTCGATAAAGTCGAGACCGGCAGAAAGTCCCGCGATGCCGTGACCGTTGAGCGTACCCGCCTCAAGGCGCGTGGGCCACTCAAGCGGCTGCAACGCATCGAAGCTGTGCACGCCCGTGCCGCCCATGGCCCACGGAGCCACGTCAATGTCCTCCGCCACGGCCAGACCACCGGTGCCTTGGGGTCCCATGAGCCCCTTGTGGCCGGTAAAGCACACGACGTCGAGCCCCATGGCATCCATGTCAATCTTCGCCGTGCCGGCAGACTGCGAGGCGTCGACGATCGCAAGCGCGCCTGCCGCATGGGCCATGGCGGCCACGCGCGCAATGTCGACCTCATTGCCGGTCACATTGGAGGCGTGCGTCACCACCACGGCACGCGTGCCCGGCGTGACCAGCTGCTCGAGCTCGTCATAATCGAGAACGCCGTCCGCGTCGCAGCCAGCATGCTCAACGGTCACACCCCGCTCCGCCGCCAGGCGGTTGAGCGGACGCAGCACGGAGTTGTGCTCGAGCACCGTCGTGACCACGCGGTCGCCGGGGCGCACCACGCCACAAATGGCGGTGTTGAGCGCCGCGGTGGAGTTGGGCGTAAAGCACACATGGTCAGCACGCGGGCAGCCCAACAGGCGCGCAAGCTTGGCGCGACAGCCGTGGATGGTACGCGCCGCGTCGAGCGCGCCCGACGTCGCACCGCGTCCGGCATTGCCGAGCGAGCACATCGCCTGCACCACGGCATCGATGACCGTCTGCGGCTTGTGCATGGTCGTCGCTGCGTTATCCAGGTAGATCATCGCACGACCTCCCACATATCAATCACGGTATAGCCCTCGGTAGGAACGCCCGCCTCGGCGAGTTCGCCGCGCAGCAGTTCCTCATCGGCAGGCAACGCCTTCCACGCCAGACCGCAGCCGGCAGCGACCTCCCCGGGCACGGGAATCGTTCGCCCGGGAAGGCCGCGCTCGATGCACAGGGACTCGCAGCCCATGGCGGCCGCCGTGGTGGGAAACGTGATGACAAGCGCCGGGCGCTTCTCCCTCATGGCAACTCCAACCAATACGCTACGGGCGCACGACGCGCACGGCCTGCTCCATCTTCTCCACGATCACGTACATGTTGGTGACCTCGCCCACCGCGAGCTGGTCTTTAATGCCATAGTGGTCGAGGCAGGTGCCGCAGGTGAGAATCTCGACACCCTGCTCCGCCAGGCCCTTCAGGTCATCGAGCACCGGCGAGCCCTCGACGGTGAGCTTGGCGCCACCGTTGTAGAACAGCATGGTCGCGGGCAACTCCTCCTGCTGTGTCACGGCAAAGATAAACGCCTTCATGAGCTTGTGGCCCAGCTCGTCGTCGCCACGGCCCATGCAGTCGGTGTAGACGGAAATGACGAGTTTGCCCTTGCCGGCGCTGGCATCACAGAAGGCAGCGCCATCCTGCTCGGGATCGGCCACGGCAACGGCGCCAGAGGTCGCCACGGTCACGTGCCACTCGGCGTCCGAGATCTTCTCGACCGAAGCCGCGCAGCCCTTCTCCTGCGCCATTTTGGAGATGTTCTTGACGGCGGTCTCGTTATCGACCGAGGTCACCACGGCGCCCTCGCCATCGAGCTGCTTCAGGGCTTTGAGCGTCTTGACGACGGGCAGCGGGCAGGCATCGCCCATGGCATTGACTTCAATTTTGGTAGACATAGTTTTTCCTTTCGAATAAATCGTTTTAGAACGGTACAGAGCTCAATAAACGTGTCGTTAACGAACAACGCGGACGGCAGGACCGCCTGGCACCGGCTCGCACACGCGACCGACGACGGCGGCGATACGTCCCTCGGCATGCAGACGGCGCGCAAGCTCATCCACATCGGCGTCAGGAGCCGCGATGAGCAAACCACCCGAGGTCTGCGGATCGTACAGCGCATCGAGCATGCCCGGCTCCAGGTCCTCGTCGGCAGCCACACGCGGGCCAAAGAAGTCCTGGTTGCGGTAGGAGCCCGCGGGGATAATGCCCAGACTGTCTCTTATACACATCTCCGAGCCCACGAGACACTGAGCGATCTCGT
>URNM01000163.1 GCA_900549185.1 uncultured Collinsella sp. | reverse complement strand
CGAGATCGCTCAGTGTCTCGTGGGCTCGGAGATGTGTATAAGAGACAGCCTATGATCGGAACTCGCACTTCATCGTCCTACACCCCGCACGTCGACGTCGCCCCCGCCGACCGCCCACTCATCCTCGTCGCACCGCGCTGGGAAGAGGCAGAGCCGTTTTTAACCGAGATGCTCTCCCCCAACGAGGAAATCGCAAGTGTCTTTGTCGATGCCATCCTTGCCGCTGGCGGCCTGCCGCTGCAGATGTCCATCACCGAGGACATTGAGGTCATCCGTCATTACGTCGATATCGCCGACGGCATCGCCATTCCCGGCGGCCCCGATGTCAATCCCAAACGCTGGGGCGATGATCGACCCTACGACCCCACGCTGTGCTGCGAGATTCGCGACCGTTTTGAGTTTAAGCTGGTTAACGAGGTGCTCCGCGCCAAGAAGCCGCTCTTTACCACCTGCCGCGGCACGCAGCTGCTCAACGTCGCCACCGGCGGCACCCTGTGCATGGACGTGCCGAGCCTGGGTGCTCGCGAGGGCCGCACGCAGTGGCGCCATACCCACGTGCTCAACGATCCCGTGCACCCCGTCGAGGTCGTGCCGGGCTCGCTGCTCGACCGCGCGGTTGGCGGGCACAGGCTGATCCAGACCAACTCCGCACACCACTGCTGCGTCGAGCGTCTGGGTAAAAGCACGCGCTTGGTCGCCAAGGCAACCGACGGCGTTCCCGAGTGCATCGAGGTCGAAGGCCAGCCATTCTGCCTGGGCGTGCAATGGCACCCTGAGTACACGTGGAAGACGCTCGAGACCGACTTTAAGCTGTGGAAGTCGTTTGTCGAGGCAGCGGCCAAGGTTAAGCAGGCCCGTTAGTTCACGGACGGCACAACACAAAAGGGCGCCCCGCCGGCCACATGGTCCGGCGGGGCGCCCTTTCACCTATATGTGGCCGGCAAGCAGCCCAAGGCTCGCAAGCTCTTATTCAGCCGCCTCGCGCAAGGCCGACAACGTGGCCGCATATTGCCGCTGCAACGCATGCATTCCCTCGCGAGCGCCGTCAACGGCATCGGCGCCGCGCAGCGCCTCGGTCACCACGACCGCCGGCTCGTACAGATTATCGAATCCCAGGTTCTGGCTCACGCCCTTGAGCGTGTGCGCTGCCATAAACGCACCTTCGGCGTCTCCCGCCGCCATGGCGGCCTCCAGCTTGTCCATGCTCTCGTCATCCAAAAACTTGAGGGCAAAGCGGGCAAGCATTTCCTCGCCCATCAGCCGAGCGCACGCGTCGTCATAATTGGCGCCGATCTTCTCATACGCCTCACGCATGGAAATCATGGATTAAAACTCCTTTGGTCAAACTAAATCGTGGGAAACGCGACAACGTCGGCGGGGCGTGCCAACGTCTCGGCAATACGGTCTTGCACCTCGAGCAGACAGTCGAGCAACAGCGGGTTAAAGGTGCCGCACTTACCGTCCAGGATCATCTGGATCGCCTCCTTGTGCGGGATAGCGTCCTTGTACACGCGCACGCTCGTCAGCGCATCGTACACGTCAGCCACCGAAACCACCTGTGCGGCGATGGGAATCTGGTTGCCCTTAAGGCCATCGGGATAACCCTTGCCGTCCCAGCGCTCGTGGTGCCAACGCGCAATCTGGTACACATATTCCATAAGCGCATTGCCGACGTGATGGCGACCCAGCTCAAGCAACATGTCGGCGCCGATCGTGGTATGCGTCTTCATAATCTCGAACTCCTTGGGCGTAAGGCGTCCGGGTTTGTTGAGAATCGCATCGTCAATCGCCATCTTGCCGATATCGTGCAGTGCCGAAGCCAGGGCGATCGTGGAGCGTTCCTCGTTGTCGAGGGAGATGGTGTCGCTACGCTGGACCAGACAGTCAAGCAGCAGCTCGGTCAGCTTTTCGATATTCGTAACGTGCCTGCCGCTCTCGCCATTGCGAAGTTCCATGACACCGGCCATGATGTCGATGAGCATGCGACTGTTCTTGACGCGCTCGTTGTACTGCTGGGACAGCAGGCTCGTCAGGCGGCGCTGTTTGGCGTACAGACGGATAGTGTTGCTTACACGACGGCGCACGACACGGGCGTCAAACGGGCGGCTGATATAGTCCGAGGCGCCCAGCTCGTATGCACGCAGAACCACATCGTCGGATTCTTCGCTCGAAATCATGATGACAGGCAGATTGTCAACAACCGATCGGCGCGACAGATCGGCCAGCACCTCAAAGCCGCTCACGCCCGGCATGACAATGTCCAGCAGCACGAGCGACAACTCATCGCCATAGCGGTCGACCATATCGAGCGCCGTACGACCGTTTTCGGCCTCGAGGATGCAATACTCGTCCTTGAGCATCTCTTTGAGAATGGCTCGGTTCATCTCGGAGTCATCGACAATAAGCACCAAAGGCTTGTCGCTTTGGAAGGCTTCGATGGAATCGGCATCGGTCACGACCGTACCGGCTTTTGCCTTAGCGCGGCTCAATAACTGGACAGCGCGGCCAACTCCCTCATCGACCGTCTCGCCATGAATGCGAACGCCACCAACACATGCCGTCAAGCTCACGTACTCATGGCCCGGAACAATCGTGGCATGAACGGCATCGGACACCTGATGCAGGCGACGGGTGAAGTCATCGGAGGGAATATTGGGCATGACAACCACAAACTTGTCGCAGCCATAGCGTACGAGCTCGTCAGTCGAACGAATTCCGCTGCGTATGGCCGTCGCCACAGCACCGAGCGCAAGGTCGCCGGCATGACGGCCACACGTATCGTTGAAGACCCTAAAATCATCAAGGTCGATCACCGCAACGCCGGCATTCATGCGGGCGCTACGGAGCTTTTCCTCGTAATATCGGCGATTGCGCACACTCGTCAGCACGTCGGTGTAGACGAGGTCCTCTTCTGCAGCCTCTTGCTCATCGATCGGACGCACCATCAGCAGGACGTGAGGCTCGCCCTCGACCTTCAGAGGGCGTAGGCGGGCGCGGTACTCAACACCATCGTTGAGCAGTTGCTCCGACACCTCATCGGAATCTGCCAAGGCCTCAAGACTCGACTGACGCAGACAAGGGCACCGATTGCCGGCGAGCAGGCAGTTAGGCTCGCTCTTAATCTGATCGGCCGACAGCAAACGCACCACGGGGTAGGTCTTCGCGACGCGGGCGACCTCAGCGGCAGCCTCCTCGTCGGTTAGATTGACCTCGTGATTTTTGAGCATATGGGGCCCTTTCGATAGTTTCGCATGGCAGCGGTGGGTTCCAAATACTACAAGGGTAACACCTTGCCGATGCAGGTAAGCACGTGAATGCTGTTACATTTTTATGCCTTGATTATCGACTTTATCCGAACACCTCCCACATTCATCCGCACATGTGC
>URNM01000162.1 GCA_900549185.1 uncultured Collinsella sp. | reverse complement strand
TCTCGTGGGCTCTGAGATGTGTATAAGAGACAGCCTCGAACTCGGTGAAGTTGCCCTCCTCGTCCATGGAATCGTCGATCGGCTCCAGGCGGTAGACGTAGATCTTGCCGGTGGTGCGGTCGATGGTCACCTTGGCGCCCCACTCAAGATGCAGAATCTCGGCATAGCTCTTGGCGAGCGACTGCTCCAGGCGGTCGATCAGGTAGAGCTGGTCGATGTGCTTCTCCTGGCAAAGCTCCATCAGGGCGGACATCATGTCGGATGCTGCCATCTTACTTTCCTTCCTTCGCGGGCTTGAAGTCGTAGGTGGGCTTCAACTTGCACTTTTTAACATCAGAGAAATCGAGGGTAACGGACTCGCCGCCCTCGAGCTCGAGGGTCACGTTCGTCTCGGTGGCGGCGGCAATCTTGCCGGCGTACTTGCGACGGCCCTCGGTGGCGGTGGAGGTGAGCTCGCAATTCTCGCCCACAAAGCGGGCAAAATCACTCGGGCGACGCAGCGGGCGCGCCATACCCGGGCTCGACACCTCGAGCGTATAGCTCGAAGAGATGGGGTCGAGCTCCTCAATCACATCGCCGACCCATTTGGTGTTGGCCGTGACGTCATTGAGCGACAGGCTCTGACCCTCGGCACCCTCGATACGCACACGCACGCAGGGGGCCTTGGTGGCACCCACGAGTTCAACGTCGACGATGTCGACATCGTGCTGGGGAGCAACGGTCTCGAGCGCGTCGATGATCGCCTGCTCGGTCTTGGTCTTGACCATTGCGGCACCTCCATCCATACAAAAAAGAAGCGGGGCCGAAACCCCACTTCTTTCAATTACAACTTCATTTGCAAGCAAACTATACCAATACCTGCACAAACGTGCAACCACAACACAAACCCGCAGGTCAGCGTGAGCACAGGTTCTCCACAAGAAATGGATAATTGGGTGTTGTCGCAAGCATCCATAACCAAAAGGAGGGACGACCCAGCCGGATCGCCCCTCGCTTTTTCAAGTCAGCTATGCGCACAGCGCTTACTTGACCACCAGGTTGACCAGCTTGCCGGGCACACAGATGGCCTTGACGACCGTCTTGCCCTCGAGCCACTTGGCGACGGCGGCCTCGGCGGCAGCCTGCATATCCTCATTGGAGGCGTCGCGGGCGACGTCGATGCGGCCACGGACCTTGCCGAGCACCTGTACGACGATCTGCACCGTGTCCTCGATGGACTCGGCCAGGTCGAACTCGGGCCAGGCGGCGGTGTAGGCATTGCCCTCGCAGCCGAGCGCCTCGTGCCACAGCTCGTCGGCCCAGAACGGGCAGATGGGGGCAAGGACGCTCACGATATCCTTGGCCACGCCGTAGCACAGGGCCTTGTCGCGGGCAGCGTCCTCGGTGGCGTTGAGGTAGGCGCTCGCCGCGTTGACGAGCTCCATGACGGCCGAGATCGCGGTGTTGAACTGGCCGCGGTCGAAGTCCTCGGTGCACTTGGCGATGGTGCGGTGACGCTCGCGATAGAGCTTCATCGCAACCTCGTCGAGCGCGGACTTGTCAAAGGCCACGTTGGCGTCGCCGGACTGGACGAGCTGCCACACGATACGCCAGGCGCGCTTAATGAAGCGGTTAGCGCCCTCGACGGCCTTGGGATCCCAGTCGAAGTCCTTCTCGGGCGGGGCGATAAACAGGATCGCCAGACGCATGGTGTCGGCGCCGTAGGGCTCGATGACCGAGCTCGGGGGCACGACATTGCCCTTGGACTTGGACATGGTGTCGCCGTTCTCGTCCTTGACCATGCCCTGGCACAGCAGGTTGGTGAAGGGCTCGTCAACGCTCAGCAGGCCCAGGTCGCGCAGCGCCTTGGTAAAGAAGCGGCTGTAGAGCAGGTGCAAAATGGCGTGCTCAATGCCACCGATATAGTTATCGACGGGCATCCAACGGTCTGCCGCCTCGCGGGAGAAGGGCAGCTCGGTGTTGTGCGGGTCGGTATAGCGCAGGTAATACCAGCTAGAGCAGGTGAAGGTGTCCATGGTATCGGTCTCGCGCTTAGCCGGGCGACCGCACACCGGGCAGGTGGTCTCGTAGAACTCCTTGCACTCGGCGAGGGTCTCGCCGGCACCCAGGTCCAGGTTCTCGGGCAGCGTCACCGGCAGCTGGTCCTCGGGCACGGGCACGATGCCGCAGTGCTCGCAGTGGATGGCCGGGATGGGGTTGCCCCAGTAGCGCTGGCGGCTGATGAGCCAGTCGCGCAGGCGGAACTCGACCTTGCGACGGCCGCAGCCCATGGCCTCGAGGTCGGACACGATGGCAGCCTCGCCCTCGGAGTGCTTGCCGCCGCGCATGCCGGTGTACTTGCCGGACTGGACGAGCGTGCCCTCGGCAGCGTGGGCGCAATCCCAGTCGACGGTCTCGGCATGGAAGGTATCGATGGTCTCGCCGCTGGCCTCGAAGGCAGCGCCGTCGTCATCGTCCAGGATGATCGGCACAATAGGCAGATCGTACTTGCGGGCGAACTCAAAGTCACGCTGGTCGCCGCAGGGAACGGCCATGACGGCGCCGGTGCCGTAGTCGGCAACGACATAATCGGCAACCCACACGGGGACCTTCTCGCCGTTGACGGGGTTCACCACATAGCGGCCGGTAAAGGCACCGTGCTTCTCGAGGGTGCCCTGGGCACGCTCGACGGCAGAGATATGCTTGGAGTCCTCGACGATCTTGGTGACGGCCTCCTCGTACTCCGTGCCCTCGACGAGCTCGTGCAGGCGCGCGTACTCGGGAGCCAGAACAAAGAAGGAGACACCGAAGAGCGTGTCGGCTCGCGTGGTGAAGACGGTGATCTTACCCTCGTCACCCTCGATGGGCTCGCCATCCTTGTCGCACAGGGTAAAGTCGACCTCGGCGCCCTCGGAGCGGCCGATCCAGTTGGCCTGCATCTGCTTGACGCGCTCGGGCCAGCCGGGTAGCTTCTCCAGATCGTCGAGCAGCTCCTGGGAGTACTCGGTAATCTTGAAGTACCACTGCTCCAGGTCGCGCTTCTCGGGCTCGGTGCCGCAACGCCAGCACTTGCCCTCGGTAACCTGCTCGTTAGCCAGAACAGTCTTACAGGTGGGGCACCAATTGACCGGGTTCTTCTTGCGGTAGACCAGGCCCTTTTCCCACATCTTCTCAAAGATCCACTGGCCCCAGCGGTAATAATCGGGGCTGCAGGTCTTGACCATTCGATCCAGATCATAGGAGAAGCCCATGCGCTTCATCGTGGAAAGCGCCTGATCCATGTTCTTATACGTCCAGGCGGCAGCCTGCGTGTTGTGCTTGATGGCGGCGTTCTCGGCGGGCAGGCCAAAGGCATCGAAGCCGATGGGGTGCAGCACGTCTGTCTCTTATACACATCTCCGAGCCCA
>URNM01000161.1 GCA_900549185.1 uncultured Collinsella sp. | reverse complement strand
AACCCTGGACCTTGGGATTAAGAGTCCCCTGCTCTACCAACTGAGCTAACGACCCGATATCAACACGAAGCAAGAACTGGGGTGGGTAAAGGGACTCGAACCCTCGACCTACGGGACCACAACCCGTCGCTCTAGCCAACTGAGCTACACCCACCGTGTCCTGTGCGCTTCGCGCTCGACTATTATTGCAAGGAACGCCACGCGATGCAAGCCCCAATTTTCAAGAATTTTGAAAAGAGTTTTTCCGATCCATTTCGAGCAAATCCCACCGGTTTCATAGGAGTAAACTTGCCCCACCCCGATGTTCGAAAGGACAAGCATGAAAGAACTCTCCAATCGCACGGCAACGTTTACCGATTCGGTCATCCGCCGCATGACGCGCATCTCCAATAAGTACGGCGCCGTCAACCTCTCGCAGGGCTTCCCCGACTTTGATCCCCCGGCGCAGCTGCTCGAGAGTCTCAGCACCATCGCCACCGACCCCAACCCGCTCTACCACCAGTACTCCATCACCTGGGGCTCCCAGGCCATGCGCGAGGCGCTTGCCGCCAAGCAGGAACATTTTATGGGCATGCCGATCAACCCCAACCAGAACATCGTGGTCACCTGCGGCTCCACCGAGGCCATGATGGCCGCCATGATGACGGTCACGAACCCCGGCGACAAGGTCGTCATCTTCTCGCCGTTCTACGAGAACTACGGCGCCGACACCATCCTCTCGGGTGCCGAGCCCATCTATGTGCCGCTCAACCCGCCCACATTCGACTTTGACCGTGAGGTACTCGAGGCTGCCTTCCGCGACAACGACCCCAAGGCCATCGTCCTGTGCAACCCTTCGAACCCCTGCGGCAAGGTCTTTACGCGCGAGGAGCTCACCTTTATCGCCGACCTGTGCAAAAAGTACGACGCGTACTGCATCACCGACGAGGTATACGAGCACATCGTCTATGCGCCCCACGAGCACGTCTATATGGCCACCTTGCCTGGCATGTTCGAACGCACCATCAGCTGCAGCTCGCTGTCCAAGACCTACTCCATCACCGGCTGGCGTCTGGGTTACACCATTGCCTCGGCCCAGATCACCGAGCGCATCAAGAAGGTCCACGACTTCCTCACCGTAGGTGCCGCCGCTCCCCTGCAGGAAGCCGTCGTCACCGCGCTCAACTTCGACGACAGCTATTATCAGGAGGTCCTCGACCTCTATACCGCCAAGCGCGATCTGTTCTGCCAGGGGCTCGATAGTATCGGTCTTGAGCATAACGTGCCGCAGGGCGCCTACTACGTGATGATGGATATCTCGGAGTTTGGCTACGACAGCGACCTCGAGTTCTGCGAGGACCTGGCCTCAAAGGTGGGCGTGGGCGCTGTACCCGGCTCGAGCTTCTTCCGCGAGCCCGTCAACCATCTGATCCGCTTCCACTTTGCCAAGCGTGACGAGACGCTCAACGCTGCGCTGGAGAACCTCAAGTTCCTGCGTGATAAAATCAAACCGCGCGGGTAAGAACGGCCTGGCAACTAAAGCAACCAAGGAAGCCCCGCGCCGTCCGCCGCGTTGCGGGGCTTTTTATGGCGCTTTCTTACTTTGTTTAGAGCGCTACACTTTAGGCAATGAGCAACTTATCCTGGGAAGGGGATCACTATGGCAGAGCAGCAGCTTATCGGAGCGCTCGAGGCCGGCGGCACCAAGATGGTCTGCGCAACGGGCTATGCAGACGGTACGGTCCTGGAGCGCGAGCAGATCGCGACCACGACCCCGCAGGAGACCGTTGAGGCCGTCAACGCATGGTTTGCCGACAAGGGCATCGCTGCGCTGGGCATCGGCGCCTTTGGCCCCACCGCAGTCAACCCCGCCTCACCCCAGTACGGCAAGATCCTGGAGACGCCCAAAACGGCATGGCGCTACTTCGACCTGCTGGGCACCATCCAAAACGAGCTCAATATTCCCTGCGGCTACGATACCGACGTCAACGTCGCCTGCTTGGGCGAGGTCACCTTTGGCTGCGCGCAGGGCCTTACCGATGTCGTCTACCTGACCATCGGCACCGGCGTGGGCGCCGGCGTCCTCTCGGGTGGCCAGCTCGTTCATGGCATGATGCACCCCGAGGCTGGGCACATCCTGGTCACGCGCGACCCACGTGACACCATCGGCGAGCATAGCGCCTGTCCCTTCCACGACAACTGCCTCGAGGGCCTCATCGCCGGCCCCGGCGTCAAAAAGCGCTGGGGTGGCAAGAGCGCCGGAGAGATGGCCGACGACCCGGAGGCCATGGACCTGCTTGCCGGATACCTTGCGCAAGCGCTCATGACCTACACGCTGTGCTATGCCCCGCAGAAGATCATCATCGGCGGCGGCGTTGCCGACCACACCCCTATCGTGCCGCTCGCCCGCAAAAAGTGCGCCGAGATGCTCAACGGCTATATCGTCACGCCCGAGGTCAACGACATCGATTCCTACATAGTCAACAACAGCCTCGAGGGCAAGCAGGGCATCATGGGTTGCCTGGCCCTGGGTGCACAGGCGCTTCAGTCGTAAGCACGTCTGCCGGACATGACGGCGTCCTGCCGCCCCCGGCGAAACGCCCTCAGGCCCCAACAGAAGCCCTCAAACAAGGGAGGCCGCCTATAGGACCAAGCAACGTGTCCTAGGCGGCCTTTTTGGCACATATGAGCGATCGTAGGAGATATCGAAGCGCAACGCCCGTCATCGCGCCGCAGCAGTCGATCATCACGTCGGTGATCATGCCGGCACGACCGGGTACAAAGAGCTGAATCGTCTCGTCGACCGAGGGAATCAGCAGCAGGAAAACCGCCGCGGGAAGCAGCACATCAAAGGTGCGACGGCCCTCAACGTCAAACGCGTGTATCGCCAGAATGCCGAGTACCATGTATTCGGTAAAATGCGCGCATTTGCGAACGACGAAGTTGGTCACCCACTCGTACGGAAGCCCCATGCCGTGCAGAAAGCCGCGAACGGCCTCCATGATCGACAGGCTCAGTGAGCCAGACCCCGTTCCGGGAACCAACGAGTTGCCCCAAATCAGCAGCACCATAAGGCAGGATGCGACTGCCCACTTGCGATCGATTTTTACCATGCAGACGCTATGCCTCCGCACAGAGCGGCTCAAGGCTGGCGGTACCACCCTCGATAACGCTCAGATACGCACGGCCCGTGCGCCTCACCGCCGCAGACTGAACGCGATTGATCTCTTCCTCGAGAATCTGGTTGACGCGCTCGTGGCGACGATTCTCCATAACGCCGGCAGCGATGGCCTCGGCACGTTCGATACCCTCGCGAGAGATGCGGGCGGTGTCCTCGGGGAACACGGCGCTGTGGCGGCCGACATAGGCGGGAGCCGCGGGTGCAGGGGCAGGAGCGGGCGCGAAGGTGGTAACGCTGTCTCTTATACACATCTCCGAGCCCACGAGACACTGAGCGATCTCGT
>URNM01000160.1 GCA_900549185.1 uncultured Collinsella sp. | reverse complement strand
GCGCGCGGTTGAGGTTCTCGGTAATACCGCCGCCAGTGATGTGGGCGATAGCGTGCACGTTGGCGCCGCCGCGCAGCAGCTCCAGAATCGGCTTGACGTAGATGCGCGTGGGAGCCAGCAGGGCGTCTGCCAGCGATGCGCCGCCGAGTTCCTCGAGCGGACGGCTCAGCTCCTCGGCCTTAGCGGCGGCCTCGGGCGTGCCCGGCTTAATGCCGTCGACGCCAATGACCTTGCGCACGAGCGAGTAGCCGTTGGAGTGCACGCCAGTGGAAGGCAGGCCCAGGATCACGTCGCCGGGGCGGACGTTCGCGGGGTCGAGCATCTTGGGACGGTCGACGACGCCCACGGTAAATCCGGCAAGGTCGTAGTCGGCAGGAGCCATGACGCCGGGGTGCTCGGCCATCTCACCGCCCACGAGCGCGCAGCCCGCGAGCTTACAGCCGTCGGCTACACCCTTGATGATCTTTGCCATGTGCTCGGCCTCGATGTGGCCGATGGCAACGTAGTCCAGGAAGAACAGCGGCTCGGCGCCCGAAGCCAGAATGTCGTTGACGCACATAGCAACCAGGTCCTGGCCCACCGTCTCGTGACGGTCCATGATCTGGGCGAGCACGAGCTTGGTGCCCACGCCGTCGGTACCGCTAATCAGAATCGGGTCTTCCATATCCTTAAGCGCGGCAGCCGAGAACAGGCCACCAAAGCCACCGATACCGCCGATGACCTCGGGACGGTTGGTGTCCTTAACCATCTGCTTAATAGCGTCAACGGCGCGGCCGCCCTCGGCGGTATCGACGCCGGCGTCCTCGTACGTCACATGCTTGCTGTCGCTCATCTGAGCCTTCCTCTCCCACTACCGTGGCGCCGCCCGGGCGCCAAACGGTGCTCATAGTTGCGTTCATTTCGGCGCGTGCCATAACAGCACGCGCCGTCATATCAACAAAACAGCAGGTAAAACCTACCAAAATAAACCTGTCCCTACATGGCAGGTTTTAGGCCTCGCCGTGCTCCTCTTCCCAGCTGCGGTCGTCGTATTTCTCGACCACGGCGTCGTCGTCAACGTGCAGCGGTTTGTCCAGGTTGCGAGGCTTAAAGCCCTCCATGAACTTGTCGCGGCCAAAGCTCTCGGGAATCGCCACGGGGTAGCGGCCGGTAAAGCACGCATCGCAGTAACCGCCCTTGGGCATGACCTTAAGCAGGCCCTCGACCGAAAGGAAAGCCAGCGAATCGGCGCCAATGTACTCGCAAATCTCGTCGACCGTTTTGTTGGCGCTGATAAGCTGCGACTGCACGTCGGTATCGATACCGTAGAAGCACGGCCAGATGACCTCGGGCGAGTTGATGCGGATATGAATCTCCTTGGCGCCAGCGTTGCGCAGCATCTTGACGAGCTGCACCATGGTGGTGCCGCGCACGATGGAGTCGTCGATGACGACCAGGCGCTTGCCCGCGATGTTGTCGCGCAGCGGGTTGAGCTTCATGCGCACGCCCATGGCGCGCAGCTCCTGCGTGGGCTCGATAAACGTACGGCCCACATAGCGGTTCTTGATGAGGCCCTCGCCAAAGGGAATACCGCTCTCGTGCGAATACCCCTCCGCGGGCGGCAGGCCGGAGTCGGGCACGCCGATGACCAGATCGGCCTCGACGGGCTCCTCATGTGCCAGCTGACGACCCATGTCGTAACGGCAGGCATAGACGCTCTTGCCGTTCATGATGGAGTCGGGGCGGGCAAAGTAGACCTGCTCAAAGATGCAGTTTGCGGGCTCTTCGGCTGCAGGCACGCCCTGCTCGGATACCAGACCCTCGGCGCTGATGCGCAAGATCTCGCCGGGACGGACGTCACGAACATACTCGGCGCCCACAATGTCGAGCGCGCACGTCTCGGAAGCAACGACCCAACCGCCGGCGCGCGTGACATGGACGGCGGAGTCGGCCGTCGCGGCGCCGTCCTGAGACGGCAGCTGCGAAACGGATGCGGCATCGGCCTGGTCCAGACCCTCGTCCACCAGCTTGCCCAGCACGAGCGGGCGAATGCCGTGCGGATCGCGGAATGCGTAGAGCGCCTGCTCGTTGATGAGCGTCATGGCGTAGCCGCCACGCACGAGCTCCATGGTCTTGCGAATGCCCTCGCGCAGATGGCCTGTACGCTGAGTAAAGTAGCCGATAAGCTTGGTCGCGACCTCGGAATCCGAATTGGAGAGGAACGGCACGCCCAGCTCGATCAGCTGGCGGCGTAGCTCGTCGGTGTTGACCAGAGTGCCGTTGTGAGCAAGCGCGATAATGACGCTGTTGATGGTGGAAAGATGCGGCTGCGAGGCTTCCCAGCTCTTGGCACCGGCAGTGCCATAGCGCACGTGGCCCACGGCCAGCTGGCCGGAGAGCGTCGACAGGTCGGCGTTGGAGAACACGCGGTCGAGCAGGCCCAGATCCTTGCGGACCATAACCGTGCCGCCATCACCCACGGCGATCCCCGCCGATTCCTGGCCGCGATGCTGTAGCGCACGCAGGCCAAAGTACGTCAGTCGGGCCACATCGCGATCGGGTGCCCACACACCAAAAATGCCGCATTCCTCATGCAGCTGGTCGGAGTCCGGATCATACGTCGACATGGTCTTCACCTGTCCCGCGGCACGCTCGGCCGCGCGGATGGTTTCTTGAGACATGGCATCCCCTCAGAGCCTCGTTATTTGGCGTTACCTGCCCTATTATACGCACGGCAAGACAAGCACTCCCGCGCATGAACAGCGCTTTTTAAAAGCCCACCGAGCTTATAATCCGTTTTGCAGCCAAACATTTTATTGGGCAACCGCCTCGGGGCCGACGATCCCGCATACTTCCGTTGCGACGCGTCTCGCCCGCCGTTGGGGTTTGCATTGTTGCAATTGGGACGTTCGTCCTGTCTTTTGGCAGGTCGGCGGCGTATCCTTGTACCTACAGCAAAACGAGAAAGGTTATGTATGGATCGAAACGAACTCGACCCCAGCGTCCCCAGCGCCACGGAGGTCAAGAAGATCCCCCTCATCATTAAGGTATACGCCGTCCTGTGCATCCTGTCCGGCGTGGGCACGCTCCCGTCGGTCGGCGCCTTTATGTGGCAGGTCATCACCGCACTCATCAACGGCAACGCCGCCGCCAAGCTCGGCGACAACACGCTCGTCGCGGTCGGACTGATTGTCGCCGGCATCATGCTCTCGGCTGCCAGTGCCGTCATCTTGATCATCTTTGGCCTGGACCTCATCAAGAACCAGCGCCGCAATGCCGCCCGTCTGTCCTATATCCTTATCGCATTGACCGTCGTCGAGCTTTTGGTTGACGTGATGCTCCAGGGCATCGGGCCTTTCTTGCTGCGCCCCGCCATCCAGCTCGGCATCCTCGTCGCGCTTTCGGCCACCGTCGACCCCACACCTGTCTCTTATACACATCTGACGCTGCCGACGACTAGTCGAGTGTAGA
>URNM01000159.1 GCA_900549185.1 uncultured Collinsella sp. | reverse complement strand
GACTAGTCGTCGGCAGCGTCAGATGTGTATAAGAGACAGTCGTAGCCGTCGGCAAAGAAGGCGACCGTGGCGGCGTCGGCCTCGGCGGCGTCCGTCTCGGTTGCGGGGACCACGCCGTGCTCGTCGCTCACTAGGAACAGCGCGCCCTTGAGCTGCGCGGGAATATCTACGCGCGTGACCGGGATGCCCTTGGTCTGGGCCAGCTGCTCGATGAGCGTCGCCGTGCCGCACAGGCACTCGTCCGCCGGCGCCACAAAGGCAAGCTCGCCGTTGTTGACGGCGGCGAGCAGCTCGGGCGCCACGCCGGTTTCGTCGGCCTCGGAGCGGGCCTCGGCGGAGCGGGCACGCAGCGCCTTGGCCGACGTATCGGCGAGCGGCTCGTACTCCCCCACCGTCATGGCGGCGTTGCCGTTGATGTCGATCACCAGCATGAGCACGCCGTCGCGCGCGGTGTAATCGCCCTCGGCAAGCGACCACTCAACGTGCTGCTTTGCCCAGCTGAGCATGTTATGGGTAAGCGGCTCGCCCTGCACCAGGCGCTCAGACAGCGCGCGGATGTGACGGTTGAGCATGGGCACCTTTTTGTTGGACATGCGCCAACGGCATACAAGCGCGGGCTTATCGAGCGTAAACTTCTCGACCGCCTCCTGATTGGCGCAAAAGTCCTCGTACGCACGCTGATCCTCGGCATTGCCAAACAGCTCGGCATCATCAATCTGGGGCATGGTCATACCTTTCGTGTTAGTCATTCCGTCCTCTTATACCAAAAAGACGGCCCTCCAAACGGAGCAGCCGTCTTTTGCGGAGATTATTTTGTCCCAGGGCGAAACTTAGTGCCTAAAATGCCTGGCGCCTGTAAACACCATAGCAATATTGTGCTCGTTGCAGGCCTGGATGCTCTCGTCGTCGCGCTTGGAGCCGCCGGGCTGGATGATGCAGGTCACGCCGTGCGCAGCAAGCACGTCGACGTTGTCGCGGAACGGGAAGAACGCGTCGCTTGCACAGGCAAAGCCACCCTTCTCCACGCCCTCACGCTCGCAGAAGTCCTCGGCGCGCTCGCAGGCAAGCAGCGCAGAGTCAACGCGGTTGGGCTGACCGGGGCCCATGCCAATGCCGGCCTTGCCCTTGGAGACCAGGATGGCGTTGGACTTGACGCCCTTGCAGACCTTCCAGGCAAACTCGAGCTCGGCCATCTCGGCATCGGTGGGCTTGCGATCGGTGGGGAACGTAAAGGTCGCGGGGTCCTCGGTCACGTGGTCGACCTCCTGCACCAGCATGCCGCCGTCGACGGAGCGCAGCTCCACCTGGGCGCCGTGGTCCACGCCGCCGGTAGCCAGCACGCGCAGGTTGGGGCGCTTGGCCATGCGCTCGAGCGCCTCGGCAGTGTAGCTCGGGGCGATGATAACCTCGACGAACTGCTTGTTCTGATCGGCAAAGTGCTCAACCAGCTCATAGGGAACCTCGCGGTTGCAGGCGATGATGCCGCCAAAGGCGCTCTTGGGATCGCAGGCGAAGGCGCGGTCGTAGGCGGCCGTGATGCCCTCGGCCACGGCGGAGCCGCAGGGGTTCTGATGCTTGAGGATCACGCAGGCCGGCTCGTCGAACTCGCGGACCAGGTTCCAAGCGGCGTCGGCATCCAGATAGTTGTTGTAGCTGAGCGGCTTGCCCTGGATCTGCTCGGAGCCCACGAGCGGGAACTGCGAGCTCGCGGTATTCTCGCAACCCTCGGCAAAGCGATAGACCGTGGCCTTTTGCTGCGGGTTCTCGCCATAGCGCAGGTCGTCGACCTTCTCCAGCGAGATCTCGAGCTTGGCAGAGGTGTCCGCCACGTCGCTTGCCTGGGCGGCAAGCCAACGGGAGATAGCCGTGTCGTAGGCGGCGGTGGTCTGGTAGACCTTCACCTGCAGGCGACGACGGGTGGAAAGCGTGGTGCAGCCACCGGTCTCGCGCATCTCGGCCAGGACGGCATCATAGTCGGCCGGGTCGGAGATGACGGTAACGCTCGCGGCGTTCTTGGCGGCAGAGCGCAGCATGGAGGGACCGCCGATGTCGATGTGCTCGATGGCATCCGCAAAGGTGACCTCGGGGTTGGCGACGGTCTTCTCGAACTCGTACAGGTTGACGACGACCAGGTCGATCAGCTTAATGCCGTGCTGTGCCGCCTCCTGCATGTGCTGCTCGGAATCGCGACGGGCCAGCAGCGCGCCGTGAACCTTGGGGTGCAGGGTCTTAACGCGGCCGTCCATCATCTCGGGATAGCCCGTGAACTCCTCGATGGGGGTTACGGGAACGCCCGCGTCCTCGATGGCACGAGCCGTGCCGCCCGTAGAGATGATCTCGACGCCAAAGTCATCGACCAGCGTCCGTGCGAAATCGACGACGCCCGTCTTATCGGTAACCGAGATCAACGCGCGTGCGATCTTCACATCAGATCCCATGCAGTCCTCCTGTCTGGTACGCCGCCGTGCTCTGTGAGTCGGTGATACGTCGATCTGCAGCGCTCGCGCAGCGGCATTGAAAATACTGATTTAATGTAGCGCATCGAGCGCATCGATGCACCCCGCAACGGACGCATGTGCAGAAAAAGTTTGCGAGCGGAGGGGATGGGCACGGCACCGGGCACGGTGAGTTCATGGAACACAGGGGCACCATAATTAGATGCCAATAGCGTGGTAGAACTGTGCTCGATATGCATCCGCAAAAGAAAGAGGCACCATGGTCTCGCGGGTTCTCTACCGACCGTTTGATACCGAAGACTTCGACGCCATCGCGCTGATTCTGCAGCAGCTTTGGCATAACAATTCGGATAACGATGAGTACAACCGCCTTGAGGCCGCGTGCGACCTCGCCTATTGCCTTTCGTCGTCGACGTTTTCGCAGGTTGCCGTAATCGACGGTCAGGCGCGCGGCATTGCGCTCGCACGTGCGGGACAGAGCTCCGGCGCCACCGTCAAGGAACATTGGATGGATACCGAACGTGCGCTGCTATCGCAGATGCGTGAGTTGGAGTCCGATGCCTGCGCCGAGTATCTCTCGTTTGTGCGAGCAACCATCCGAACCAACAACCGCCTGCTCGAGAGCAGCCCGCTACCACACGACAACGAGGTCACGCTGCTCGCCGTCGACTCTGACGTCCACGGCCTGGGCGTGGGATCGGTGCTGCTCGACGCCGCGGTCTCGTACCTGTCCTCGCGCGGGGCGACGAGGGCGCACCTGTACACCGATTCCAACTGCTCGTGGAAGTTCTACGAGTTGCACGGCTTTAAGCGCGCGGCCACGCACCGCGCCAACCGCGAAGAGCGCCGTCACGACATGCCGCGCGAAAGCTTCCTCTACGAGCTGGACCTAACAGCCTAGGCCCAGCAGCCATACCTAGTCATTTAGGAACGTCCCCAGTGACTAGTCGTTGGGGACAGCCTTCGTAGGTAGCGCATAAAAATGGGACGGGCTTCCCCCGACGGCTGTCGAGAAAAGCCCATCCCATAATTTCTGTCTCTTATACACATCTGACGCTGCCGACGACTAGTCGA
>URNM01000158.1 GCA_900549185.1 uncultured Collinsella sp. | reverse complement strand
ACGAGATCGCTCAGTGTCTCGTGGGCTCGGAGATGTGTATAAGAGACAGTGCCGAGCTCGTGCGCCGGAAGCCCCACGCGCGCAAATGGTGCGAGCAGACGTTCAAAGCCCGCGGTGAGGTCGAGCGTCGGCGTGGTGAGTGTAACGGCGCTCATGCCGGCCATCATCAACGTCAGGCGGCACGCCACAAACGCCGCAGAACGCAGCGAGCCCTCGCTCACCTGCAAAAAGCCAAGCTGCCACAGGATGCGGCCACTCTGGTCGGAAAACAGGTTGAGCACCGCGACCACGACGACGATTGCCAGCAGCGGCGCCATCGACGACAGAACGCGACGAACCGGCACCCGAGACACGGCATAGATCAGCACGACGAAAATTGCGACAGGGGCCAGTCCGCGGAAGCTGCTGACTGTGAGCGTCGTGATCAGAAACACAAAGCCCAAGAGCAACTTAGTTCGCGGGTCCAGGCGGTGGATCGCACTATCGCCGGGATAGTAGCTGCCAAACGAAAACGCCTCCATCAGCAGTCCTTCTCTCGCACGACCGTCTTGGATTTAGCAATGTCCGCGACGTTAGAGGAACCGCCCGAGCGACCGATTAGCAGGTCCACCAACTCATCTGCCAGCGACTCAACCGTATAGAGGCCGTCAAAGCGCAGCGGCACGCCTGCCTTCGCAAGCGCCAGCGCCATACGTTGGGCAGCGGGAACACCCAAGCCGATTGATTTAAGCTCATCCGCATGCGCAAAAACCTGAGCGGGCGTGCCCTCGGCAAACACCGCGCCTTCGTTCATTACGACGATACGGTCGCAGCAATTGGCCAGGTCATCCATGCTGTGCGAAACCATGACAACGGTCAGGCCATCGCGGTGAAGTCGATCGATGAGCCCTAGGAAATCCCTGCGCGCAGCCGGATCGAGCCCCGCCATGGGTTCATCGAGCACCAGGACTTCGGGCTCCATGGCGAGCACGCCGGCGAATGCCACGCGCCGTTGCTGACCGCCCGAAAGCTCAAAGGGACTCCTGTCGCCGACCGTGGAAAGGTCGAGGCCCACGCGCGAGAGCGATGACTCGACACGACGGTCGACTTCATCTTGCGGCAAGCCAAGGTTATGCGGACCAAACGCCACGTCCTGCGCCACGGTTTCGGCAAACAGCTGACGCTCAGGATACTGAAACACCACGCCGACCTTGGCCTTAACCGCAGCGGCGTCTTTCTTGTTTGATAGGTCGAGCCCCAGCGCGCAAATGCTTCCCTCCTGCGGACGGATCAGCCCGTTGAGATGCTGGACCAGCGTCGATTTACCCGAGCCGGTATGGCCTGCTAGCCCCAGGAACTCGCCGCGACGCACCGTCAGCGATACATCGCGCAGCGCCCACGGGCTGCTGGGGTCATTTCCCCAGAGAGCCTGTTTGCTCGATTTGCCCGCAGTGGCCGAGCGCTTATGCCAGCGGCGGCGCTCGCGCGGACTGAGCGAATAACTGTACGAAACACGGAATAGCTCGATGACGGGCTCCGACGCGTTGCCCTCGTTGTCTACCGGAACAGTGCCGTCAGCGATTTCCAACTGGGATACGGAAGACTGCCCCGCGATGCCTGCCCCACTTCGCTCGGCATAAGCTTGCGCAATCTCGGCGACCATATCCGCCTCACGTACCTGCGCGCAAACGGGCACGCCCTTCGCACGAAGCGCCATGCCCAAACGGCACGACTCTGGCATGTCAAGGTTGAGCTGCGCAAGTTCGTCCGCTCGCGTCAAGATTTCCTCGGGCGTACCGAGCATGGCAACGCGCCCCGCCCGAAACACCGCGACACGATCGGCCTCGGCGGCCTCTTCCATAAAGTGCGTAATCATCACGATGGTCATGCCGCGATCGTGCAACGCGCGGCAAGCCTTCATGAGGCCCTTGCGCCCACGCGGATCAAGCATCGAGGAAGCCTCATCCAAAATGAGAACGCGCGGCTCCATGGCGAGCACACCGGCAAGCGCCACGCGCTGCTTTTGGCCACCCGAAAGCGCGTGGGTCTCGTGGCGCTCAAAGCCCACCAGGCCCACACCCTTCAGCGCCTCGCGTACGCGCTGCGCGATTTGCGCCGATGGCACGCCAAGGTTTTCGGGACCGAACGCAACGTCATCTTCGACAAGCGTTGCCACCAGCTGATCATCGGGATTCTGGAATACCATGCCCGCGGTCGAACGAATGTCGTAGACCAGCTCGGGATCGGACGCATCCATGCCGTTAATGCGCACCGTGCCCGCATCGGGCTGCAGCAGCGCATTCAGATGCTTGGCAAACGTCGACTTACCCGACCCATTGCCACCGAGGATGCAGAAAAACTCGCCGTCCTTAATGCTCAGATCGATGCCGTCAAGCGCCTGGGCGGCACCGTCATAGCTAAAGGAAACGCCCCGACACTCAATCATGCGCGGCCTTTGACCTGGTCCTTTTTAGGCGTGATGAGGTTGGAGACTGCTTTATACACCACCAGCGTCAACACCGAGTTAAGCACGGTCTTGATAAGGTTGAACGGCAGTACGGCAGGAATCATGAGCGGGGCGATCGCATCGACCGAGCCATACCAGAACCAAACGCCAATGGTAAGGTTTGCGACCATAGACAGCGCCGTAGCGGCAATGACGCCGAGCACCAGGCCAATCACGGCACCCTTATAGGTGTGCATCTTCTGGTAAACGGTAGCCGCGGGCAGAATGTAGCCCAGCGTGGCAACCAGGTTCATAAGCGCGCCGACCCAGTCACCCGTGGTGAGCGCATGGATAACGATCGCCATGGCGGCAACAGCAGTGCCGGCGCCAGGACCATACGCAAAACCGCACACCATCGCCGGCACCAGCGACGGGTCATACGTCAAAAACGGCGCCGAAGGAAGGATAGGCAGCTGCACGTACATAAACAGGGCGCCCAAGGCACACATCAGCGCCATGGTAACGAGCTGTTTGGTGCTCCACCTATTCGTGTTCTCAAAATGGATATGCTGCGACTGTTCAGACATAAGATCACCTGCCTCTTTTATCCGGACTCTAACCGTTGGTACTGGGATCTCACCAGTTCAGCCGGCATGCGAACCAACGCACACACGGGTCGCGGACTCATCGGCTCGACGCAGGTCCTCGCCTGCGCCACGGCACCCCTTTGGCACCGCCCAATTTACCGCCAGTGGGGAATTCCACCCCGCCCTGAAACAGCAAGGACAAGTGTAGCACGAGTGGATATTCGTGCAAGTATGCCGAGGGTAATTTATGGTGGGGATCAGCTGCCACAACAACCACGTACCCCACCCATCCCAAAGTGGTGCGCCTTTCGCGCAAAGCGCGAAACAGCAACCGGGATGCGTATCCCCATCAGCCACAATCTCCGCCCACGCCGACCTCAAGGCCGTAAACGCAGGGAATCCGGGGGCGGGACGGGGGCTTCTCTCCGGAACATTCCGCAGGACGCAAAGAGGCTCCGCAGCGCGAAGCGCGATGCGGAGCCTCTTTGCATGTCCGAGGACGTTCCGGAGAGAAGCCCCCGTCC
>URNM01000157.1 GCA_900549185.1 uncultured Collinsella sp. | reverse complement strand
TCTACACTCGACTAGTCGTCGGCAGCGTCAGATGTGTATAAGAGACAGGGGTTGCTGGGTCCCGCGCTTGTTTTTGGGAGGCAGCACATGCAAAAGGGAGATGCCATGGATGCGGCGGAGCGCTCGGAGCGCATCCCCGATATCGTCATCATCACCGGAATGTCCGGATCGGGCCGCACACAGGCCATGCACGTGTTCGAGGACATGGGCTATTTTTGCATCGATAACCTGCCTCCGCGTCTCATCGCCCAGCTTGCCGAGCTCGTCGGCATCAATACGGGCGTGGGCAGGCATCTCGCCGTCACCTGCGATTTGCGTAGCCAGGGACTGTTTGACGAGTTGCTCGATGCGGTCGCCGCGCTCGAAGAGCGCGAGATGAGCTGCGACATCGTGTTCCTGGAGGCTTCTGACGAGGTGCTGATTCGTCGCTACAGCGAAAATCGCCGCCGTCATCCCATTGCCAAGCCGGGGGAGACTACGGCCGATGCCATTCAGCGCGAGCGCCTTCAGCTGCAGGGCGTGCGCGACCGAGCCGATATGATTATCGACACGAGCCGTCTGCGCACCTCTGCGCTGCGCAACAAGCTACGTATGGCATTTTCCGAGCTGTCCGACCAGCAGCTCATGGACGTCCACGTGTTCTCGTTTGGCTTTAAGCACGGCATGCCCGTCGAGGCGGACATTATGATCGACGTTCGCTTCCTGCCCAATCCGTTCTACGATCCCGAGATGCGCACGATGACCGGTCTCGATAAAAAGGTCTCTGATTTTGTTCTGGACCATCCCAAGACGCAGGAGTTCTGGAAGGCCTGGACGCAGCTGCTCGATACGGTCATGCCCGGCTATATCGCGGAGGGCAAGCCACAGCTTTCTATTGCCATCGGTTGCACGGGCGGTCAACACCGCAGTGTTGCCATCGCCGAGGCCACGGCACGTTATTTGGAAGGCGCCCAGTATCACGTGAGCATTTCCCATCGCGACCTGTCGCGCGCCAACACGAAAGCATAGGTCTGCATGTCGTTTACCGCCGAGGTGCGTGACGAGCTCGCGCGCTGCGAACCCGAATGTGAATACTGCGATTTGTCGACGCTTGCCGCCCTGACGCGTGTGAGCGGTACACTTTCGCTGGCCGGCTCCGGGCGGTATCGTTTGACGGTCGCGACCGAGACGGGTGCCGTCGCGCGCACGATGATCACACTGACGCATCGCATCCTTAAGCTCAAAACGGAATTCACCGTTCGTAAATCGGTCTTGCATAAGGTCCGTAACTATCTCATTACCCTGCCCGATCAACCCGACCTGGACAAGGCTCTGGTGCTGCTGGGCATTCTCGACCGCAGGGGAGGGCTCGTCGCCGGTGTTCCCCGGCACATCGTTGCTCGTCCCTGCTGCAGGCTTGCCTACATTCGCGGCGCGCTCATCGCCGGCGGTTTCGTGGCCGATCCCCGCGGCGACTTTCATTTGGAGATCGCGGTGCAGGGCGAGCAGTATGCCCGGGGGCTTTGCGATCTATTGGAGCAGATTGGGGCCCATGCGCGCGTTAACGCGCGGCGCGGATCCTTTGCTGTCTACATTAAGAGCGCCGAGGAAATCGAGCATCTTCTAAAGCTGATTGGTGCCAAGCGCAGCGTTGCCGAGATCGAGGAGGCGCGCGCGGTCAAGTTGGTTAAGAACGATGTGAACCGTCGCGTGAATGCCGAGCTCGCCAACCAGACCAGAAGTGCGGGTGCCGCCCAACATCAGCTTGCGTTGATCGATGAGCTCGAACAGCGGGGTTTGCGCGACACGCTTCCGGACGCCTTGGCGGTCTTTTGCGACCTACGCGAGCGCTATCCCGATCTGTCGCTGCGCGATCTGGGCGAGATGGCTGACCCTCCCTTGTCGAAGTCTGCCCTGTACCATCGCGTTTTGAGGCTTGAAAAGCTCATTGAAGCAAACAAGTAGTTTGAAGTATCGACTTATATACGGATTTAGCTGCTATTTTATTCTTTAAAACGTTTTAACGTAAATTTGATTTTCAATTTCGAGCATTCTCGTGAAATTCAAGTCAAAAAAAAGGTATATTAGGCGAGTGGTTAGTTTGTGGGCCTCAACGGCGGGCGCTGTAGCTCGCGGGGGCCTTACGAAAGGAGACACAATGGCAGTAAAGGTTGCTATTAACGGCTTCGGTCGCATCGGTCGTCTGGCTTTCCGTCAGATGTTCGGTCATGAGGGCTCCGAGATCGTCGCTATCAACGACCTCACCTCTCCCGATATGCTCGCTTACCTGCTGAAGTACGACTCCACGCAGGGCAACTACGCTCGCGATCACGAGGTCGTTGCTGGCGAGGATTCCATCACCGTTGACGGCAAGGAGATCAAGATCTACAAGGAGGCCGACGCCAACAACCTGCCTTGGGGCGACCTCGACGTCGACGTCGTTCTCGAGTGCACCGGCTTCTACACCAGCAAGGCTAAGGCTCAGGCCCACATCAACGCTGGCGCCAAGAAGGTCGTCATCTCCGCTCCGGCCGGCAGCGATCTGCCCACCATCGTGTACAACGTCAACCATGAGACGCTGACCGCTGAGGACAACATCATCTCCGCTGCTTCCTGCACCACCAACTGCCTCGCCCCGATGGCCAAGGGTCTGAACGACTTCGCTCCCATCGTGTCCGGCATCATGACCACCATTCACGCCTGGACCGGCGACCAGATGCCGCTCGACGGCCCGCAGCGCAAGGGCAACAAGCGTCGTAGCCGCGCCTGCGCCGTCAACATCGTCCCCAACACCACCGGTGCTGCCAAGGCCATCGGCCTGGTTCTCCCCGAGCTCAACGGTAAGCTCATCGGTGCCGCCCAGCGCGTCCCGACGCCGACCGGCTCTATCACCAACCTCTACGCTGTCGTTGACAAGAAGGTCACCGTCGACGAGGTTAACGCCGCTATGAAGGCCTACGCTGCCACCATCTCCGAGACCTTCGGTTACAACGAGGACGACATCGTCTCCACCGACATCATCGGCGAGACCCACGGCTCCATCTTCGACGCCACTCAGACCATGTGCTCTGACCTCGGCAACGGCCAGACCCTCGTTCAGGTCACCTCTTGGTACGACAACGAGAACTCTTACACCTCTCAGATGGTCCGCACCATCAAGTACTTCGAGAAGTTCGTTGCTTAATTTAGCTTTTAGCGAATAGCTCGTTGAGCGTCTAAAGAAGGGCGCGGCCTTATAGGGCTTACACCCTAGGGTCGCGCCCTTTTTATAGGAAATCGTCTGCCGTAATGGGAGGCAGACACGTACGAAAGGTAGAAGCAAACATGGCCTTTACCAAGAAGACCGTCCGCGACATCGATGTCGACGGCAAGCGCGTTCTCGTCCGCGTTGACTTCAACGTGCCTATCAAGGATGGCGTCGTTGGCGACACCACCCGTATCAAGGCTGCCCTGCCCACCATCAACTATCTCGTTGAGCACAACGCTCGCGTCATCCTCATGAGCCACCTCGGCCGTCCCGATGGCACCGGCTTCCAGCCCGAGCTGTCCCTCGAGCCCGTCGCCAAGAAGCTCGCCGAGCTCTCTGGTCTCGACGTTGCCTTTGTCGCCGACACTTACGGCG
>URNM01000156.1 GCA_900549185.1 uncultured Collinsella sp. | reverse complement strand
AGTGTCTCGTGGGCTCGGAGATGTGTATAAGAGACAGGCCCTTGCGGATGCGGTCGATGAACAGCGGGATGACGCTGCCGCGCGAGCACATGACGTTGCCGTAGCGGGTGCAGCAGATGGTGGTGCGGCCGGCGCCGTTGCGGGCGTTGGCGTAGATGATGGACTCCATCATGGCCTTGGACTTGCCCATGGCGTTGATGGGGTAGGCCGCCTTGTCGGTGGACAGGCACACGACGCGGTCCACGCCCTCCTCGATGGCGGCGTGCAGGACGTTGTCAGTGCCGATGACGTTGGTGCGCACGGCCTCCATGGGGAAGAACTCGCAGGAGGGCACCTGCTTGAGGGCGGCGGCGTGGAAGATGTAGTCCACGCCGTGCATGGCGTCGCGCACGCTCTGGGCGTTGCGGACGTCGCCGATGAAGAAGCGCACCTTGGAGGCGAGCTCGGGGGACCTCTCCTGCAGGCGGTGGCGCATGTCGTCCTGCTTCTTCTCGTCGCGGGAGAAGATGCGGATCTCGGCCAGGTCGGTGTTCATGAAATGCTTGAGCACGGTGTTGCCGAACGAGCCGGTACCGCCCGTGATCATGAGGGTCTTGTCTTTAAAGGTGGTCGAATCGTTCATCTATTTGCCTTCCTTACGTTTGGCTTTTGTAAACTGGTAAAAGAGAAATTTCGTATTAGTTACGAGGTATCGTTTGAAAAGCCGCTTCGGCTCTTGAATAAGTCTGTATAGCCACTCGAGACTCAGGTTTTGCATCCACATCGGCGCCTCTGGCACCACGCCGGCGAGAACGTTGAACGCTCCGCCAACACCGATCATCAACGGTTGTGGCCCTCCCTTGAGCTCGTGCATAAGAACTTCTTGACGGGGCGCGCCAAGAGCAATCCATGCGAAGTCTGCATCCGAATCAGTGATGCGTCGCGAAAGGTCTCGCTTCTCGCTGTCGGAGAGCGGTCGGAAAACCGAAGGCTCCATGCCAGCGATTTCGAGGCCTGGATATTCCTCTTGAAGTGAATTTTTAAGAGCGTCGAGATTCTTCTGCTCGTTACCGTAGAAGTAATGGCTCCATCCTTGCTGCAAGGAAATATTGAATATCTCTCGCATCAGATCGGGTCCAGTTACACGCCCCATAGACTCTATTGTTTTACGTCCGACGACAGATAAAGGCTTGCCGTCGGGAACGGACATGAGGGAGTCAGCTTGGCAGGCCCAATAGGAAGGGTCGTCATGGGCCATAACCGAGGTATGAGCATTGGAAACGCAAATATATTCGCCATGTAGCTCATCTATATGGCGAGTGAGAAACTCGACACACTCAGACATATTGGTTCCCGTGATCGGAACATCGATTACGGGAACGCGCTTGAGTTCAACGAATTTAGAATAGTCCTGAAGCATTAGCACGCACCCTTACCGGTGATGACCTCAATTACTGTAAGTGCGACAATCTTG
Source organism: uncultured Collinsella sp. (assembly GCA_900549185.1). GTDB lineage: Bacteria > Actinomycetota > Coriobacteriia > Coriobacteriales > Coriobacteriaceae > Collinsella. The sequence continues at coordinate 2,159 of URNM01000156.1, read as the reverse complement.
AGATCGGTGATGAAGCCACGCTTGGCGATATACTCCAAGTCACGCTGCACCATTCCGTCAAACCCAGTTGAGTTGCGGTCGGTAACCTGCCACCAGCCGGTGATCCCAGGCTTCACAGCCAGGCGCTGCAGGTCGTACTCGGTGTACTCGGCCACCTCGTTGGGCAGCGGCGGGCGAGGACCAACGACGGACATTTGGCCCAGGAACACGTTCAGGAACTGCGGGAACTCGTCGATGGAGTGCTTGCGGATGAACTTGCCGATCTTGGTGACGCGGGGGTCCTCCCTCATCTTGAACATGGCGCCGGCGATCTCGTTCTGCCCCTTGAGCTCGGCGAGGCGCTCGTCGGCGTCTTTGTACATAGAGCGAAACTTCCACATGCGGAAGGTGGACAAGCTGCCGTCGCGGTGGGTCTGGCCCACGCGAATCTGGCTGTAGAACGGGTTGCCCTCGCTCTCCAGGCGGATGGCCGCGGCCAGTACCAGGCTGGGAATGGCGATGACGACCAGCACGCAGCCACTAAACAAGATGTCAAAAGCGCGCTTGACGGTGCGGTATGCCAGGCGCGTACGGTCCCAGTCCTTCACGGCCTGCATGGCCTTGTAGCGCATGCTCGCATCGCTGCCGCTCATAGCCTTGGCAACAAGCGCGGCACCCACCGGCGCTCCTTCTGAATATTCAGTTTTGTCTGACACTATTTCCTTCAAACCTACCTCACCGACCCGAGGAACCTCCCTGTCCCTTTAAACAGTCGCCCGCAGCTAGGCGATCGCCTTTTTAAGGTTTCGCATTGCGCGCTGCTCGGCTGAAAGCACGGCAAGGCCAACGCGCGTAGTTACGCGTCGGCCGCACAGGTCGAGCTCCAAATAAGCAGTGCTCTTGCGTCTGTTAATGGTTTTGATAAGGGCTTCGTGGCCCAGCAGCGGACCTGCCGTCACTACAACCTGGTCGCCGTCCTTTAGGGCCTCGCTCATGGGCACTACGCGCTCTCCCCTATGCGTAAAGCCGCCAATAAGCTGGACCTCTTCTTTTTCCAGCGGCACAAACTGACCGTCCTGGGATAGCACCCGGGCAAAGTCGTCCATGTGTAGCAGATACTGTTGCACGGTGCGGGGATCTGCCGTATCGCAGATAAGGTAACCGGGAAAGAGTGGCTTGGTCGTATTGACCCATTCACCGTGTACTTTAATCTCGGTTTGAAATTGGGGATAAAAAAGCTCCTGTATGGCACCGGCCGGCACCACACGCTCGATGCGCTCGCGCATTACGTCTTCGCGACCGTTAATGACCTGGATCACATACCACACGAGCACCACCCCCTTGCTGTCTTACGTGTGGCTCACGGGGTTTGGGTATGGCTTCGCCAGGGCGCTTGTGCGCGAAGGCGCTCCATATTCAAACCCTGAGCCCAGTTAGACAAGCACGTGGCTCTGCCCCACCGTGAACGGTATGTATAAGCGCAGTGGCTAGAGACGCGGACGTGTATCGCAAAAAGACCGCGTCCCCAGCTGGCTGCGTGCGACCCAGTCAAGCGGGAACAAAACTGGACCGCATGCAAACAGCTGTAGGACTGCTGCACGTTTATCATGAAATATCGATCGAAATAACAGCTTGCACTTAGACAAGAACAAAGTCATTCGATGCGATACTCATAACTACTCTATTGGAGCTCGTGGTTTTTCTAGCACCGCCGTTACGGCCGGATGCCGATCGAGCCTGCGCTTTGTGACTAGCTGGAGCCGTGAGCACAGTTGAACCCATGTAACGTTAAGTATCTTAGCACAGCAGCTAGCCCATACGTTTTGGGGTGTGTTGAGCAACATATTGTTTATTTGCCGTGGTTATGGGGGATATCGCGCTGCCTTGCACGCATTGCCGCAGGTTTATGGGGGTGTATGGGTTGGTGAGCACTGCCTGAGTTGTATTGCTGGCGGCGTGAATTGCTCAAACTATTATGTTTGGCTAACAAACTATGTACAAAACCGGGAAGGTAATTGCGCAACTTTTTGGGCAGCAGTTGTCGCAAAATTTGCGACAACTGCTGCTGCCGGCAAAATTTTACAAATAAAAAAGCCACTCGATTGAGTGGCCTTGCATTCACGATGGTGGAGACGAGGGGGATCGAACCCCTGACCTCTTGACTGCCAGTCAAGCGCTCT
>URNM01000155.1 GCA_900549185.1 uncultured Collinsella sp. | reverse complement strand
TACGAGATCGCTCAGTGTCTCGTGGGCTCGGAGATGTGTATAAGAGACAGAGTTCTTCTTGCTCAGGTAAGTGTCGATCTTCTCGCCCAGGTGGTAGATACCATAGATGTAGCCGATCATACCCATGATCCCCATGCTCTTGAAGTTCTTGAACCAGTTCTGCAGCGGCTCAGTAGAACCCTTCTTGGCGCTGCTCCAGACAGCCGAGCGAGTCTCACTCAGGACCGCGTCCCGCAGATAGTCGCCGATGAGGTAGTTGAACAGTCCCCAATAATCGGCGCCGCCCTCAATATAGATTTTTTCATTTTCCGCAATCACAGTATATTCGACAGGATAATTCATTTTGTTTTCCTTTCTCGAGTCTAGTCCCTCTATTTTACACAATTCCAATGCTTCCCGAGCGCAAAAGGGCAGACTTCCCCCTTCTAAAGCGCGCTCTTCCATGCATTATATCATAGTTTGCAGGCGCTTTCAACCGATTCGAAAGTGAAAAATCAATCACATATCGCCCATCTGCCCCTTCTTCTGCTTCCGGAAAGGTCTTGAAGAGCCGCCGCAGGCATGATAAAATAGATGTGTATGTAAAAATGACCCGGAGTCATTCTGTAAAATGCTCTGTCATCCATGACTATAAAAGGAGAAATCTGAAATGAAACTCGGTATCGTCGGCCTGCCCAACGTCGGCAAGTCCACTCTGTTCAACGCCATCACCTCCACCAAGAACGCGGAGGCTGCAAACTACCCCTTCTGCACCATTGAGCCCAACAGCGGCATCGTGGCCGTGCCGGACAAGCGGCTGGATAAGCTGGCTGAGATCTGGCAGACCAACAAGAAGACCCCCGCTATCGTGGAGTTCGTGGACATCGCCGGCCTCGTCAAGGGCGCAAGCCAGGGTGCCGGCCTCGGCAACAAGTTCCTCGGCCACATCCGCGAGTGCGATGCCATCGTCCATGTCGTGCGCTGCTTCGATGACGACAACATCATCCATGTCGTGGAGGACGTGACCAAGGCCGAGGCCGTGGACCCCATCGCCGACATCGACGCCATCGACTACGAGCTCATCCTCTCCGACCTCGAAGTCGTCCAGAACCGCGCAGGCCGCATGGCCAAGGCCGCCAAGAGCGGCAACAACAAGGGCGCTGCCGCCGAGGCCGCATGGCTGCAGCAGCTGGCCGCCCATCTGGAATCCGGCAAGCCCGCCCGCAGCTTTGACTTCGACGAGAACGACGCCGAGCAGCAGACCGTGCTCCACGAGATGGGCCTGCTGAGCGCAAAGCCCGTCCTCTACGCTTGCAATGTGGGCGAGGACGACCTGATGGAGGGCATCGAGAACAACAAGTATGTCCCGCTGGTGGCCGCACGCGCCAAGGAAGAGGGCGCACGCTACATCCCCATCTGCGCCAAGACCGAGGAGGACATCGCCGACTACAGCCCCGAGGAAAAGAAAGCCTTCCTCGCCGAGATGGGAATCGAAGCAAGCGGCCTCGACAACCTCATCACCGCCAGCTACGACCTGCTGGGCCTCATCTCCTTCCTGACCGACGGCAAGAAGGAGTGCCGCGCCTGGACCATCCGCAAGGGCACCAAGGCTCCTCAGGCCGCCGGTAAGATCCACAGCGATTTCGAGCGCGGCTTCATCCGCGCCAGCGTCATCGGCTATGGCGACCTGGAAGCCAACAACTTCGATTATGCCGCTGTCAAGGCCAAGGGCCTGCAGCGCACCGAGGGCAAGGAGTACGTCGTGAAGGACGGCGATGTGATCGAGTTCCTGTTCAACGTCTGATGTATGATAAAAGTGTCTCCCGCGCGGCGCGTGGGAGACACTTTTGTCCAGGAGAAAGGACATCTATATGATTATCGGAATTATGGGCGCAATGCCCGATGAAGTCGATCAGCTGTGTGCAAAACTGGAAAACGTCACCTTGGAGCCCTACGGCGGCGTGGAGTACCACAGGGGCACGCTGGCAGGCAAGCAGGTCGTGGTCTGCTGTGCAGGCATGGGCAAGGCCAATGCCGCCGCCACCACCCAAGTGCTCATCACCCGATACGGTGCTGAGAAGATCATCTTCTCCGGCATTGCAGGCAACATGACCAGCAAGATCGGCATTGGTGATGTGGTCATTGGCAAGACGGTGCTCTACCACGATGCCCAGCTGGACATGATCTGCCAGAACCCGCCCTACCTGAAGGAGTACGCCGGTGACCCGGCCCTCATCGCCGCCGCTGAAAAAGCCTGCGCCGAGGCCGGGGTCAAGGCCCTGACCGGCAAGATTGCCACCGGCGACCTGTTTGTGGGCGACAGCGCCACCAAGGCCGCCCAGGGTTTCGCCCGCAAGTGCGGTGTGGCTGCCGAGGATCTGATCCGTCGCGAGGACACCGACGGCCGTGAGTACGTCTTTGCCGAGAAGAACATTCCTTCCGCCCCGGCCACCCCGATCCTGACGGCCCTGTGCGAGAAGACTATCGCTGGCCTGCAGTGGCCCAACTACCGCTCTCAGCGCTGGGGTCACGAGCATGCGACCTTTGTTCGTCCGGTCCGCTGGATCTGCTGCCTTCTGGGCGAGGACGTTGTGCCCGTGTCGTTTGCCGACGTGACGAGTGGCAACACCACGCGTGGTCATCGCGTGCTTGGCCCCGGTGACCATGTGGTCGCCAGCCCCGCCGTCTACGAGCAGGTGCTCGAGGACGCCGGCGTGCTTTCTGCCGAGCGCCGTCGCGAGGCCATCCTTGCCGGTATCGCCGAGGTCGAGGCTGCCCGTCCCGGCTGCCATGTCGATACGCCCAAGAAGGTCTTCGAGGAGGTCATTAACCTCTGCGAGTGGCCGACGGTGCTCGTCGGTACCTTCGATGAGGAGTTCCTCAAGGTCCCGCACGAGATTATCTGCGAGTCCATGCTCACCAACCAGCGCTACTTCCCGATCTATGACGGCGAGGGCAAGCTCACGCGTGAGTTCGTGGTCGTCTCCAACAGCAAGCCCGAGAACGCCGAGCGCGTGATCGACGGCAACGAGCGCGTTGTGCGTGCCCGTCTGGACGATGCCAAGTTCTTCTACGAGGAGGACCTGAAGATCTCCCTCGACGAGTTCCGCGAGCGTCTGGCCAAGGTTGCCTTCCAGGAGAAGCTCGGTAGCGTGCTCGCCAAGTCCGAGCGCATCGAGCAGCTCGCGCTCGCTATCGCCCGCGAGGCTCATCTGGGCGCCCACCTTGCCGCCGATGCCGCTCGCGCCGCGCACCTGTGCAAGGCCGACCTGGTGTCCAACGCCGTTGTCGAGTTCACGAGCCAGCAGGGCGTGATGGGCGGTTATTACGCGACCGCGATGGGGGAGAACGACGAGGTCGCTCATGCTATCCGCGATCACTATCGTCCCCGCTTTGCCGGTGACGAGCTGCCTGAGGGCACCGCTGGCTGCATCGTGGCTTGCGCCGACAAGCTCGATACCATCGCCGGTATCTTTGCCATCGGCGAGCCCCCGACCGGCTCCTCCGACCCCTACGCGCTGCGTCGTGCCGCTATCGGCATCATCAACATTCTGCGCGACCGTCTGCCGATCGACCCCACGTCGCTCATCGACTTCGCCCTCGAGCTCTATAGCGAGCAGGGCATTGAGTTCGACGCCGCCGAGGTCGCCGAGCAGGTTCGTGACT
>URNM01000154.1 GCA_900549185.1 uncultured Collinsella sp. | reverse complement strand
GATCGCTCAGTGTCTCGTGGGCTCGGAGATGTGTATAAGAGACAGACATTACCGATTACGAGGGCGATCCCGAGAAGTACCAGACCGTCTACGCCATGAAGGAGGAGCACTCGGCTGCCGCTCCTACGGCGGGTCTGCATTTTACTCCTGAGCTCATGGCCGCTATCGAGGCCAAGGGTGCGAAGTTTGCCGCCGTCGAGCTCGAGGTGGGCATCGATACCTTCCGCTTGGTGGAGGAGGACGACCCTACGCAGCACGTCATGCACACCGAGCGCTACCACGTGTCGCAGGAGGTTGTCGACGCCGTGCATAAGGCCAAGGCCGAGGGTCATCGTGTGATCGCCGTCGGCACTACCGCGGTGCGCTCGCTCGAGAGCGCGTTTGACGCGGACGCGCCGGTGTCCGATCCGGCCGTGACGGCGCGCTATTTTGAAGGCCGCGAGGACGGGGCCGATACGCTTGGCCGCGGTGACATCGTGGTGCGCGAGAACGCCACGACGCAGCTTTACCTCATGCCCGGCTCGACCTATCACGTGGTCGATGCGCTGATCACGAACTTCCACGTGCCGCGCTCCACGCTCATGATGCTCGTGAGCGCGCTTGCCACCCGCGACCAGATCATGGATGCCTACGCCGCTGCCATCGAAGAACGTTATCGCTTCTTCAGCTTTGGCGACGCGATGCTCATTTGTTAGTTACGCGGTTCTACGAACCGCGTAACTACTCGACGCTGCGCGGGCCGCATTTGGACAATCTGACGTTCGACTTCAAGGGCGCGACCAGAAGGTCAGCGCCCTTTCGTTTCACGTCACCTTGCCTCAAATGCGACCCGCTCGCTGACTCTGCCATTACATCGGTGTTGCCGTGGTTGTTGAGTAGTCATTGGGCACTTGGCACTTGGGGACGTTCCTTTTGTGCCGGCACCTGGGGACACTCCTTATGTCAAGAGATTGGTGCAAGAGGGATAGATTGCCTTGCATCAATCTAATAAGTTGCGGTGAGATAGTTCTTGAATTGGCTTTTTGAGGGCTAAACAGGAACTATCTCACCGCAACTGCGTTGAGCGTTTTTTGGCGGTTGGTTTACTTGCTTGCGAACAGCCAGACTAGGATGATCACCAGGATTGCGGCGGCGATGCAGACGATGGCGCCAGTGAATTTGATGCGTGAGTCGCGGGTACGCTCACGCACCGCGTCCTCGGTGGCCTCGAGCTGGGCGACTTCTCGCTCGGTCTCGGCGTGTTCGGCTTTGTCTCGGGCCAAGGATCCTGCAAGCGACTCAGTGATCTCTGGGTGGTCGTGTACCTCGGTCGCCTGTTCGATGATCGACTGTGCATGTGCGGCATCTGCTTGGGCGTTGGCGATGCTCTGCTCTTGGTCGCGGCGTGCTTTGTCCTCGGCGGCGATCTTCTCGCGCAGTTCGCGCTGGCGCGTCGCGGCGGCAGTCTTCGCCGTCTGCAGCTCGTCGCGCGCGGCATCAGCCTCAGTCGTCACGGCTTGGTGCGCGCGTTTGGCTTCGGCAATGGGGGCTTGAGCCTGCTCGACGGCCTGCTCGGCTGCGGCAAGCGAGTGCTCAAGGTCGGCGGTGATGCGCGGGACATCTTCTTCGGCTTTACGCAGGGCATCTGCCGTGTCGGAGATCTGCATCGAGAGCTCGCTGGTGCGCACCGTATAGTTGGCGGGATTTGCCGAGGGATTGCGTTGCAGCTCGGCATACTCATGACGCAGCGTCTCGAGCTGGGCGCGCGTGGCGTCGACGGTTTGTTGTGCGGCGGCAATGCCGGCGTCTCGCTCGGCCTTCACCTTGTCGCGGATGCGCTTGGAATCCTCAAGACGTCGAATGAGGCGGTTGCCGGTCTCGCGCGAGCTCGCCTCGCGGGCCTCCACGGCATCGAGCGCGGCCTTCAGCCGGAGCTCAGTCGCGTCATCCTCTGTCTTCATTTGTTCGAACTGACTCTTGAGCTCTGTCGCTTTGGCGGCGTGGGCATCACGGTCAATCTCGGCGGCCGCTGCAGTCTTTTGGGCCGTGGCAATCGCCTGGCGCTGGTCGGCGACGATCTGGTCGTAGCGGCCTGCGATATCCTGGCGCGTCTCGAGTTCCTCGGCCTGATCGGCAATGTGCTGCTCAAGTTCGGTCAGATGGGCGCGGGCATCGGCAAGTGCCTTTTTCGCGGCGTTCATCTCGCGCATGGCCGAGGCACCCTGGGCGATAAAGGTGCCCACGGCGTTCGCGGTGTTCGAGACAGCGGTCCCCAGATCGCGACTCGCGGCGGGGGAGTGGGGGACGGTCGGGCGAGCGGTGCCGGCAGCGTCCGCATCGGCAGCCTGCGGCACGGCGATATTGCCGGTACCGCCCTCGATCACAGAAAAGCCTGCTGCGTGCGGATCGACCGCATCGGCGCCAATCGTGGGATGTTCGAGCTGCAGAAACGAGGGCATGGTACTGCCTTGGTCGGCAACGGGGGTCTCGCCGGGCACGAAGGTCGAGGCGGCCTCGGCGGCCTCCTCTTCTTCGGCATCAATATCGGCATCGGCCACGGCGTCTTTCATCGCTTTGACAGCATCCATCATGGAGTCCATGACGGCATCGAGCTCTTCTTCCGAAGAGACCTCGATGGGGCCCGCTGCTTGCGGGACGTCGTCCTGTACAGGGGCGTCGTCCTGAGCGGGCGCATCGTCGTTTTGCTCATCGGCGTTTTCTGCGGCAGGGGTTTCCGCCGTAGCGCTTTCGTCCAAGATGGGGTCGTCGATGTCGATACCATCGCAGGTTACAACGTCAGTATCTGCGATGACGTCTGCGGAATCATCAATATGCTGTTGAGTCTGGGGGTCCAGCTCGTCTGTCATAGGCATGTGCTCCTCATCGTTGTTTGTCACCCTATGATAAAGTTTCGCGCCGACATCCCACGCGCCGCAGCAAAGTTTCAAAACGTGTTCGATGGCTCGCGTCGATAGCAAAAACTCGGCCACTCTATCCAATTTTTACTTGACATTCCCTTCGCCGAAAGACGTTGCGCCGTTCGCCTGCCATGGGCTTTATTTTTCACTTGAACCCGTTAAAGTTGCATTTCAGCTTTTGGCGCGTTTATTTGGATGCGCGCAGTCGGCGGGTGCGCCCGTCGCGATTTGAAAGGACTTTATATGGGACTTTTCACTGGTAAGACCGTGATCGTCACCGGCGGCGGCAAGGCCACGCTTAAGGACGGCTCCGCTGGCTCCATCGGTTACGGCATCGATATCGCTTTTGCCAAGGAGGGCGCGAACCTCGTTATCACCGGCCGCAACGTCGCCAAGCTCGAGGCCGCCAAGGAGTCCCTCGAGGCCGAGTACGGTGTCAAGGTTCTGCCTGTTCAGGCCGATGTTTCGGCTGGTCAGGACAACGAGGCTGTCGTCCAGAACGTTATCGACAAGGCCATTGAGGAGTTCGGCCGCATCGACGCCGTCGTCAACAATGCTCAGGCCAGCGCCTCGGGTGTGACCATCGCCGACCACACCATGGATCAGTTTAACCTGGCCATTTATTCCGGTCTGTATGCCACCTATCTGTACATGCAGAAGGCCTATCCGCACCTGAAGGAGACCAAGGGCTCCGTGGTCAACTTTGCCTCGGGCGCCGGCCTGTTTCTGTCTCTTATACACATCTCCGAGCCCACGAGACACTGAGCGATCTC
>URNM01000153.1 GCA_900549185.1 uncultured Collinsella sp. | reverse complement strand
TCGTGGGCTCGGAGATGTGTATAAGAGACAGAGCCGATCCGGCCGAAACCTCAAAACCGGCGGCATCGAGCTTGATGATGAGCTCCTCGGAGTCCATGCCGTCGACGTAGATCGAAACCATACCCGGCAGACGATCTGCCTGCGCATAGTCGCCCATCGTGGCGTGAATGCGAGGATGGGCCGTAAGCGAGGCGTAGAGCTTATCGGACAGGGCCTGCAGCCTCGCGCGCTCCCGGCCCACATTCGGCAGCAATACGGAAGCGGCAGCGGCAAAAGCCAGCTGCGTGCGCAGATCCTGCGTACCGGCGCGACGGCCGGCTTCCTGTCCACCGCCAAAGATGCGCGGACGCAGCGGCGTGCGGTTCTTAAGGTAGAGCGCGCCAGATGCCACAGGGCCGCCGATCTTGTGCGCGGCAACGGTCATGGCATCGACATCCAGTTCGGTGACATCGAGCGGAATGTGCAAATAGCCCTGGATGGCATCGGTGTGAAACAAGGCGCCGGCAGCATGTGCGGCGGCGGCCAGCTCGCGGATGGGCTGTACCACGCCGGTTTCGTTGTTGGCGACCATAATGCTCACGAGCGCCACGTCATCGCCGAGTAGCTCGACAAGCGTGGCAGGTTCAATGTGGCCTGCGCGGCAGGGCTGCACCAGGTCGACGGTAAAGCCGGCGGCGCGCAGCAGCGGCAGGTTGTCCAGAATCGAATCGTGCTCGATGGCCGAAACGATTACACGATCGCGCTTGCGATCGCGCTGACGAGCGCCCTCGGCAAGACCGAGCAGCGCCAGCTGGTTAGCCTCGGTGCCGCCGTTGGTAAGGATGATTTCGGACGGGCGAACGCGTGTGCCAAAGCTACGGGCGATATCGCGACGGGCGTCTTCCAGGCGTGCGGCGGCCTTGCGGCCAAGCGAGTGCAGCGAGTTGGGGTTGACGCCGGCAAGCTCGCTGTCGTCGTATTCGCGCTGCGCAAGGCGCGCCTCGGCGCGCATGGGCGTCGAGGCGGCATAGTCAAGATTCACGGGTATGCGGTTTTGACCTGCGGTCATAAGGGTTTATGCCTCCTGTGCGGCCTCATTGCCCAGCTTCTGCAGCAGCGCAACCTCGGCGGCGGGATCTTCGGACTTAAATACGGCGGAGCCGGCTACGAGCACGTTGGCGCCGGCCTTGACGACCTCGGCGATGTTCTTGGAAGAGATACCGCCGTCAACCTCGATGAGGGGCGAAACGCCGTGACGCTCGCACATGGCCTTGAGCTCGTGGAGCTTAGCGATGGTGCCCGGGATAAAGCTCTGGCCACCAAAGCCGGGGTTCACGCTCATGAGCAGCACCATGTCGACAACGTCGATGATGCTTTCGAGCACGCAGACGGGGGTGGCGGGGTTGAGCACCACGCCGGCCTTGACGCCGCGCTGCTGCAGATGGGTGAGCGTGCGGTGCAGGTGCGTGGAGGCCTCGTAGTGCACGGTGATCATGTCGGCACCGGCGTCGGCGTACCAATCGACCGTCTCGTCGGGGTTCGACACCATCAGGTGCGCATCGACCGGAACATCGGTGGAGCGCTTGACGGCCCTAAGGATGTCAACGCCAAAGGTCAGGTTGCCGGTAAAGTGACCGTCCATGACGTCGAAGTGCACGTAGTCGGCGCCGGCAATCTTGTCGAGCTCACCCTTCAGGTTGGCCATGTCGGCCGAGAGGATGGACGGAGCGATTTTGATGGAACCCATGGTAGTAGCCTTTCTGCGCTAGTCGGCGAGTCCGTAGAACTCTTGAGAGGGGACGCGGTCGGTGAGAATCTCGAGCGCCCTATCCAAAGTAACACCGTTGTAGAGCGTTTGCTCCACGGCAAAGGTGAGCGGAATGTCTACGCCCAGTGAACGGGCGAGTTCGCTGACACTGCGGGCCGCGACGGCACCCTCGACCACCATATGCGTGCGGGCCTGGTACTCGTCGAGCGACACGCCGTGGGCAAACTCGAAGCCAAAGGTGCGGTTGCGCGAATGCTCGGAGGTGCAGGTGGCGATAAGGTCGCCCATGCCGGCAAGTCCCATGCAAGTCATGGCCTGACCGCCGCGGGCATGCACCAGGCGGCTGATCTCTGCCAGGCCGCGCGTCATGATAAGAGCAAGCGTGTTGTCGCCCGCGCCGGTACCGGCAGAGATGCCGCACACGATAGCGATGACGTTTTTCATGGCGCCGCATACCTCGACGCCGATCATGTCCTGCGACAGGTAGATGCGGAAGGCCGTGGAAAGCAGCAGTTCCTTAAAGGTCTCCCCCACTTGCTGGTCTTCACTGGCGATGACGGCAGCCGAAAGCCCGCCGCGGCAGATTTCCTCGGCATGGTTGGGGCCCGAGAGCGCCGCCACGCGCGCTTCGTTGCCGATCTCGCTGGCGATGACCTCACTCATGAGCAGGCCGGACTCGGGCTCGATGCCCTTGGTGAGGCACAGAACCGGCGTCTCGTCCGCGATGAACGGCGCCGCCTGGTGGCAGAAGTCGCGCAGATGCGTCGAAGGCACGGCAAAGATGATCGCATCAGCACCGTCGAGCGCCTGGGCCAGGTCCGTCGTGGCGACAACGTTTTCCGGCAGCACGTAGTCCACCAGATAGCGGGGGTTGCGATGCTCGCCGTTGATGCCGGCGGCCGTCTGCTCGCTATGGGCCCACATGGTCACGCGCTCGGCTCGCGCAGCGGCAAGGCCGGCGACGGCGGTTCCCCAGGAGCCGGAGCCAATCAGCGCAACATTCATGACTCTCTCCTACTTATCGTCGGGCTCAGTGACGCGCTTGGTAAACGAGAGCTTGGACTCCTTACCGGTCATGAGCTTTTTGATGTTCGCGCGATGGGCCCACACCACGGTGATGCCGATTAGCGCCATGCAAAACTTGAGGCCCAGGCTGCTGTACGGAAAGACCGCGCAGGCAGCGATGGGAAGTCCGATGGCAGCGGCGAGCGAGCCCACCGACACAAACTTGGTGATGGCAACGGCCACGATAAACATTCCCAACAGCGAAAGTCCGATGGGCCAGTACCAGGCGAGGATGACGCCCAGGCCCACGGCGATACCCTTACCGCCGTGGAAGTTAAGGTAGGGCGAGAAGATGTGGCCCCACACGGCAGCCAGGCAAATGACGCCGAGCATCCAGTCGCCAGCGGCTCCGGGAGCCATGATGCTCACAGGGAAGCCATAGCCCACGCTCGCGATGAGCGGACGCGCGATGACAACGCAGATGGCGCCCTTAAGGCAGTCGAGCAGCAGCGTGAGCGCGGCCACCTTGGGGCCAGCCACTCGCAGGGCGTTGGTGGTGCCGATGTTGCCGGAGCCCGCCTTGCGAATGTCCGTGTGGTTGAACACGCGGCCCAGGATCAGGCCAAACGGAATCGCCCCGATAAAGAACGAGACCACGGCGCAGATGGCGGTCAGCAGAATCGGATTAAGCATCCTTTTGCTCCTTCTTCCTAAAGAAGAGTCGAATGGGCGTACCGGCAAAATCGAAGGTCGAGCGCATGCGGTTCTCCACGTAGCGCTGGTAGGTGTCGTTGACCAGGTCACTGTGGTTGACGAAGAACGTGAACGTCGGCGGGTTGACGCCCGTCTGGGTCACGTAGTGCATGCGCAAGCGGCGCTTGCCGTCCACCACGGTATGACCGAACTCGCGCAGGTCGGTGAGGAACGTGTTGAGGCGCGAGGTGCTGATCTTTTGCGAACGCGTCTTTTCGGCGGCATCGACCATCGCCCAGATCTTCTCGACGCTGCGGCCGGTCAGGGCCGAGATGCGCAGGTACTGCGCC
>URNM01000152.1 GCA_900549185.1 uncultured Collinsella sp. | reverse complement strand
CTCGCCACGGGCGCTCGGGCATAAGCATCACGCGCTCGGCCTCAAAGTCGCCAAAGAACCACTCACGCAGACCGTCCAGGCGCTCGTACGCCAAGCCCGGCCACAGGTTGGCGATAGTCTGCTCGGTGCGATGAAGTGTGGAGGTGTAGGCATGATCGGGTTCAATGCCGCGCGCACGCAAGAACATGCCGGCACGCGCCGCCTGGTCGCATCCCAGCTGCGTGAGCGGCGAGTCACTCCAACCCTGAATAATGCGCTTAAGGTTGAATATTGTCTGCCCATGACGAACCAGATACAGGTCTTTATTCATAGGGGTCCTTTCGTTCGTTACCAATCAAGGAGCGAAAACGCACCGTCGCAATAGCCAAAATGAAGCACGGCACCGTTGTCGGGTAGCTCTCCCCTGCCAGTCACATACTCAAGAAACTCCTGGCAGGAAGAGCCGTGGGAGACTGCCAGCACACAGTCGTGCTGCGGCCTGGCCATGATGTGGGACAGCGCCGCGACCATGCGCGACTGGAGCTCGCCTTCAGACTCGCCACCAAAGGCCACCGGATAATCACCCCAGGGCTGCGGCGGCATCTCGCGATTTGATGTACCCTCCAGCGAGCCCAAATGCCACTCGCGCAGGTCATCGACCAGCTCTATCGAGCGGCCCTCACCAGCAATTAGCTCAGCCGTACGCCGCGCCCGGCCCAACGGGGAGGAATACACACGGTCAAAGGTCACGCCACGCGCCTCAAACGCCGCGCGCGTCGCCAGCGCCTGCTCGCGCCCGCGCGCCGTAAGCGGCGAATCGTGCCCACCCTGCAAAATGTTCTGCACATTGAGCTCAGTCTGCCCATGCCGCACCAAATACAAATCTGCCACACGTCCTCCCCTCGCACCACCGCAAAGGGGACAGGTACCTTTGTGGTGGTTTACCGCCGGATCACACCGCGGTGACGCTCAGCTACACCAGTACGTCGGCAAGCGGGCGCTTGGGTACGTGGTGCACCTGCGCCTCGTCGCGCCAGTAATTAATTGAGCCGTCGGGGTTGGAATCGATCGCATCGATCACCTGCGTCTCGGCCGGAACGCCAAACGCCATGATCAGCTTGAGTTCATACTTGTCGCTATCGAGCCCCATGGCATCGATCGCGTGGGGCGTAAAGGCCTTGAACATGCAGGCAGCCACCTCGGGCGTGGCGCTGCGGGCGGCGAGCATCATCGTCTGCGCGGCAATGCCCGTGTCGACCTCAGTAATAGGAGCGGCGGGCTTACCCGGAACGGCGCGCTCGGCAAGAATCGCGATGTAGCCGGTCGGGCGCTCACCCTCGGCAGGACCCGGCCAGTCCTTAAGCGCGCCGGCCCATGCAAGCTCGTCAAACACGCGCGCGCAGTCCTCGGCACCGCTCACCACATGAAAACGTAGGCGCTGAGCATTGGCACCACACGGGGTCAGGTGCGCCAGCTCTGCCAGTTCGAGCAAAAACTCGCGCGGCACGCGCATGGACTCGTCAAAGCGACGGCACGTGCGGGCGCGGCGAACCAGCGCATCAAACGAATCCAAGCCAAGCTTTTCGCAGCCTTGCTTTGCCATCGACTCAGCGCTTACCGGCGCCGCGGGAACAGCTTCGTTCATAGGGACCCCCAATAAAAGGCAATTGTTCTTAGGAAAATCTAACCCAAAACGTAGGCAATAACGAACAGAGCCGCAATGTTCTACACCTGTTGAATAGAAAATCGCGACGTGGGGAACAACGGAAACAAATCGGGGCCTTTGGATTACGTTTCGCCCTCCCCGACCCATACGCCAGCGCCTTTAGGCGATACTGGTTGTAACGATCAAGGCTTACGCAGCACGGAAAGGAGACATTATGGGCATCTTTAAGAACGATGACCAAAAATCGAGCCAGTTTGGATTTGACGAGAAAAGCATGGCGGGCAAAGCCGTCAAGGCCGTACGCTGGATCTACGCCATCACGGGCGTCTTAGCACTCATTGCTGGTATCGCGCTGCTTTTTGCACCCGCCAAGTCCCTCGTCTTTTTGACGACTGTCCTGGGTTTTTACTTTGTAATCACTGCTGCCATCAGGCTGTTCACTGCCATTTTTGAGCCGCTGCTGCCCACCGGCTGGCGCGTGACGAGCATCATCTCCAACCTACTCATTATCTTGGGCGGCGTCATAATCCTGCGCAACCAGGCCTTCTCGACCGCGACGCTCACCACGATGGTGGTTATCGTGGCCGGCTTTGGCTGGATTGTCGAAGGTGTCATGTCCATTCTGGAGTCCGAGCTTTCGTCCAACCGCGCCCTCGCCATCCTCAGCGGCGCACTCTCCATCATCGCCGGCATGTTCGTGTTTATCTATCCGCTGTGGTCGGCCAAGATGCTCGTCATCTTTAGCGGCGCCGCGCTGCTGGTGTTTGGCGTAACGCTGATTGTTCGTGCTATTCAATTTGGCAAACTGGTGCACTAGATGCCACGAACGCTCTTTATTGATGCAGACGCCTGCCCGGTCACGCGCGAGTCGATTGACTGCGCGCGGCGGGCGGGCGTCGCCGTTGTTATCGCCGGCAACAGCACGCAAAACCTGGAACGGCATATTCGCCGCGACGACCCGCGCGATGCCGAGCACGCGCGACGCGGCTTTTGGGTCACGACGCTCGACGTGAGCGTGGGCGCCGACAGCGCTGACTTTGCCATTGTCGAACGCCTGCAGGCGGACGACGTGGTCGTGACGCAGGACATTGGCTTGGCGAGCATGGTGCTCGGGCGCGATGCCGCCGCCATCGGCGTGCGCGGGCGCGTCTACGACAAAGCGACTATCGACATGCAGTTGTTTATTCGCCACGAGGAAAAGAAGGTACGCCGCGCCGGCGGACGCACTCGCGGACCGGCGGCATTTACCAGCGAAGACCGCGCTCGCTTTAAGCGCAACCTCACTGAGCTGCTGCACTAACCAAGGTAGATTTTTGGGACATGCCCGAATATCTACCTTTTTGTTTTGGCAGCGGGGAATGCCCTGGTCACAGGGGTAGATCGTAAGACATGTCCCAATAATCTACTTAAAGGCCAACGGCAGAGAGGATGAGGCCCCAGCCAGCGCCGATGACATACATCATGATCAGGAACACGGCATTTTCGCGGGCGCTGCGGTTGGTGCGGAACAGCACCAGATAACCCACGCCGGCGGAAATGAGCGTGCCGGCGAGCATCGGCGCCAGTTGCAGCGCGCCTTCCAGATACAGCTGTGTAATGACCACGCTCGCCGAGCAATTGGGAATCAGCCCGACAAGCGCCGAACCCAGGACAGCGAGTGTCTCGTTGCCGCGCAGGAACTGCTCGATTGCGGACTCGCCGAACGTCTCGAGCACGGCAACCAGAATCAGCGTCACCAGGAAAATGAATACCGATACCTGCACGGTGTGAGAGATGGCGCTGCGGATGATCGACAGGACGGGCGCACCTTCGTGGGAGCGACCGTGGTCGTGCCCATGGCCGTGGTGGTGCTCATGCTCGCCCGTGTGACCGTGATCATGGCTGTGTCCGTGGTCGCGCTCGTGTTCATCTTCATCATCATCGCAACCGCAATGATCGCGCTCGCACAGCTCATGGATGTGGTCGGCGCTCACGCCCGCCTCGGCCACCTCGTCGATGATGTCACCGCCGCTGTGGTCGTCGTGCGCGCAGTTCACGTGGGCCGGGTTGGCCGCGGTTCCCAGCACGGTACGGCGAATCGCCGCGTGCGCGCGGGCGTTACGGCTGTCTCTTATACACATCTCCGAGCCCACGAGACACTGAGCGATCTCGT
>URNM01000151.1 GCA_900549185.1 uncultured Collinsella sp. | reverse complement strand
ACGAGATCGCTCAGTGTCTCGTGGGCTCGGAGATGTGTATAAGAGACAGTTGTTGTTCCTCGCCGCTTCCGCGGCTCGAGGTCCCCGTTCTCCTCGGCGGGGTTGTCTAAGGTTGTCACTGAAGCTCTGCCTTTGGCTCAAAGAAAAACGGGAGATGCGATCTGCATCCCCCGTTTTTGTTGCGGTTAGTCCAAGTCAATAAATTTGGTGCTCAGGATCTTGCCGTCTTTGACGAGCATTCTGGCCATGGTGGGGCCTCTGGTGCCTCTGGGGTAGCTGGCGCTGCCGGGATTGAGGACCAGGCAGTGGCCTACTTGGGCTTCTTTGGTTACGTGGGTGTGGCCGTTGATGGCTACGTCTACGGATCCCACCGGAAGGTCCTCGCGGTAGTGGGCTACGGCAAATTTGAGGCCTTCGTAGGTGAAGAGGGCCAGACGGTCTACATCCGGGCCGTAATCGCGGTAGTAGTCGTTGTTTCCTAGGACCGCTCGCACGGGGGCGATGGTGCATAGATGCTCGTAATCCATCTCGGACGTTAGGTCTCCGGCGTGAATGATCAGATCTGCGCCCTTGAGCTCGTCCAGAAGCGCGGGCGAAAGATAGCCGTGGGTGTCCGAGATGATGTCGATGCGCTTGGCGCTTGCACTGTTCATGGGATCCCTTCTGCAAAACCGATTCGACGTATATACAAAAAGCCCCACGGCTCCGCAGACAATTGGTCTACAGGGCTGCGGGGCCAGTGTACTAGAGGCTCAAGGCCTTCTTGAGCGGCACGACGCGGCGGCGCGAGACCGGCACCCGTTCGTCGACGCCCGTAATGCCCAGTTGGATAGCGCCCGAGGGCACCGTCTCGACATCCGTGACGCACGCCAAGTTGACGATATAGCGGCGATGAACGCGAAAGAAGCCAAAGTCGCAAAGCTTGGCCTCGAACTGCGCCAGCGAAGTCGTCGATAGAAAACGATCATCGACGGTATAGATACAGGAGTAATCGTCCTTGGCCATGATGAAGCGAATGTCATCCACGGGGATGAGGACCTTACGGCCGCCCTTTTCCACCGGAATGCGCTCGATGGTGGCTTTGCTGTCCGTGACGGGCTTGGCGTGCTGCATGACCTTCTCGATCGCGCGATCCAGGCGTGCCTCCTCGACCGGCTTCATGAGGTAATCGACGGCATCTACGTCGAACGCCTCGACGGCATGATCACTATACGCGGTCACAAACACAATCGCCGGCGGATTCTTAAGCTTATGCAGTGCCTCGGCAAGCTGCAGACCAGAAGCGCCGGGCATCGAGATATCGAGAAATACGACATCGACGCGGCTTTCCATCAACATCTCAATGGCGGAGCGGACGCTCGACGCCTCAGTGATCGTGCCGATCTTGCCCGTCTGCTCGAGCAAGAAGCGAAGTTCCGAACGGGCCGGGGCCTCGTCATCCACAATCATCGCACGCAGCATAGGGATTAAACCTTTCGTCAACAAACTACGCTGGGCATCCGCCGCTTGGCGTTGAGCCCATAGCCTTTTATTTTACTCTTGAATATCAAAGATGCTCTCTGACAAATCAAGATGCAGGAGCACTTTGGTGCCCTTGCCCGGCGCCGATTCGACGCGCGTATAAGAGTGCGGTCCATAAAAGCGATGGATGCGCTCAGAAATATTGTGCATGGCCACGCCGGCGCCGCCGCCTTGCGGGGAACTGGCATCGGGGCGGGCGGAGCGCTCATCAAACAGCCTGGCGGCGGTGCCCTCGTCCATGCCCACGCCGTTGTCGGCCACAGCAATCAGGATTGCGTCGTCGCCGTCTTGATGGACGGTCACATCGATCCGCAGGGCATCGTCATCGCCCATGCCATGCCGCACGGCGTTCTCGACGATGGGCTGGATTACAAAGGCCGGGACCAACGTGTCCTCGACATCCTCGGAGACATCGAAGGTCGCCAGTACGCGGTCTTCGCCAAAGCGCGCCTTCTCAAACGTCAGGTAGCGCTTGGTCTGGGCAACCTCACGCGAGACCGGGATAAGCGACCCCGAGTTGTCGAGCGTGGCGCGATAGAACGAGGAGAACTCGCGCAGCAGCTCGCGGGCACGCAGCGGATCGGTGCGTGTAAACGACGCGATGGTGTTAAGCGTGTTGAACAGAAAATGCGGATTGATCTGCGCCTGCAGGGCACGCACCTCGGCACGTGCCGTCAGTTCCTTTTGCACCTCGAGCTCGTGGATGGCGAGCTGCGTGGACAGGATCTCGGCAAAGCCCGAGGCGAGTGCATACTGGGTACGGTCGACGGCGCGCGGGGTCTTGTAGTAGAACTTGAGCGTACCGACGGTGCGGTCGCCCACCTTGATGGGCGCGATGATACCGGCGGGAACCTGGTTGTGCGAGCCATCCGCACCCACCACGTCCACCACGCGGTTGAACGACTGCACGATGCCGTGTTCAATGACGTAGCGCGTGGCAAGCGTATGGATGGGCAAATCGGGCAGCAGCTTTTCCTCGAACTCGCCCGCGCAGGCCAGCACGTTGCCCTCATCGGTGATGGCAACGGTCATGGCACGCGTCTCGGGCAGAATACGCCGGCACACCAAAAGCGCCGATTCCTGCGTCAGACCGCCCTTAATGTCCTCGAGCATGGCCGAGGCAACCGAAAGCGTCTCCTCGGTATACTGGGAGCGTACCGAATCGGGATTGAGCGTCAAATAGATAAAGATGCACAGGAAGATGCACAGTAACGCACAGGCGATCACCGTGGCAATCGGCTCAATGCCAGTCGCCAGGGCAAAGATAAAGTACGCCAACACGCAAACGGCGCAGACAACGGCGATGATGCGAAAGATTGAAATTGAATTATCGCGCTGGGCGCGGCGGTCGATCATTCAGCCCCCTCCAGGATGCTAATCAGTTGTGCGTCGCGCCAAAGTTCGTCCATGATCTTGGGCCAGAAACTCTGAAAACGCAGGTAGCTTGCGGCGTTTTGGCGGGCATAGGTCTTGGCCTCGTCAATACCATGACGCCAGATGCGCAGATACCCCTCGTGCTCGCGGGTAAACATGCTGCGAACCATGGCGGTCTTGCGCACGCGGTCGTCGAGCTCGCGCGAGATCCACGGACCCGGATAGGGCATGAGTGATGCGGCCGTAACCGGAATGAGCTCCTTTTGGTGCGCAGCGAACGTCAGCTTGGCCCGCTCGTAGTACCAACGGTACACGTCCTGCATAAAGCGCGGCGAGCGCTTCTCGGACTCGGGCGGCAGGTGGCGCACGGTCCACTCGTTGTCGAACCACACGTCGTAGCCGAACATGCGCATGTTAAAGAGGTAGTCCAGATCCTCGCCGCGGGTGATAAACGGGTCGAAGGCCACGCGCGTAAAGGCGCGGGCGTGGAGGGCCATCAGGCCGCCGCACACGTAATTGGAGCGCGAGATGCGGGTGCCCGAGAGCGCCTTTTTCATCCAGCGATTGAACTCGATACGCTTAGTCCACCAGCGATGGCAAATGCCCGCTTTGTCCGTGGGAGCCAGCGGCGACCCGTCGCGATCGTAAAAGTATCCGCTCTTGACTAAAATCGGCAGGCCCTGACGCGTCTGTTGGCCCAGTGCATAGGTCGCACGCTTCATAAAGTCGGCATCGATGACGGTCTCGTCGTCATCCAAAAACACAACCGCGTCGTGCCCCAGCACCGCCGCGCAGGCAAGACCCATGTTGCGGATGGCGCCGTAGCCGCGCAGGCTCACGCACTCGCCCGAGCCTTTGGGCGCAATCTGCGCCACGCGGTCGGCAACACGCGAAGCCTGAGTATTGGTAACGATGGTGACCTTAAGTGTGGGATGCGCATTAACCTGTCTCTTATACACATCTGACGCTGCCGACGACTAGTCGAGTGTAGA
>URNM01000150.1 GCA_900549185.1 uncultured Collinsella sp. | reverse complement strand
CTCGGAGATGTGTATAAGAGACAGCTCCAATACCATCGTCGCCGCGATCCTGCTGTTTGTGGGCGCCGGCATCAGCTTTAAGTCCACGCCGGGCGCCATCAAGACCGGCATCGTCGTGCTGATCCCCAAGCTGGTCGTCGCAGCGGCTCTCGGCCTAGGCGTGGCATATTTCTTTAACGACAACTTCCTGGGTCTGAGCTCCGTGTCTATCATCGGCGGCATTACGTTTTGCAACATGGCGCTCTATACGGGCATCATGGGCGAGTTCGGCGATGAGTCCGAGCAGGGCGCTGTCGGTATCCTGTTCTTTACGGCCGGCCCCGCCGTCACGATGATCATCCTTGGTGTTTCGGGTCTCGCCAACATCCCCGTCGGCACCATCATCGGATCCATCCTGCCGCTTGTTATCGGCATGGTCCTGGGCAACTTGTTCCCGTTTATCAAGAACCTGCTGGTTCCCGGCGCCAATCCCGCGATCGCTGTAATTGGTTTTCAGCTCGGTGCGTCCATGAGCCTTTCGAGCTTCATCGCCGGTGGCATTTCGGGCATCCTGCTGGGCCTCATCACGCTCTTTATCGTCGGTCCCATTACCTTTGCCTTCGAGCGCCTGTGTGGCGGCAATGGTAAGGCGGCTGTGGCATGTTCCACCATTGCCGGCACGGCCATGACCACGCCGGTCGCCCTCGCCGAGGTCGCTCCGCTCTATGCCGAGCTTGCGCCCACCGCGTATGCGCAGATCGCCACTGCCGTCATCATCACGGCAATCATGGCCCCGATTCTGACCGGCTGGGTCGATAAGAAGTTCTGCCAGAGCAAGGAAGACCTGTCGCCTGCCGGTGTCGAGGCCATCGAAGAGGCTGTCGCGACCGACATCGATGGCGAGTAGCAATCGATACCCATCAATGATTCCGGCGTGCAACTCGCGCCGTTTGAGCGCCCGAACGAGAGCTGTCTTGCAGTGACGTTCGGTCGCTCTGCTATTATTCCCCTTACCCCTGCGGAGTAGGGGGTGTTTGTTGCCCAGATTCGAATTGGGCGATTCTGGCCACTTGGATATTGAAGGGAGGGCGTCTAGTGGTAAAGGCACTCAAGATCGAGATATTCCTGCTATGCATGATTATTCTTATCGGACTTGCCGTACGAAGCCGTCGCTCCCTGTTCTCGAGCACCCAGCAGCTTTTGTTTAGCATGCTGGGCTACACGTCTGCTGCCTACATTTTCTTCGATATGATCTGGACGCTCTCGGACGGCGTGAGCACTCCTGTAGGCATCACGGCCAACTGGATTTCCAACGCGGTTTCGTTTTCGCTGTTCGCCATCGCGTGCCTCATTTGGTTTTTCTATTCCGAGACGATGCAGGGCTCACGGCTCCTGACCACGCCCTATAGGGTGGTACTTTTAACGTTGCCAACCGCATTGGTGGTCGTTCTGGCATTTACCAGCTACTGGACGCACGCTATGTTCTATATCGATGCGCGGGGCGTATATCGTCGCGGAGCGCTTTATATGATTCAGCCTATCGTTAGCTACTGCTACGTCATATATACGTCCTTGCATGCCTTTATTCAGGCTCGAAAAGTCGAAAGCCTGCAAAAGAAGGCCATTTATCGCACCCTCGCCTTTTTTGCGGTTCCCGCTCTGGTGGGCGGTACCTTTCAGATCGTATACTCGGTGCCTGGCCTTTGTGTCGGCATAATGATTAGCATGTTGCTGCTCTATATCATCTGCCAGGAGCAACTGATCTCGACTGACCCGTTGACTGGACTCAACAACCGCAACCGTTTTGAGACCTATATGCTGTCGCTCTTTTCAAATGTGGATCAGGCCGAAGATGTATATCTGCTTATGATGGACGCTAACGGCTTTAAGCAGATTAACGATCGCTATGGACATGTGGAGGGCGACCATGCTCTTCAGGTAATATCCGCTGCGCTCAAAGAGGTCTGCTCGGCGTCTGGTGGCTTTATCGCGCGTTATGGTGGCGATGAGTTCGTGGTGCTCCAAAAGGCAGCGGCGGAACAGGATATCATGCATCTGTGCGCGACAATCAACGACGAGCTCGCGCATGCCGAGGTGCCGTATGCATTGCGGATGTCCATCGGTTGCGCGCGGGTCGGCGATAGTGTTGATACCTGGCAAGACTTACTTCGCGCTGCCGATGCGGAGCTCTACCGCGTCAAGGCCGAGAAAAAGAAAGCCGGCATCCAGATACGCTAGGAAAAGGGTCGCACGCTTGCGTGCGTGGCGGCCCTCAGCTCATCGATGTATTCCATTAAGCTAAAGTGTGCAAACGCCCTCCCTAAAAAGGTGAGCTCGCTAGGCTTTTTTGGGTTTGTTGACGATGATGATGCCGCCGCAGACCAACAGCAGGGCAACTATTACGATAACAGGGCTCGTGCCGGCGCCCTCGCCAAGCAGCAGTGCGCTCAGCAGTACGCCAAAGACCGGGTTCATAAAGCCAAAGACCGAGACGCGACTGACGGGGTTGACGGCAAGCAGGCGTGACCACAGCGAGTAGGCGACCGCGGAGATAAGCGCCATGTAGATGATGAGCGCGATGGCGGGGGCGATTTCGGTGGGGGACAACGTGCCGCCCATCAAAAACCCGATGGCGGTAAGTACCAGGCCACCGACTAAAAACTGCCAGCCGGCGAGCAGGACGCCGTCATGTTCGCGCGAGAAGATGCCAATGAGGCAGGTCGATAGGGCACCCGCAACGGTGGAAGCCAAGATAAATCCCTCGCCGCCGAGTGTAAAGCCAAAGGTGCCATCCGCGCCCGAAAGGTCGACGAGCGCGACGCCGGCAAAGCCCAGTACGCAGCCGAGCACTTTGGCCGCATTGAGCTTCTCGGTGTGAAATGCCAGGGCGGCAAAGAGGATTGCGAGGAAGTTGGCGCTGGCCTCGATGATGGAGCTCGACATGGCACTGGCACGCGAGAGTCCCAGATAGAAAAAGAAGTACTGCCCGATAGTCTGGAAGAGCGACAGGATGCAGATGGGCTTGATATCGCGCACCTGTGGGACGAGCGGGCGGCGCTGGGCTGTGCTCATACCGGCGATAACCAGGATACCGGCAAGCGTGAAGCGCAAACCTGCAAAGAGTAGCTGCGAGGCGCTATCGTGCGCCGGGATACCAAAGAGTGCGTAGCCGATCTTGATGCAGGGAAAGGCCGATCCCCAGAGTGCACAGCAAACAAGACAGCCCAGGATGAGTCCGGGCAGGGTGGCGAGATACGGCTTGCGGCTTTCCATGATGTCCTTCTCCTATACGCGCAAAGCAAAAAAGAACCCGCCACCGGGCGTGCCGGTGGCGGGTGTTGTTACCCGAGGGGATTGTACCCGATGGGAAAGCTTTAGGCGAAGTAGGCTACGCCGCTCTCAAAGATCGGCATGAACTTATCGCCGGGGACATGCTCGGGCACGTTGCGGTACAGGTTGTCGCCGCGACGCTCGGCATGGCCCATCTTGCCCAGGACGCGGCCGTCGGGGCTCGTGATGCCCTCGATGGCGAGTGCGGAGCCGTTGGGGTTGACGGAAAGATCCATGCTGGGCTTGCCGTCCTCGCCCACGTACTGAGTGGCGACCTGGCCGTTGGCGATGAGCTGGGCGAGCACCTCGTCGTTGGCGACAAAGCGGCCCTCGCCGTGGCTGATGGCCACGGTGTGCTCATCGCCCACAGCACAGTTGCTCAGCCAGGGGCTGCCGGTGGAGGCGATGCGGGTGCGGACCAGCATGCTCTGATGGCGGCCGATGGTGTTGAAGGTCAGGGTCGGGTCATAGCTGGTGATGGGGCGGATATCGCCGTAGGGCACCAGACCCAGCTTGATGAGGGCCTGGAAGCCGTTGCAGATGCCCAGCATCAGGCCGTCGCGCTGCTGCAGCAGACGGCGCACCGCCTCGGTGACCTCCGGATTGCGGAAGAAGGAAGCCTG
>URNM01000149.1 GCA_900549185.1 uncultured Collinsella sp. | reverse complement strand
ACGAGATCGCTCAGTGTCTCGTGGGCTCGGAGATGTGTATAAGAGACAGGCCAGAGAAGCCGCCGCCACCGCCACCGCTCGAGCTATCGGAACTCGAAGCCAGCTCACGGATGCTCTCGTGATACACATCGTTAAACGCATCGAGCGGCGACTCGATGCCGTAATGATGGTAGTACCACCAGTAGCAGGGGTAATTGTCGTAGAAACCGTCGGCCTCGCGCACCTCGGGAGGAACAGCCTCGGCAAGCTGACGCAGGACTTCCTTGGAAACACCCAGCGCCGCACCCATCACCAGAAGTTTATTCCACAGTACCAGATCGCCCGGAACGGCTTCCTTTAGGCGCGTGAAATCCTCAAGCCAATGCTTGAGCGCCTTGCAGCGAGCCGCCACCTCGGCGCCCTCCGGCGTAAAGCGGCGGAACGTAAGGCCCACGCCAATACCCACCAGCACAATCGGCACCGAGATAACCGCGGCGATAATGTTCGCCTGTGCGCCGTCGGTAAAGAAGATGGATCCCGCGGGAATACAGGCGATCAGAATACCGAGAACCAGGCAAAACACCATTGCGACAATGCCGTCCGAGGCAACGTACTCGCTATCGGCCAGCTTGCCCTTAACGGTGTTCTGATAGTCCTCGAGCTTGTCGCCCACGGGCGTAGCGTGCTGCTTGACGTAGTGCTGCAGCTCGTCGAACGTGCGCGAACGGTCACCGTTCTCGTCGGGCTTAGCACCGGCAAAGAAGACCTTAAGCACCATGTGGTCAATGCCCTTGGCCGATTTCCAGCCTGCATCACTCACCGTCACGCGATACGTCTGCTCTTCTTTTTCACGCCCCAACAGACCCTTCTTGGCCTTAGTCACGGTCGCCTGCTCCAGCTTGATCACACGGTCGTCAGTGAGTTTCATGAGCGTGGCGATATATGCCTGATCGGGCACGTTGTTCCAGCTCATAAGAGCTGCAAGCACCGCGGGATGGTCGGCGGAGGGCACATCGCGGAAGTACTCGTCTTGGAAGAGCGGCTTGGGCTTGGGCCTGCGTAGCTTGAGCACAACGATTGTGCCGGTAAAGGCCACCGCCGCGACAACACTTAGCACAGCAAGTGCATTGGCAATCATGCGAGCGTGAGCGCGGCGGGCGTTAGCTTCGTCGGCCCATTCCTTCTCTTCGCTCAGGATCGTTGACATGCGCTCTTCGCCCGAGGCGGCAAGCTGCGGCACCCAGTCGCTGGGGAAGGCGATGCGTGCCTCGGCGAATTCGCCCTGATGCACGCAGGGAATGGTATAGGTGACCATGGGTTCATCCGCATCGAGCGATACGTCGCCCGTCAGCGGGCCGTGCCCCCATGCGCGGAAGTTATCGCCCTTGACGGCCGCCGTCCCGGCAGCGGCATTTGCGAAGTACACTTCCATCTCGACGTCATCGGAATCCGCAGACCAGCCGTCACCCACGAACTTCCAGTAGAGCTCGGCGGTATCGGCCCAGTTCATGACCGCACCGGCCATGGAATAACTCACGTAGTAGATTGCGCTGTCGCCGCTCTCGTGAGGGCTGAATATCTTAATCTTAACGCCGTCACCAGTCTGCTCGACCGTGTAGACGCCAGAGTCACCCTTGTTCGCGCTGTCGACCTTGTTAAACGCGGTGTCGTCTTCCTCGACGCTCAGCACATTGACGCCCGCCGCGCCGCCCTGCTGGTTAGAGCCCGTATTGATCTCCCAAAACACGCCGTTGATGTCGTCATCGAAATCAAACTGGCGCCCCTCGACAACGGTCAGCGAGCCGTCGGCCTCGACCGTGGCGCCGATATAGGTTTGGGTCATGGAGTAGCCGTCGGCGTGCGCGGCGACAGGCAGCAGCAACAACGCAAGCGCGACGAGCACGCAGACGGAAGCGAATCGCGCAAACAGGCAGCGCTGCCGGCTGACTTTGGCGGCGAGGGTGTTCATAGGCACATCCTTTGTCTGTAAAACCAACAGCGCCATTGTCCCACGTTTGCGGGTACGCATGACGAACATCTAGGCGACCGGAGTGCCAAACGGGATGAAAGTCACGCCCGCACCCCGACACTTGGAAAATGATCTATTGGGGACGGAGGAAAACGGATCATTGGGCTGAACCGACAGGCAGCAACAAAATTGTCGTTTGGGACGCTCTTTGGCCGAGTCCCGCGTCAGCAATAGATACCACTTCACAGCTCCGTCACAGGTGTAGCGGCTTTGTGTTGCCGCGGAATACGCTGATTGAGCCGCCAGCCGAGGGGCATAAAGCAATTGAGCGAAAATGGTTTGCCCCTTTGCCGTTCGCTCGAGGATCATGTCCCCCTTTTCCGCGGAAACCCCGGCAGTTGCGAAGAGCTGCCGGGGTTTCTGTCGTCTAAGGTGCCGAGTTGATGGACAGGAATCAAAGCACCGAGTCTGCGGCCCGTCATACGCAATGCGGGACCTCGACAACTTACGGACCACAGTGACGCTTCCCCGTCGCGCCCCGCGCTATACTCGTCCGCATGGATATCAACGCACGCAACATAGCAACGCCCGCCGCGGACGCGCCAACGACGCAGCCCGCCTCCGTCCCCGCGCCCGTCGTGGGGCGCTTTGCCCCGTCGCCATCGGGCCGCATGCACCTGGGCAACGTGTTCAGCTGCCTGTGCGCGTGGCTTTCGGCCCGCAGCCAGGGCGGCAACATCGTGCTGCGCATCGAGGACCTGGACGATCGCTGCAAGCGCCCGGAACTTGCCGCTCAACTGATTGACGATCTGACCTGGCTGGGGCTTGAGTGGGACGAAGGCCCCTACTACCAGCACAATCGTCTGGACCTGTACGAGAGCGCCTTGCGCCAGCTGCAAGACGCCGGCCTCACCTACCCCTGCTTTTGCACGCGCGCCGAGCTCCACGCCGCAAGCGCGCCGCACGCCAGCGACGGCACGCCCATCTACCGCGGCGCCTGCAGAGGCCTTTCTGCCGAAGAGGTCGCCCGCCGCAGTGAGCTGCGCGCCCCGGCCACGCGCCTGCGCGTGCCCACCGTCGACGACCTCGCAGACGATGTGGTCGAATTCGTGGACCGCACGTATGGTGCCCAATGCGAAGCACTCGCCACCGAGTGCGGCGACTTTTTGGTGCGCCGCAGCGACGGCGTGTTTGCCTATCAGCTGGCCGTGGTGGTCGATGACGCCGCCATGGGTATTACCGAGATCGTACGCGGATGCGACCTGCTTGGCTCCACGCCGCGCCAGATCTATCTGCAGCATCTGCTGGAACTGCCCACACCACACTACGCGCACATTCCGCTGCTCATGTCACCGGACGGCCGCCGCCTTTCCAAGCGCGATCGCGATCTGGACCTGGGCGAGCTCCGCGCCCGCTTTGGCACACCCGAGGCACTGCTGGGCTGGCTCGCCGGGCAAACGGGCATCGCGCCGGACACCACACCGCGCTCTGCCGAGCAGCTGGTCGAGCACTTTAGCTGGGACGCCATCCGCGCACACCGGGAAAATATCACTGTAACGGCCGAGTAGCCAGCCACCCCACCCCTACGCAACATCCCAGGGCTGGAGTTCGTCGCCCAGGCGAACGATGCAGTCATAGAGCACGGTATGGCGCTCGGCCGGGTTGGCATCCCGATGAAAATGCCCGTAGTACCAGTGCTTGTAGTCCAAGCGGTCTTCCAGCTCATCGAAAAACGCCGTAAGTCGGTCGACGGCGGGGCAATTCCAGCCGGGCGCAGGATAGAGCGTGGGCGAAAGCATGCGCGTAGAGCAGGTGTGGGTGACCACGTAGTCAACCTTCCAGCCCACACTGTCGAGCTTTGTCCGCGCCTCCTCAAAGCTGCGCTCATCCGGCAGCTCCTGCGGCCACCAGCTGGAATAGGTAATGCGGTATTCTTTGTCCACGCTCGTGGCGCCGCCCATGGTAAAAATCTGTCTCTTATACACATCTCCGAGCCC
>URNM01000148.1 GCA_900549185.1 uncultured Collinsella sp. | reverse complement strand
GCAGCGTCAGATGTGTATAAGAGACAGCCCTTGACCTCTCTGGCCTCCTTTTTGGGCGACATCGACTATCGCCCGTTTTGGGTGTCCATAAAAACGAGCGGCCTTGCCCTGCTGATCTCCTTTGCGCTGGGCCTGTTTGCCGCGTGGAAGACCATGGGTACCTCGAGTCGCATCAAGGGCCTGCTCGACTCGGTCTTTACCATCCCTATGGTGTTGCCGCCTACGGTGTGCGGCTTTCTGCTCCTCATGCTGTTTGGCCGCTCGACCGGGGTGGGCCAGTGGCTCATCGCACACGGCGTCTCCATCGTCTTTACGTGGCCCGCAGCGGTGATATCTGCCGTGGTGGTGTCGTTCCCGCTCGTCTATCGTACGGCACTCGGAGCCTTCGAGAGCCTCGACACGCAGATGCTCGACGCCGCGCGAACCCTGGGATGGTCCGAGCGTCGCATCTTTACCAAGCTTATGATGCCGCTTGGTTGGCCCTCGATTGCCGCCGGCACGGTGCTCGCCTTTGCCCGCGCGATGGGCGAGTTTGGCTGCACCCTGTTCTTTGCGGGCAACTACGCCGGCATTACGCAGACCATTCCCATTGCGATTTACTTTGAGTGGATGGGCGGCAACACGTCGGTGGCCCTCTTTTGGGTCGCCGTCGTGATTGTGTTTAGTTTCCTAGTCATCCTGTTCATCAACATGTACACCGCGCATTCGCAAAAGTATCGCGAGCGTGGTCTTTCCCGTGCGGAGCGCAAACATGCCAAAGATCTCGCCGGACAGGGCGATTCGCTCGACCCGGCGGGTGGCGATGCCTTGCGTATCGATCGCGAGGCGCTGGCCGAGCTCATGCGCGATGATGTGGCGCCGCAGGGAGGTCGATAAGCTATGTCGCTCGTTATGGATATTAAGAAACGTTATCCCGGGTTTGTGCTCGACATGCAGCTTAAGGCCGGCGAGGAGCGCGTGGCGCTGCTGGGCGCCTCGGGTTGCGGCAAGAGCTGTACGCTGCGCTGCATTGCCGGTGTGGAGACGCCCGACGAGGGCAAGATCGTCGTCAACGGCGTAACCTTTTTTGACTTGGAGGCGGGCATCAACCTGTCACCCCAGGAGCGTAAATGCGCCCTGTTGTTCCAAAACTATCAGCTGTTTCCCAACATGACGGTGGCCGATAACGTATGCGCCGGTGTAAAGGATGCGGGCGACGCCGCCGCGCGCAAAAAGCTCGCCGAGCGCTATCTGGGCATTTTCGGTCTGGCCGATTTTGCCGACCGCTATCCCGCGCGCCTTTCGGGCGGGCAGCAGCAACGTGTGGCGCTTGCGCGCATGGTGGCGGCGCATCCGGGCATCTTTATGTTCGACGAGCCTATGAGCGCGCTCGATGCGTACCTCAAAAGCGCCCTTGAGCAGAACATGCTCGACCTGTTCGACGTTTGTAACCGTACCGTGCTCTACGTGAGCCACGACATCGACGAAGCGTGCCGCCTGTGCCAACGCATCTGTGTGATGCACGACGGGCATGTTGAGGAGATCGGCTCCATCGAGGACGTGGTTCGCCGTCCGCAGACGCTGGCGGCGCTGCGCCTGACGGGCTGCAAGAACACAAGCCGGGCGCGCAAGATCGGCGACGAAGAAGTTGAGGCCCTCGACTGGGGCATGACCTTTAACGTGGGTCGCGAGGTTCCCGATAATGTGGCGTACCTGGGCATTCGCGCAAGCTACTTCCATGTTGACAATCGCGCGGAGCGGGGTCGCAACAGCTATGATTTGCACGTGGCCCGAGTGAGCGATTCACGCTTTGAGCGCCTGGTGCTGTTGGACGTGCCGCGTACTGATGCGCCCACGCGTCTGCAGTGGAAGGTCAACAAAGTGAACGTAGCTGCCGACGGGCTGCCGCAGGCCGACGAGACCCTGCGCATGCACTTCGATGCGAGTAGGATCCACTTGGTTTGTCGATAGCGCCGGGTAATGCCGTCGGGGATATAAGCCTCGGCGGCTTTGTCTTGCCGTTCGCCGAATGAGGGATGACAAACTCTTATCAATAAAGATAATTATTTATTATACGACGGTACACGACGCTGTCGTACGAATGTCAACGGTGTTCGCATGGTCGACGACCGTTGATATAGTTGACCTTATCTTGTAAAGGAGGGTGCGCACATGCCGCAGAAGACATACATTCGCCGCGTTGCCGCGCGCGCCCTGTATATGGCTCGGAGCCGCATATGAGCAGTTATGTTCACGGCTCCGGGAGAGACGACGCACAACTAAATAATCGTCCGCAAGGCAGGTTCCCTAAAATTCCGGGTTTGAGCACGACCGGGCAATCGCCGTCCGTCGTGCATCGATAACGCCGTTATCCGTTTTTGGTTCGAGAGGGGAACCGTCATGGCTGAAGAATTTGATTTCCATCCGATGTGGGAGAGCCTCGGCATGAATCTTGCCGACCACGACATGCTGCTGGGCGCCGTGGGCCAGATGTATGGCGATATGTTCCTGACGCAGAGCAATCGCCCCAAGTCCACGGCCTACCTGGATTTTGTCGCCACCAACATCCACAGCGGCCGTATTAAGGAGATGCTCGACAAGAAGGAGGCCGGCGAGGCCACCAAGATCGTCGGTTCGTTCTGCGTGTACGTGCCCGAGGAGATCGTGCTTGCCTGCGATGGCATCCCCGTGGGCCTGTGCTCGGGTGCCGATTGGGCAACCGATAAGGTCGAGGAGCACCTGCCGCGCAACACCTGTCCGCTTATCAAGAGCTTTGCCGGCTTTAAGCTGGGCGAGGTCTGCCCCTACATTGAGTCGAGTGACTTGGTGGTAGGCGAGAACACCTGCGATGGCAAGAAGAAGGCCTACGAGTTCTTTGCCACGCAAAAGAACATGTACGTTATGGATATTCCCAACGTACACGACGAGTCGACGCTCGTGACCTGGAAGGCCGAGGTTAAAAAGCTTGCCGCCAAGATTGAGGAAGAGTGCGGCGTCAAGATTACGCCCGAGCGCCTGAAGGCTGCCATCCACGCCGTCAACGAGAAGCGTCGCGCCCTGCAGCGCCTCGCTGCCACGCGCGCTGCCGACCCGGCGCCCATCAGCGGTCTCGATAGCCTGCTGACCGTGCAGGCCGCCTTTATGGATGACACGCCGCGTCTGACCGGAGCCATCAACGAGATGGCGGCTGAGTGCGAGCAGCGTGTCGAGGCCGGCGAGGGCGTGGCGCCCAAGGGGACCAAGCGCATCCTGTACACCGGCACGCCCATGGCCGTGCCCAACTGGAAGCTGTTCAACCTCATCGAGAAGGCCGGCGGCGTCGTGGTGGGCGAGGAGTCCTGCACGGGCTCGCGCTACTACAAGGACCTGGTCGACGAGTCCGGCGAGACGGTCGACGAGATGCTCGATGCCATCGCCGAGCGCTACTTTAAGATCAACTGCGCTGTCTTTACGCCCAACGACCAGCGTATGAAGGACATTGTCCAGATGGCCAAGGACCTGCATGCCGACGGCATCGTCGACGTGGCCCTGCAGTTCTGCACGCTCTACGAGATGGAGTCGTTTGCCGTGGAGAAGGCCGCCGAGGAGGCGGGCATTCCGTTTATGCACATCACGACCGACTACGCCGGCGAGGACGCCGGTCAGCTCCAGACCCGCATCGAGGCCTTCCTCGAGACGATTTAGCCGCACCTGCGCTAAGCTGTGCCGCCGGGTGTTCCTATCCACGCGATAGGGATTTCTCTGCTGCCATGCCGGCCGGTGTCCGGATGCACCGCAGGGCGCCGATCGGCTTCGCATAGCTGCCGGGGCGGGGATTTCCGCCGTCCTGGCAGATTCTATCCGTTTGTTCAGACACGAAAGGAACTCAATGAACAACGACCTTTTCAAGGCGGGCGTTTCCCGTCGCGGTTTTCTGACCGGCTCCGCTGCCCTGTGCGCCATGGCGGGCCTCGGCCTCGCCGGCTGCGGCGGTTCGGGCGCCGAGAGCGGTAGCGCCGCTGCCTCCGGCCAGGATGTGGAGTATCGCGA
>URNM01000147.1 GCA_900549185.1 uncultured Collinsella sp. | reverse complement strand
ATAAGAGACAGACCTCGGCCCATTTGCGCTGGAGCTCGCCGGCGTCCTCAACCGCGGGGGTCTCGGCAGCACCGGCGGCGGCAACCTGGGCGGCGTTGTTGGGCTTGGACGCGGGCACGGTCGATGCAGTGGGCGCGGGAGCCGGAGCCGCAACGGGCTGAGGTGCAGGCGTTACAGGTCTGGGCGCCGGCGCAGGAGCCGCGGACTTGGTCGCAGGCTGGGCAGCCGGAACAGCAGCGCCGCGGTCCCAAGGCATACCGCCCTGGCGCGCGGACGTAGCAGCGGGGGCAGCGGATGCCGCCGGAGCGGCAGCACGAGCGCCCGAAATGAGCGTCGGCTGTTGGGCAGCAGCGGGTACGGATGCTGCAGGCGCGGCGGCCTGAGCAGCAGCCACGCTCGCCGGCACGGCGCCGTTGGCAATCATGGCCTCCAGGCGTGCCACGCGCTCGGCCAATGCCTCAATCGTTAAATCGGCCTCGGGACGCGCCAGACGCGTGCAGGCAATCTCGAGCACCAGGCGCACGTCGCTCGCGCCCCTCATCTCCAGTGCGGCATCGTCGAGCACCGTCAGCACGCGGGCCAGGCGGTCGGCAGGATGCTCGCCAAAGGCAGCGGCCTCGGCAGCAAGCGCCTCGGCCTGCTCGGAGCCGCCCTCAAACAGCTCGGCACGGGCACCGGCAACGCAGGCAACGTACACGTCGCGCACATGCGCCACCAGGTCGCGCGTCAGCTCCAGCAGGTCATTGCCCTCCTCGACCTGCGCACGGATCAGTCCATAGAGCTCGGCAACATCGCGATCGGCAATGGCGCGGGAAAACTCGCCCAGAATCTGGTCCGAAACCTCGCCCAAAAGCGAGCGGGCGTCGTCCGCATGCACAGAACCGTTGCCAAAGACACTCAGCTGCTCCAGCGTGGAAAGCGCGTCGCGCATACCGCCCTTGGCATGGCGCGCCACAATGGCGAGTGCCTCGTCGTCGTAATCGAAGCCCTCCTGCTCGCACACGTAAGACAGGCGATGCTCGATATCCTCGTTGCCGATGCGGTGGAAATCGAAGCGCTGGCAGCGTGAGAGAATGGTCTCCAGAATCTTTTGCGGGTCGGTGGTGCACAGCACAAAGATCACGTGTGCCGGCGGCTCCTCAAGCGTCTTGAGCAGCGCGTTGAACGCCGCCGTCGTGAGCATGTGGACCTCGTCGATGATATAAATCTTGTACTTGCCGCGCACTGGGGCAAAGTTGACGGAGTTGATGATCTCCTCGCGCACGTTGTCCACGCCGGTACGGCTTGCGGCATCGAGCTCGTAGACATCGGGGTGGTTACCCTCGGCAATGAGCTCGCACTCCTCGCAAGTACCGTCGGGCATGCAGCCGCTTGCACCCTCGGCGCGCGCCGCCTCGGCATTGCGGCACAGCAGCGCCTTGGCCAGAATGCGCGCCATGGTGGTCTTGCCCGTGCCGCGCGGTCCGCAGAACAGGTAGGCGTGGGACAGGCGCCCCTCGGTGATGGCGTGCTCGAGCGTCGAGACGATATGCTGCTGGCCCACCACGGAGTCAAAGGTGAGCGGGCGATACTTTCGGTACAACGATTCCATGGGTGCTCCCCCGGGTATACTGAGTCTTGTTGCCGCGGCGGCCATGCGGTCGCACGGCATACTGCATTCCATAATAACCCGTACGGCGAGCCCGCCGCGATAGGAGTCCAAAGAGCATGGCAGACGCAGAGAGCAACCTCGTTCCCTCCGAAGCAGCCGACCAGGTCGAGGTCGCGCTCGAGGAGCAGGCCGCAGCCGATGACGGCATCCTGTACCTCAACGAGTACCAGTACGAAAACGACCTGGTCACCGACTTCGCCCGCCTGGTCGCCTCGCCCAGGCGTCGCGGCTCGCTGTATGTCGCCGCGGCAGTTGCCGCGCTCATCGGCATCGGCATGCTGGTGGCCGGCGGCAGCTGGATCAAGTTCGGCGTCGTGTTGATCGTGTTCGGCGCCTTTTTGGCCTGGTGGAGCAAGAACCTGCACCACACGCTCGCCCGCGACTTTATCGACGCCGTCGAGGCCGACGAGTCCATGGGTGGCCGCTATCGCCGCGTCGCCGCCAACGAGGACGGCCTGATGGTTTGGGGCAAGAGCGGCAAGTCGCAGTTCTTCCCGTTTGACAAGCTCGACCACGTACTCGACGGCGAGCGCATCTTTGTGGCCATGTTCGCCGACCAGGGCGTGACGATCCCCAAGGACACCTTCGTCCGTGGCGATGCCGAGCAGTTCGGTCCCTTCCTCAAGGCCCGCATCAACAAAAAACTCCGCATCGAGACCAAGAAGAAGAAAATGAAGGCCGAGAAGGCCGCCGCCGAGGCCAAGCAGGGCGACAAGCCCCAGGACAACAAGGGCAAGCAGCGCAAGCAGAAGAAGAACAAGAAGAAGCGCTAAGGCCAAGCCAGACGGGCAGCCTCGCATCCCGCTATCCTCCCCATACACCCGAGCGTGCTACACTAGCAGCATCTATGCCACCGCGAACGGCTCGGCCCCGCGCCCGCCGCTCGCAAACGAACTTTAAACGCACGAGGGTTGGCCATGCCGCTTTTCTCGCAACATACCGCCCGGTTCTCGCCGGACGTTCCTTTGGAGGGCACCAGCTCTCGCGAGCTGCTCAAGCGGTACCAGCCGCTCGAGACACTTGCGACCGGCGGTTTTGGCTCCATCGAGATCTGCCGCGACACGCACCTGCGCCGCCGCGTCGCCATTAAGCGCATCCCCCTTATTAACGGTGTCGGCATGCCCGCCAGCGACATCATGGATGTCCTGCGCGAGGCGCACACTGCCGCCATGCTTCAACATCCCAACATCGTGCAGGTCATCGACTTTACGCACGACACAGCCTATGCCTACCTAGTTATGGAATATGTCGATGGCATGTCGCTGGCCGAGTTTTTGCACCGCGTGGACGGTCACTCACTTACCTTTGACGAGGCCGCGGCCATTGCCGATGCCCTAGGCCAGGCGCTCACCTTCGCCCATAGTAATGGCGTACTCCACCTGGACATTAAGCCCGCCAACGTGCTCATCGACCACTCGGGCAATGTAAAGCTCACCGACTTTGGCATGGCGCGACTGTCGTCCGCCGGTGGCTTTGGCGGCTCGCGCGGAGGCACCATCGGCTACATGCCGCCCGAGCAGCTCGATATCGAGACCGGCACGGTCGATGAGCGCGCCGATGTCTTTGCCCTCGCCTGTGTAATCTATGAGGGCCTGTGCGGCAGCGCTCCCTTTATGGCGGCCACGCCCGCCGACTCGCTCGACCGCATCATCGGCGGCGCCACCTATCCCAGCGAGCTGATACCACACTTTCCCCCGGGAGCCGAGGCCGCGCTCATGAGCGCGCTCTCCCCCATGCCGCAGGACCGCCCCAGCAGCGTCGAGACATTTTGCGACCAGCTCCTTGCCGGTCTGGGCAGCGTGCGCGAGGGCCGTCGCAGCCTGGAGCAAATGGTTGGCGAACTTTCGGATGACGAGCAGGAGCTCGACGATATCGAGCCGTCGCACTACGAGGACGACGCCATCGAGGTCGACCCCGCACTCGGCTGGGCGGGCACGCGCTGGAGCCATGCGCGCGACTACACCATGCGCACTATCTCGGCGCTAACGTGCGGCACCTTTAGCTTTTTGCTGATGCAGACGGCCGGGGTCGCGGCGCTTCCCGGCCTGGTCATTGCGGCCATCGCGATCGGAGTGGCGGCTGGCCTGGCCCCCCAGATTGGCTCGGCCATCTCGGCTGTGGGCTTTTTGGTGCTCATGGCCAACGCCACCATGCAGGCACAGGGCATCCTGTCGATGTTGCCCGTCGCGGTGATCTTTGCCGCCGCCATGTCCGGTTGGTGGATCGCCTGGGGTCGCACCGAGACTGCCGCGAGCGCCACGCTCACCTGTGCACTCGCGCTTGGCTGTCTGACCGGCAATACCTTCCTGGCAGCTGGGGCTGTCTCTTATACACATCTGACGCTGCCGACGACTAGTCGAGTGTAGAT
>URNM01000146.1 GCA_900549185.1 uncultured Collinsella sp. | reverse complement strand
CCTGCTCACGACGGAGGCCACATTAAGTGGCCTCCTGTTCGTGCGGAACTCGCGACAAACTTAACCCCTGCCCCGGCACCCGGCGGGCAAACGTCGTTGGGCTTATCACTGACATGAAATGGGCGCTTGCATATCGTCCGCTAGCTTGGCACGGTACAATGCTTTCAGATTTCAATTTGTAAATTAGTGGAGTTAATTCATGGCAGAATCTCGTGCGGAGCGTAAGGCTCGTCGTGCTTTGATCGAGGCGGCTGAGGGGTCAGAGGAGAAAAAATCTTCTCAGAAATCCAAGTCGTCTCAGGACGCGAAGGGTAAGTCGGCCAAGGGCAAGGCTAAGGCCAAGCGTCCCGGCTCTCGTCGGAGCGAGGATAAGGCATCTCAGACTCGCTCCAAGCGCCCGTATAAGAATCCGGTTCCGTCTGCGCGCAAGGCCGTTGATCCCAAGTCTCCTTGTTCGATCATGAAAGCTTGCGGTGGGTGTACGGCGCTCAATCGTCCTTATAAGAAGCAGCTCGCCGCCAAGCAGGCTGCTATGGAGGAGCTTTCTGCTTCGCTTTGTGAGCGTGAGGGCATTGCTGTAGATCCTATTCGTGGCATGGGTGTCACCCTGGGCGACCCGGGCAAATATCCTGCACCGCGTGGCTTTCGTCATAAGGCTGCCACTCCCTTTGCTCCCGGTAAGGAGGGCGCCGTCCGTTGCGGTTTCTTTGAGCGCGGCACGCACAAGATCGTTGCCGTACCCGAATGCCCCGTCGAGGCACCGGGCGCCCGTCAGATTCTCAACGGCATCGCACGCGAAGCTGAGCGACTGCATATTCCCGCCTTTAATGAGGACAAGCATCTTGGTTTGCTTCGCTATGCCGTCGTCCGCTGCGGTTGGCGTACCGACCAGGTCATGGTCACGCTCGTGACCGCTCAGCGCGACTTGCCGCATGCGCAGGAGTTCTTTGAGGCTGTCGCCGCACTCAATCCGCACATCGTCACCGTCGCCCAAAACATCAACGGACGTCCCGGCAACGCCATCCTCGGCGAGGAGACTCGTATCGTCTATGGCGCCGAATGCATGCGCGATCAGTTGCTCGGCTGCGAATTCGACATCTCCCCCACCGCGTTTTATCAGACCAACCCGCAGCAGACCGAACTGCTCTATCGGCTCGCTATCGACGGTATGGATCTGCACCAGGGCGATGTGCTTATGGATGCCTACTGCGGCAGCGGCACCATCGGTCTTTGCGCAGCTAAAGATGCCCAGAACAAGGGGATCGGCATCATGCTGCTCGGTGTGGAGCGCAACCCGGCGGGCATTGCCGACGCACGCCGCAATGCCGAGCTCAACGGTCTTACCCGCAGCGCCTGGTTTATGGCCGACGATGCCACCGATTACATCCTAGATGCCGCCGACAACAACGAGCGGGTCGATGTCCTTTCCATCGACCCGCCGCGTGCCGGCTCCACCCCCGAGTTCCTCGAAGCTGCCTGCGCACTTAAGCCGCGCCGCATCACCTATATCAGCTGCAACCCCGTGACTCAAGAGCGCGACCTGCATCAGCTCCTCGGCGGAGGCTATCGCCTGCTCAAGATCACGCCAGTCGACATGTTCCCTCACACCGACCACACCGAAACCGTAGCGGTCCTCGAACGCCGCTAACCAACCTCAGTAGATTTTTGGGGCAAGAAAGGGGGCGACCCGTCTGGGCCGCCCCCTTTCGCTTGGTTTATAAATTCCGCTACATCCCATTGCGCAGATCGCACACGCCGGCTGCCGCCATCTCGCGCAGCAGCGTCTCGCGGTCGCGCGTCACGATCAAATCCAGCGGGAAGTGAATCTCGTCGAGCATCTTGCGCGCGTGATCGAGCTTGCCAATGGCCATGCCAATGTGGGCATCGGTCGACACGCCAATGCCCACGCCCAGCTCGGCGCAGCGCTCGGCAATCTTGCGGCATACGGCCCAATGCTCAGTGTCGACACCGTGTTCAAGACTATGGTTGTTGATCTCGATAATCTTGTGCTTGGCCTTAGCTGCCAACAGCACCTCGTCGATATCGAACGGCACACCCGAACGCCCCGTGTGACCCAGCATGAACACCTTGGGGTGCTCCAGGGCATTGATATACATCTCGGTCGTCTGGGCCAGCGTCGCGCCTTCAGCAATCTGCGGATTATGCACGCTCGCAACCAAATAATCCAAATTTCGCGTAACCAAATCGAACAGCGAATGCTGACGGCTGTACGAATCACCGGCAATATCGAGCGTGACAGGAGTGTCCTCGCCAAACAGGCTTCCGTCCAGCGAAACGATATCGGCCTCGGCACCACGCAGCACCAGCACGCCGCTCCAAATGCGCGGCCAGATATCCTGGTTGATAAAGAATTGGTAACTGCGCAGGTCATTGGGGCAAGCCGTAACCATAGAGCTCAGATGGTCGGCAGATCCGAGCACCTGCAGGCCACGCTCTGCCGCCCAGTACACATTCTCCTCAATGGTCGAATATGCATGCGCAGAGAATATCGTATGGGTATGAATGTCACAAGAAAGCAGGTAGGGCATCAGGTCTCCTTATCTGGCACGGCCGTCGCTTATATTCATTGTACGCATAGCCTTCGATAGTCGTAAAACCACTCCATCCCAAAGACACAACGTCCATGATAACGGGGTCTGGCTTAACACCAAACCCCGTTTCACGTAAAACATTGTAGGCAGAGCGCTTTACTTTTAACGATACTCGTCCGCCAACTGTTTCCAAGCGGGTAGCGAATTGACAATCGTTTCGTAACTCACGCAATAGCCCAGGCGGAACCAACCCGGCATACCAAAGCTGTCCGAGGGAACCGCAAGCAACTCATACTTCTTTGCGCGCTCGCAAAACGCATTCGCATCGGGCTCCAACGCTTTCACCCATAGGTAGAACGCGCCATCCGGCTCAACATAGGTGTAGCCGTACTCCGCTAGTGCGTTGGTAAGCGCGGTGCGGTTGCGTGCATAGGCCTCAACGTCACTCGGCTCATCGATGCAATCGATGATCACGCGCTGGAAGAGTGCCGGTGCGCATACAAAACCCAGCGTACGGGCAGCACCCGCAACAGCCGGCATCAGACGGGCAGCCTGCGGATTGGTGTTGGGAACCAAGATCCAGCCCACGCGCTCGCCCGGTAGCGACAGCGACTTGGAATACGAGTAGCACACCACGGTGTTCTCGTAGATCGAGGGCACCCAAGGCACCTCGGCACCGTACACGATCTCGCGGTACGGCTCATCCGAGATGAGCATGATCGGATTCTCGGGATCGCGCTGAGTGTTGGCCTCGCGCAGAGCATTGGCCAGTCGCGTCAGCGTGTCGCGTGTATATACGGCACCAGTCGGATTGTTGGGCGAGTCGATGATAACGGCAGTCGTCTTATCGGTAATCGCCTTGAGCACGTTGTCCACGCTCAGCTGGAACGTATCTTCATCGGCGAGCACCTCAACACACGTACAGCCGGCCTTCTCAATCCAAACGCGATACTCCGGAAAGTACGGGGCGATAACAATAACCTCGTCGCCCGGATTCGTAACGGCGTTGAGCGCGCAGGTGAGCGAAGCCGCGGCACCCACCGTCATAAAGACGTCTTTGCCCTCATAGCTCGTGCCAAAGCGGCGGTTGAGCGATTCGGCCACAGCGGCACGACATTGCGGCAGGCCCGGTGCGGGCGTGTAGCCGTGCAGCTGGTCGCTCGGCAGCTCCAGGGCCTTCTTAATGGACTCCGCCACAGCAGCGGGTGCCGGAACGCTCGGATTGCCCAGCGAAAAATCGAATACGTTTTCCGCACCGATCTGCGCCTTGCGCTCAAGGCCATAGCTAAAAATCTCACGGATGATGGAGCTTTCCGCACCGCGAGCATACATAGTTTCGTTGATCATCTGTTCCCCTTTCGCATAGGCGCTATTGTACGCTTTAGCCGAGCAAAGTGCCGCAGTAATGTTGATTGGGGACAGACTTAAATGCGTGAAAACGCTCATTTAAGTCTGTCCCCAATCAACAGACGGCCCCATATCGGCCAAAAGGAAAGGCTCTGTTAGACCAGGATTGACATTCCGCCCCGTCATCTTCTTGCGATTGCACA
>URNM01000145.1 GCA_900549185.1 uncultured Collinsella sp. | reverse complement strand
GCTCAGTGTCTCGTGGGCTCGGAGATGTGTATAAGAGACAGGTCGGTGCACATCACGAAGAAGGCCGAGACCAGCTTGGTGCCCGGGGCGGTCTTGAGGATCTGAAGTGCAGGGCGCAGGGTGTCGGCGGTGGAGTGGCAGGCGCCGGAGACCAGGCCGTCGGCGTCGCCCATCTTGACCATCATGGTGCCAAAGTAGGTGGCGTCCATCACCTGGGCGCGAGCCTGCTCGATGGTAACGCCCTTCTTGGCGCGGAGCTCAGCAAACTTCTGCGCATACTCCTCGTGCTTCTCGGCATTGCGCGGGTCGATGACGGTAGCGCCGGGAACGTTGATCTCGTCGGGGTTGCCCAGGATGACGATCTTTGCCAGGCCCTCCTCGATGATTTTGGTGGCCGCGACGATAGTGCGCGGATCCTCGCCCTCGGGCAGGACGATCGTCTTAAGGTCGGCCTTGGCGGCAGACTTCATACGGTTTAGGAAATCGCTCATGTTACTCCTTACAAGCGTTTCGCTAAGCTCCAGGCGCCCGGCTGTTCACGAATAAACCCGCTGCTAGCGGGTTTACCTTACGTTAATGTTCGCCGCGGTGCTTGAGCTTTCCTTGTGTGGCAAGCTCATTATAGGACGCATTAGCGCTATAATCGCTCTGATAAATGTGTCTCGAAGAATGTTCGAGAAAAGCCCAGCTAACGAGCCCGTGGCTTTTGACAAGGAGTATCGATGCAGATTACCTCAGGCCTGCCTGAAGGCTTTAACGCCGGCGCGTACGACATGATTGTCGTCGGTGCTGGATATGCCGGTGCCGTTTGCGCCCGCCGTCTTGCCGAGACCATCGGCTATCGTGTTGCCGTTTTGGAGCGCCGTAGCCACATTGCGGGCAATGCCTATGACTGCACTGACGAGGCCGGAATCCTGATTCACGAGTACGGTCCGCATATCTATCACACCTTTAACGAGCGCGTGCACAATTTCCTGTCGCGCTTTACCAAGTGGACGGATTATCAGCACAAGGTGCTCGCCAACATCAACGGTACCCTTATGCCCGTGCCCTTCAACCATGCGAGTCTCAAGCTCGCCTTTGGTGACGAGCGCGGCGAGGAGCTGTATCAGAAGCTCGTGGAGACCTTTGGCAAGGACGTCAAGGTCCCCATCATGGAGCTGCGCAAGAAGAACGACCCGGATCTTGCCGAGGTCGCCGATTACGTCTACGAGAACGTCTTTTTGCATTACACCATGAAGCAGTGGGGCCAGACGCCCGATCAGATCGACCCCTCGATCACCGGCCGCGTCCCCGTCTTTGTGGGCGATGACGATCGCTACTTCCCGCAGGCTCCTTTCCAGGGCATGCCGCAGGACGGCTATACCGCGCTGTTCGAGCATATGCTCGATCACGATCTGATCGACGTGTTCTGCGACGTGGACGCCCGTGACCTCTTTGAAATCGACGAGACTACCGTCAAGATCGACGGCAAGGTCTATGGTGGCGAGATCGTCTACACCGGTCCACTCGACGAGCTGTTCAACCTCGACTTGGGTGCGTTGCCGTACCGCACGCTCGATATGAAGTTCGAGACGCTCGATATGGACCAGTTCCAGCCCGTGGGCACTGTCAACTACACCACGAGCGAGGACTACACGCGCATCACCGAGTTCAAGAACATGACCGGTCAGGTCCTGCCCGGCAAGACCACCATCATGAAGGAGTACTCCAAGGCCTATACGCCCGGCTCGGGCGAGACGCCGTACTACGCCATTCTTGAGCCCGAGAACCGTGAGCTCTATGAGCGCTATCTTGAACGCGTCCAGAACCTGACAAACTTCCACCCGGTGGGTCGTCTGGCCGAGTATCGTTACTACGATATGGACGCCGTGACCAATTCTGCCCTCGATCTTTCGGATGAGATTATCGCCTGCCATGCATAAAGTCATAACATTCGGTATTCCCTCGTATAACGCCGCCAAGGACATGGACCATTGCATCACCTCCATCTTGGAGGGGAGCAATTACGCCACCGATATCGAGATTATCGTGGTGGACGACGGCTCCAAGGACGAGACGGCCGATAAGGCCGATGAGTGGGAGGCGCGTTATCCCGGTATCATTCGCGCGGTACACCAGGAGAACGGCGGCCACGGTATTGCCGTCCTTTCGGGTCTGCGCGAGGCACAGGGCACCTACTACAAGGTTGTTGATTCGGACGACTGGCTTGACGGCGCTGCCCTTTCGACCATGCTGTCGATTCTGCGTGGCTTTGAGGAGCGCGACCAGCGCGTTGACCTGTTTATCTCGAACTACGTGTACGAGAAGGTTTACGAGGGCACGCATACCGCTATTGGCTACAAATTTGCCCTGCCGCGCAAGAAGATCTTTTCCTGGGATCAGATCGGTCATTTCCGCCTGGACCAGAACCTACTCATGCACAGCCTGTGCTATCGCACGGATGTGCTG
The DNA here is from genome assembly GCA_900549185.1 of uncultured Collinsella sp. Classification (GTDB taxonomy): domain Bacteria; phylum Actinomycetota; class Coriobacteriia; order Coriobacteriales; family Coriobacteriaceae; genus Collinsella. The sequence goes on along the minus strand of URNM01000145.1, from coordinate 1,663 downwards.
CGCGAGTCCAACCTTCCCATGCCGCCGCACACGTTCTATGTGGACAACATCTACGCCTACGTGCCGCTGCCGCGTTGCAAGACCATGTACTACGCCGACATCGACCTCTATCGCTACTTTATCGGTCGCGAGGGCCAGAGTGTCAACGAGGCCACGATGGTCAAGCGTCTGGACCAGCAGTTCCGTGTGACGCGCATCATGATGGAGTCGTACCACCTGTACAGCGATGTTGAGTCGTCGCGTCTGCGCTCGTACATGATGGGCTATTTCACCATGATGATGGCGATCTGCTCGGTGCTCACCAAGCTTTCCGAGGAAGATTGCGCCGACGAGCGCCTAAAGACGCTGTGGAATGATTTGAAGGCCTACGACGAGCGCATGTATCGTCGTGCCCGCTACGGCGTGGTCGGGTTCTTCACCAATCTGCGCGGTCGTGCCGGTGACAAAACCACACTCGGCCTATACCGTCTTGCCTCAAAGATCTTCAAATTCAACTAGCTGCTGAGTAATCGTTGCTGATAGGTTGACTGGGCCCCTTGGCCTTTAGTTTGCTACTGCGAACAGTCCTGCTCGCAGTAGCAAACTAAAGGCCAAGGGGCCTCTGCTATAAGAATCGATTGTCAGGGTGCCTGAATTTGAAGATCTTAGACGCGCGGTACACAGGGGCCTGGGCTGAAAAAATTTTAGTTGGTAGTCGGTCGGAGACGGGCGGGCATTACGTTTGTCGCGAGTTCCGCATGCAAAGAAGGCCACTTAATGTGGCCTTCGTCTTGCATAGGACTGTAGAGCAGCAAACGTAATGCCCGCCCGCCTCCGACCGACGGTCGAGTGGGGTTACTTCGCGGCGCCGGGGATGCCGTGGGAGGTTTTGGCGGTTTTGGCTCCGTTTACGATGGCAGTTTCCAGGGCCCTTACGGCGAGCATGCCCAGCAGGTCTAGGGGAACGGCGGCGCTTGCCTGGGCGCCCAGTTTGCCGCTGGCGAGGGTGTAGATGGTGTCGCCGTCGTTGGTGGTGTGCGTGGGACGGATGGCGTGTGCGTAGGCGTCTGCGGCCATCTGGGAGACCTTGGTGGCTTGTGCCTTAGTGAGTTCCACGTTGGTGACGATGCAGCTGATGGTGGTGTTGGTGCGGTCGAGCGGCATCTGCATGGATCCGGCGGCGGCAAAGGCCGCAAGTTCCATGTCGACGATTTGGTCACTATCGGCTGCGGCGCGCATGCCGGCGACCCACTCGCCGGTGAAGGGGTCGACAACGTTGCCGCAGGCGTTGACCGAGACCACGGCGCCTACCTTGATGGGGCCGAGCGCCACGGCGGCAGCGCCAAGGCCGGCCTTCATGCAGGTGGCGGGGCCCATGAGCTTACCCACGGTAGCGCCCGTGCCGGCGCCCACGTTGCCCTGTTCGAGCGTGGTGGGGGTGTTGTCGAGTGCTTCGCGCACGGCGGCGATGCCGGCCTCAATGTCGGGGCGAACGGTGGGGTTACCAAAGGCGAGGTCGAAGATGCAGCTGGAGCACACGATAGGCACCTGCGTGGGGCCGACGGGAAGGCCGATGCCGCGGCTCTCAAGCTCGCGAGCGACGCCGCTTGCAGCCTCGAGGCCAAAGGCTGATCCGCCCGAAAGGCAGACGGCGTGGACCTTGTCGACGGTGTTCTCAGGTCGC
>URNM01000144.1 GCA_900549185.1 uncultured Collinsella sp. | reverse complement strand
CATACGAGGTCGCTCAGTGTCTCGTGGGCTCGGAGATGTGTATAAGAGACAGCACGCGCACCGGACGCTCCCCCGCCGCCTCGACGACGCCGCCCAAGAACTCATCAACCGGAATCTGACGCGGGCGACGAAACGCCGCAAGCGCACCGCGCGTCACGTTAAAGCCCGTCAACTGCTCCATGAGCTCCATTGAGGCGACGAACACAGGAACAGAACCCGCGCCCTCGCGCACGACTAGGCGCTCAAACAGCGGCATCATCTGGTCGAGCCAGCGTTCGCCCAAAAGAAAGCTCACCGGCTGATATCCGGCACGCACCGCGCGCTCGATGACCTTGGCGCTCTCGGCGATAAAGATGCCCTTTTGCGGCTCCAACACGCAGCGCAGCTCGCGCTCGGTCAGGCGCACGTAGGCATCGAGCCGGTCGTCCTCGAGCGAATCGATTCGCAGGACCTCAACGGCATCAGTCATAGCAGCCAGCCCGCACCTTTCTTTACAGCACATCTATACCAAACGAGGCGACGCTAAGCGCCGCCCCATGCATTCAATCAACCCGATGATACCGTTCACACCAGACGATTTACGCCTCAACGCGACGATACGTCACGAACTCATAATCGACGCCCTCGTCACCCTCACCGGCGGCAATCGTCGCGACCCCGCTACGCTGCGCAATCTTCCACGCAGGATCGGCTTCCAAATCGGGAAAGTACGTATCCACAACATGGACGCAATGGTTATGCGTGACCTCGGCCTCGACGCAATACGGCAAAAACTGCCGATAGACATCGCCGCCACCGATCACCCAGGCAACGGGCTCATCGGCAACCGCGGCGAGCGCCTCGTCGATGCTATGCACCACGTCGACGCCCTCGCGGGCAAAGCCCATATCGCGCGTAAGCACGATATTGCGGCGGTTCTTGAGAGGACGCCCGCCGGGAAAACTCAGCAGGGTCTTACGCCCCATAATAACCGGGCAACCTTTGGTGCACGCAACAAAATGGCGCATGTCGGCGCGATTGGACACTACCATGTCGCCCTCGCACCCAATGCCCCAGTCGTCACACACGGCGACAATGGCAGAAAGCTTACACGTCATGAGTGCCACCTACACCGCAATGGGAATGTTCTTGACCTGTGGACCGTGCTCGTAGCCCTCCACGATCAGGTCATCGGTCGTAAACGCATAGAAATCGTGCACGTCGGGGTTCAGCGTTACCTTGGGCGCCGCAAACTGCGGACGCTCGATAAGTTCGCGGACGATATCGACGTGACGGTCGTAAATGTGAGCATCGGCGATCACGTGCAGCAGCTCGCCGGGAATCATATTAACCGACTGCGCGACCATCATGAGCAGAATGGCGTACTGGCACACGTTCCAGTTATTCGCGGCCAAAATGTCCTGGCTGCGCTGGTTGAGAATCATATTGAGCGTTGGCTTGTCGTCCTGCGGACGCTGCGTCACGTTATACGTCACGCTGTACGCGCACGGATACAGGTGCATCTCGGACAAGTCGCTGAACACATAGGTGTTCGTCATAATGCGTCGACTGTACGGTGTGTGTTTAAGATCGTACAGCACGCGGTCCATTTGGTCAAAGTCACCCTCGGCATAATGGCTTTTCTGGCCAATCTGGTACCCGTAGGCCTTGCCGATGGAGCCGGTCTCGTCGGCCCACTCGTCCCAAATATGGCTGTTGAGGTCATGGACGTTATTGGACTTCTTTTGATAGATCCACAGGATCTCGTCCATGGCGGACTTGAGCGCCGTACGACGCAGCGTAAGCGCGGGGAACTCCTCGCGCAGGTCGTAGCGCGCCGTGGCGCCAAAGTTTTTAATGGTATAGGCAGGGGTGCCATCCTCCCACACCGGGCGGACCTTTTGGCCCTCGGTGGTGGTGCCATGGTCCAGAATGTCGCGGCACATGGTTACAAACTGTTGATCAGCCTTGCTCATTGACCCTCCTGTCAGTCGCCTACAAGCGAGATTCATTGTAGCCCAGGCGCACGTGGCCCCACAGCCCAAACATAAGCCCTCATTTTCTGACATATGCCAGAAATTCCTTGCGCAAATCCGCACGTTCGCTATTCTATTGTTGACATATGTCAGATATGGAGAGTGTATGGCTGGAAGACGCGAAAAACTGCGCCGCGTCGGGATCATCCCCGAATATCGCGGCTTTACCCCCGATGGCCTTGCCAGCGGAGACGCTATCGATATGACGGTCGATGAGCTCGAAGTACTGCGCCTGTGCGATCTGGAGGGCCTCAATCAGGAGGCCGTCGCCCTGCACATGGGCATCGCCCGCGCCACGGTGGCGGCAATCAGCAGTCGCGCGCATCGCAAGGTGGCAAACGCGCTGGTCAATGGACGGGCGATTGTCATCGATGGCGGCAATATCGCGTACTCCCCCATCGCCACGACGACGGCCGCATGGCCAGCAAAGGAGGTCGGCACCATGAGGGTGGCAACGACGTACGACAACGGCAACATCTTTATGCACTTTGGCCGCAGCGAGCAGTTCAAGATCTACGACATCCAGGATGGCAAGGTGCTCAACGAGCAGGTCGTAGGCACCGGCGGCACCGGCCACGGCGCCTTGGCGGGCCTGCTTGCCAACGGTGGCGTTGACACGCTCATTTGCGGCGGTATCGGCGGCGGCGCTATCAACGCGCTTGCCCAAGCCGGCATCACGGTCTATGCGGGCGCCCAGGGCAGCTGCGATGCCTGCGTCGAGGCCCTCATTGCCGGCACGCTCGCACAGAACGGCGAGGCCACCTGCGACTGCCATGGACATGATCACGGGCACATCCACGAGCATGGCGAGTCCTGCGGCTGCCACGGTCACCACGACCATGACGGGCACGAAGGCTGCGGATGCCACTAGCGGCAAGCACCTCGTCGAGAACGCGCTTCCACGCGTGCGACAACCAGCGAACAAACGGCGAAGGCCGCCTGGAATACCATCCAGGCGGCCTTCGCCATACACGACTCAACTAGTCGTTACTTCTTGTTGCGCATCTGCGCTTCCATTTGACGCAGCAGGTCCATATCGGACTTGGGACCGCCCGTACCCAGGCCACCCATGCCGCCCAGACCCATAGCGTCCAGACCGGGGATATTGGGCATGCGCATCTTTTTGCCCTTCTTGCCCTTCTTGCCCTTCTTGCCGCCGGCCTGCGCCTGATTGGCCATCGTGCGCATGCGGCCCATCATCTTGTTCATCTCGCCCCACTGCTTCATAAGACTATTGACCTCGGTGGGGGTCACGCCGGCGCCCTTGGCAATGCGGGCACGGCGCTGGCCGTTGATGATGGAGGGACGCAGGCGCTCCTCCTTGGTCATCGACATGATGATGGCCTCGTTCTTATCGAAGATACCTTCGTCCAGGTTGCCACCCATCTGGTTGAGCGCACGCTGGCCACCGGGGAGCATGCCCAGAATGCCCTTCATGCCGCCCATCTTCTTGACGGCCTTCATCTGGTCGAGCATGTCGTTCATGGTAAAACCCTCGCGCAGCATACGCTCGGCAGCCTCGAGCTGCTCGGCGTCGGCCGCCTCCTGGGCCTTCTCGATAATGCCGACGACGTCGCCCATGCCTAAAATGCGCTTGGCCATGCGGTCGGGGTAGAACGGCTCAAGCGAATCGGGCTTCTCGCCCATGCTCACGAACTTGATGGGCTTGCCGGTCACCTGGCGCACAGAAAGCGCGCCGCCGCCACGAGCGTCGCCGTCGAGCTTGGAGATGATCACGCCGTCAAAGTCGGTACGCTCGGCGAAGGTCGAGACGACGTTGACAATATCCTGGCCGGTCATGGCATCGACGACCATCAGCACCTGATCGGGCTTGACGGCCTTCTTGATGTCCACGGCCTCCTGCATCATCTGCTCGTCGATCTGCAGGCGACCGGCGGTATCGACGATGACCACGTCGCGCAGGTGGTCAACGGCCTCCTGGATGGCGCCCTTGGCGATATCGACCGGGTGCGCGCCGTCACCGCGGAAGACCGGCACGCCGATCTCGCCGCCAAGCGTGGCCAGCTGGTCGGCAGCGGCGGGGCGGTAGACCTGTCTCTTATACACATCTCCGAGCCCACGAGACACTGAGCGATCTCGT
>URNM01000143.1 GCA_900549185.1 uncultured Collinsella sp. | reverse complement strand
AGTTGGGGACACCCTGGGGCTCGGTGGGAACGGGCTCGGCGGTCGCATCGGAAACGGGCTCGGCGTCGACCGGCGCATCGCCCTCGTCAGCGCCCTCGTCCTCGGCAGCATCTTCGCCGTTCGCAGCGGCGACGGCCTCGTGAGGATCCTTGCCCTCGGCCTCGGCGCGCATGCCCAGCACCAGGTTGCGCAGGCCCGCGACCGTGCCCTCCACGTCGGGGGCCGGCTGGTCAGCGTGTAGGTAGGCCCAGTCCATCATAAAGGTGGCCGAAGACAGCGCGCCGATGGCCAGCGCATCATCGGGGCACGAAAGCTCAATCTCAAAGACGCGCTCGTCGTGCTCGCTCACGCGGGTGCGGCCGCACGAAATGCTGCCCGCAAGACCGGTCTCGTTCATGAGCTCGACCGTCACATGCTCAAGCAGGTGGCAAAGCTCGGTCTGGCCCATGCAGTCCTGGAACTCACGACCGGAATCACCCAGGCACAGGTGCTTGGCAATCGCCGGCACCAGGTAATACACGCGCGCCGTGGCCTCGATATCCTCCGAGGTCATGAGCGGCATGCCGGGGTTCACCAGCACATGCGCGCAGATCTTGTCCTCGCTGACGGTGACCTTAAGGATGTTGAACAGGCCTGCCATAACTCTCCCCTACTCTTCCTTGCCCTACTCGTCGCCATCGTGCGGATCCACAGAGCCCGCACCCGACGCCACCGGCTTCTCTGCCGAAGACTCGGAATCCTTCTTATCGGTTTCGGCCGGAGCGATCACGCGAATGAGCGAGATGCGCTGGCCACGCATCGACTGCACCTTAAACTTGTACCCCGCAACCTCAAACACCTCTCCGATGTCGGGCACCGAGTCGCAAAGCTCCAAAATCCAGCCGGCGATAGTCTCATAATCATCGCTTTCCTCGAGCGGCCAACCAAGCTCAATCGCGTCATCGCACGAAAAACGCCCATCGACGAGCCACTCGCGGCGCGAAAGGCGCGTGAGGTACTTGTTGTCGGGGTCGAATTCATCCTCGATCTCGCCGACGATCTCCTCGACGATGTCCTCGATGGTGATGATGCCGGCCGTGCCGCCGTACTCGTCCACGACCACTACGATCTGGTCGTGCGAAGTCTGCATCTCGGACAGCAGCGGCAGGATGTCCTTGGTGTCGGGCACAAAGGTGGCATCGCGCAGGTAATCGGCGATGGGCTGGTCGCCCTTGCCGTCGAGCGCGGGCTGAATCAGGTCCTTGATGTGTGCGATGCCCGCGACGTTGTCGGGATCTTCGTGATAGACGGGGATTCGGCTGAAGCCGGTCTGGCGCATGGTGGACAGTACGTCGGCGACTGTCTCGTCGTCCTCGCACATGGTGGTGTCCACGCGCGGCACCATGACCTCGCGGGCAACGGTGTCGCCCAGGTCGAAGATCTCGTGGATCATGCGCTTTTCCTCGTCGAGCAGGTCGTCCTGCTCCGAGACCATGTACTTGATCTCTTCCTCCGAGACGTTTTGGCGGTCGTCGGCGCTCTTGATGCGCAGAATGCGGGCCAGGCCATCGGAACAAGCGCCGGTCAGCCACACGAGCGGACGGGCAATCTTTTGGCAAAACGACAACGGCCCCACGACTTGCTTGGACACGCCCTCGGCATTGGCCAGGCCGATGCGCTTGGGGACGAGCTCGCCGATCACGATGGACACGAAGGCGACCGCGACGGTGATGATGACCGGCGCCAGGCCGCGCGCGATGGCGGAGAGCGGCGTGATGCCAAAGCTCGTGAGCCACGTGGCAAGCGGGTCGGACAGGCTCGTCGAGGCGACGGCGGACGAGGCGAAGCCCACGAGCGTGATGGCGACCTGGATGGTGGCGAGCAGCTGGTCGGAGTCGGCAGCCAGCTTAATGGCACGCTCGGCGCGCTTGTCGCCTTCCTCGGCCTCGTGCTCCAGCACGGCGCGCTTGGCCGTGGTGAGCGCCATCTCGGACATAGAGAAGTAGCCGTTGATGAGGGTCAAAACGAGGGTGGTGATAAGGGAGATGGTTATGTCCATCGGGAGTTTCTCGAACCTCCAAGATTCGGGACGTCGGATTAAAACGTTGACGGCGGATACGGCAATTGCACCGGCGCCCAAACAAGGACGCGGGCGCGCAGGCGTGGTCGCTAGATTACGAAGAGGATCACCGCCATGAACTGGAAGATGCTGCCGGCGAGCACCCACAGGTGAAACACGCTGTGCAGATAGCGCACGTTTTTGGCGATATAGAACGGCACGCCCGCGGTGTAGCACACGCCGCCGACGGCGAGCAGGGCAAGTGCCACGGGGTTGAGCAGCGCCACAAGTTCAGGCAGCTTAAAGACAACGAGCCAGCCCATCAGCAGGTAGACCAGGCCGCTTACCCAGTGCGGTTGACGCTCGCGTAGGAAGCACTCGAGGGCGATGCCGATAATGGCGATGGCCCATACGGCAAAGAACAGCACAGCGCCGCCGTCGTTTGCGAGCGTGATGAGGCAAAACGGCGTATAGCTGCCGGCTATGAGCAGGTAGATGCAGCTGTGGTCGATGATGCGAAACACGCGCTTGGCGCGTGCGGGCTGAATCGCATGGTAGAGCGTGGAGGCAAGGTATTCGAGAATAATGCTGACACCATAGACAATCGCCGCGGCCATGTGGGCCGGGCCTCCGCCGCGCAGGGCGGCGAATACGATCAGGAGCACCAGGCCCGCGATACCCAGCAGGCAGCCGACACCATGGGTGACGGAGTTCATGATCTCCTCACCCACCGTGTAGCGTGGAACGGCCGCGGTCTTGGGTCGCGGCTTAGAACTGTCGCTCGAATCGGACATGCCGGTTACATCCTCCAACGTAAAGAGTTCTCAACACTATATCAAAGCGTCTAGGTACGTGCGAAATTTGCACCATACGTGACCTTTCGTTTACCCATTCTTTGCCTGTTGACGCATCAACGGCGAACGTCCATAATGCGCTTGCATTAAATGTTGATGTATTAACATCTTATAGGAAAGCTTCTTATGTCTCAAAACGCACGTTCCCATCGAAAGCTCAAGATAGCCGGCGTCGTTGCGCTGGTGCTCGTTGTCGCGCTGCTGGGGTTTGCCGGCAACTTCTTGTTCGACTTTGCCCTGAACCCCCAAGCGCCGTACACCATGAAGATGATGCAGGATGGCAAGGACGCCGAAAAGGGCGAGCAGATGGACGCCGAGGAGGGCGAGGCACGGGCGTGGTTTAAGGAAAACCGCGAGAGCAGCAGCCTCACCGCGAACGACGGGACCGAGCTTGCCGCCTGGTATTTTGCTGCTTCGGAGAGCACGCACGACTACGCCGTCTGCCTGCATGGATATACCAACGAGCCCATCGGTATGGCCCGATACGTCAAGCGATTCCACGACCGCGGCATGAACGTACTCGCACCCGCCGCCCGCGCCCACGAGCGCTCCGGCGGCGACTATATCGGCATGGGCTGGCCCGAGCGGCTAGATGTCGTTGCATGGATTGGGCGGATCGTTCAGGCTGACCCCGAGGCACGCATCCTGGTCTTTGGCGAGTCGATGGGTGCGGCAACCGCCATGAACGTCGCGGGGGAATCTCTGCCCACAAACGTAAAATGCACTATCGAGGACTGCGGTTATACGAGTGTCTGGGACGAGTTTTCTCTGCAGCTCAAGAACGTGTTCGGCCTGCCCAGCTTTCCCTTGCTCGATGTAGCAAATTTGGTGTGCAACGTGCGCGCGGGCTACGACTTTCATAAGGCGAGCAGTGTGGAGCAACTCAAACACGCGACGGTTCCCATGCTGTTTATCCACGGCGACCAGGACACCTTTGTGCCGTACGACATGCTCGACCAAAACTACGACGCGTGCGCCAGCAAGGTCAAGCAAAAGCTCACCATCCATGGCGCCACCCACGCCAAAAGCGCGCAAATTGACCCCGAGCTCTACTGGAGCACGGTCGATAACTTCCTCGACAAGAATTTTTAGGCAAAAAGCAACGTCTGAGGCTTTATCTGACCCCTTATTTTCGGAAGTATGCGGCAAAATCTGGAACTGCCGGCCAGACCGGGTGGCGCGCGCAGACGTGGTGTAAGAGTGTCCTGAGGTCCGTCGCTGCAAGC
>URNM01000142.1 GCA_900549185.1 uncultured Collinsella sp. | reverse complement strand
CGGCATACGAGATCGCTCAGTGTCTCGTGGGCTCGGAGTGTGTATAAGAGACAGGCGTATTGTATCCCAGCGCCGCACATGCGTGGTGCAGGGCATGTGAACACCCTCATATGGGACAACAAACAACGCCCCAAAGATTGTAACCCCCTACTTCGTGTGCGGGATACCCAGCACGTCGAGCGCGTTGGCCATAATGGACTGGAACGGCACCGCAGCGGCATCTGAGCCGCTCGGCGTTCCGTCGAGCGTGATATAGCACAGCACCTTGGGCGATTGTGCCGGTGCAAAGCCCATAAAGGACGACATGTAGTTCTCCTTGAGGTAGCCGCCGTTCTCGTCGGCACGTTCGGCCGTACCGGTCTTACCCGCCACGTCATAGCCGTCAACCGCGCCGCCAACGCCCGTTCCCTCGGACACGACCGTCTGCATGCACGATGTCACCTGGGATGCGGCATCCTCAGAAATCGCACGCTCGCCTTCGCCCCAGTCCTTCTCGTCGCCCTTGCTGGACTTATAGAAGTGCGGGGTCATCATCACGCCGCCGTTGGCGATACCGCCCACGGCACGTGCGATCTCAATCGGCGAGACGGACAATGCCTGTCCAAAACTCATCGAGCCCAGCGTGGCGCCGTCATACTGGTCACGCTCCTTGACGATACCCAGGCTCTCGCCCGGAAAATCGACACCGGAGCTGTGACCGATGCCCCACTTGTCCACATAGGCGGCAAAGTCGTCGGCACCGATCTTGCGCCCCACCAGGACAAAGCCCACGTTGGACGAACGGCGCATCATCTCGCGCACATCCATGGTCATGGCATAGTCGCGCTTGTCGGCATCGGTGACGGTATCGTCGCCCACCTTGATGCTCGCCGGCACCTCAAACGACGTACTCGATCGCACGACGCCCAAGTCGAAGCCGGCGCCCGCCACGAGCGTCTTAAAAACCGAGCCGGGCTCGTAGGCGTCGGTGACCAGGCGCAAGTTCATATCCTCGGTCTTGGCGTTTTCCAGATCGGTCTGGTCGTAAGTCGGGTACGAGCAGGCTGCCAAGATCTCGCCTGTCGTAGGATCGGTGACCAGCGCCGAGCCGTTCTTGGACTTAGTCTTCTCAACTGCCTCTGCCAGGGCATCCTCGGCCGCACGCTGGATATTGACGTCGAGCGTCGTCACGATATCAACGCCGTCGACCGCAGCCACCTTTTTATAGGCACCGCCCGCGATATAGCTGCCGTCCCTCGCGCGCTCGCGTACGAGAGAACCGTTCGTGCCGGTCAGAAGCTTGTTGTATTGCTTTTCGAGACCCGTCAAGCCGTCGTTGTCTACATTCACTACACCCAGCACCTGCGATGCCAGATTGCCGTATGGATATACGCGCTTCATGGCCTGCTCAAAAAGCACGCCGGGCAGGTTCTTCTTCTCCAGCGCCGCAACATCGTCTTCGTCCACCTGGCGCTTGATATACACCCAGGTTCCATCGGACTCAACGAGCTTGCGGCAGGTCTTTTTATCGATTCCAGTTGCCTTGACCAGCGCCGACACCGTCTTGTCAACATCCTCGACAAGCTGCGGGTTCACGGCGATGTTGCGACATTCGACCGACGACGCCAACACGTTGCCGTTGCGGTCGTAGATGGTGCCGCGTTTGGCATAGAGGGTCTGCGCAAGCAGGCGGCGCGCATCGGCACGCTCGCGCAGTTTATCGGCTTCGACAATTTGATAGTCGGCAAGGCGAAAGACGCCCAAGCCCAAGCCAAGCCCGATGAAGCCCATGACGGCTTTGCGGCGAGGCAGAGGTGCGCCTGTGAGCCATTCGGTCGACGAACTCTTGCGCGACCTGGTGTTATGCACTTGAGGGCCGCCCGAGCCGCGAAGTCGCGACGCCGGGTCGTTGCCACGGGACTGCCCGGCGTTGTAAGATTGCCGACCCGTTCCTTGATAACCAGAACGTCCCCGCGACGAGGGACGTCCAGAACCGCGGCCCCCATCGGAACCGCGGCGATAGTCATTTGTCATACTCAGCTACCGTCTTGCTACTGAGCGGTCGCGGTCGCGTTGGCGCCCGCGGCTGCATCCTGCGAAAAGTCAAGTGTAACGCTCTCGCTGGGCTCCACCATGCCATAAGCGCCCGCAAGGTCGCGAATGCGCGTGTCGGCGCCATAGACCGAATGCATGACCTCCAGGTCGGAGCTCTCATCGGTCGCCTTTTCGAGCGTGCTGGTAAGCTCGGCGTTGCTGTTGAGCACCTGGGCCGTAACGCCGGCGAGCGCCACGCGGGCGACGCCGATCGTCATGAAGATAGCCGCAATGATGCAAAACGTTTTAAGAACGCTCATGAAAACCGGGCTTACCGCCTGGTTTGCCTGACGGCCCGCGCCCGTGTAGACATCAAAGCGCGGCGCGCGCTGCTCACGGGGAGCAACGGGGGCCTGCGGCGTCTCACGATAGGCGGGCATGGCGTTCATATCATAGGCGAGTGCTGCGCTTGAAGTGTTGTAGCCCATGATATGCCGCCTCCCATCCCGAGTACGTTGGTAGTGTGTTTAAGCTTCGTTTATGGTGCGAGCGGGAGGTCCAATATCGCGCGGTCGCGCCTACAGACGCTGCGCCACGCGGATTTTGGCTGATCTCGCCCGAGGGTTGCGCTCAACCTCATCAGGCTGGGCAACCAAGGGTTTGCGGGTGATGACCTTGAGTATCGGCACGTTGCCGCACACGCACACCGGAATCTCCGGCGGACACGTGCACCCCTGGCTCATCTCCTTAAAGTGGTTCTTTACGATACGGTCCTCGAGCGAGTGATACGAGATGACGCAGATACGTCCGCCCGGGTTGAGCCACCTGGTGGCGGCATCAAGCCCTCGTTCGAGCACATCGAGCTCGTGATTGACCTCGATGCGAATGGCCTGGAAACTTTTCTTGGCCGGGTGTCCACCATGCCGACGAGCGGCAGCTGGGATACCCGCCTTGATGATCTCGACAAATTGGCCGGTGGTTTCGATCGGTTCTTGCTCACGGCGGCGCACGATCTCGCGCGCGATCTGCGAGGCGAACTTCTCTTCGCCGTAGACGCGTAGAATCCGGGCGAGGTCGTGTTCGTTATAGGTGTTGATGACCTCAGCTGCGTTTAAGGTGTTATTGCCCGGATCCATCCGCATGTCCAATGGGGCGTCCTCGTTATACGAAAAGCCCCTGCCAGGGATATCGAGTTGCGGTGACGAAACGCCCAAATCGAACAGGAAGCCATCGACCCCGGGCACCTCGGCCGAGCAAAGCAGCTCGTCCAAGTCGCCGAAGTTGCCCTTCAGCAGCTGGTGCGGAACGCCGGGAACCTCGCGGTCCAGACGGGCGCCAGCGGCCTCGAGGGCCATGTCGTCCTGATCGACGCCGAGCAAAAGGCCCGTCTCCCCCACCTGCGCGGCCATCTTTACCGAATGGCCGGCACCGCCAAGGGTGCAATCGCAGACAACGGAGCCGCTCTTTAGCCGCAGCGACTCAAGCACTTCGCCGAGCATGACAGGTTCATGCCGATATTCTTGTGTCAAGATCCCACGCTCCATCCGTTACCCGTGCCTTGCCCTTACGAGAAGAAGAGGTCCAGCAGGGCCTCATCGTCATCGTCCTCATCGGCCGCGGCGCGATCCCAAACCTCAAGGTGGTCGTAGTTGCCCACAACCGTGACCTCGCGGTCGAGGTTCGCCTGCTTGCGGAGAGACTCGGAAAGACCGATACGACCGGCGCTGTCCACGTCCATCGACGTGGTGCGCTTGTTGATCGCCCTCATGAGCTTCTGGTCATTAATGTCACGCGGGTTAAAACCCTCGTGGCCCTCACGACCCGCGAAGAGTCCTTCGACCCACTTATCGAAGGCCTCGGCAGAGAACACGTACAGAGCATCGACATCCAGGGCTTTGAACACGCGAACGTGCTCTCCAAGCTCCTCGCGAAGGGGTGCAGGCAGGGACAGACGACCTTTTGCATCGAGATTGCGCTCGTATGCACCAGTCATTCCCATGTGCGCCCTCCCCTCGGTTACTCAGATGGCACGTACGCGGGGAACCACCCCGCCTGTCGACGTCATCAATAATATGGGGAACCGCCCCATTTTTCAACCTGTCGCTTATACACA
>URNM01000141.1 GCA_900549185.1 uncultured Collinsella sp. | reverse complement strand
TACGAGATCGCTCAGTGTCTCGTGGGCTCGGAGATGTGTATAAGAGACAGTAGATGCGACGGCCCTCTTCGCAGGCACCGATGATGGTGGCGAAGTTATCGTCGGCAAGCACCATGTCGGCGACGTTCTTGGTAACGTCGGTACCGGTGATGCCCATGCCCACACCGATGTCGGCGCGCTTGATGGACGGGGCATCGTTGACGCCGTCGCCGGTCATGGCGACGATCTGGTCGCGCGACTTCCAAGCCTCGACGATGCGGGTCTTGTGCTCGGGCTGGACGCGGGCGTACACGCCGTAGCCCTCGATGTTCGCATCGAGCTCCTCGTCGCTCATGCGATCGAGGTCGGCACCGGTGATAGCCTGGCTGCGATCGGCGACGATGCCAAGCTGCTTGGCGATGGCCACGGCGGTGTCGATGTGGTCGCCCGTGATCATGACGGTGCGGATACCGGCGTCGTGCGCCTCGCGGATAGCGTCGGCCACCTCGGGGCGGACCGGGTCGATCATGCCGGACAGGCCGCAGAAGACCAGGTCATGCTCGAGCGCAGCGGGGCTGCAGTCGCTCGGGACCTCGGTGTAGGTGCGGCTTGCCAGCGCCAGTACGCGCAGGGCCTCGTCGGCCATGGCCTTGTTGGCTGCCACGAGCTCGGCGCGGCGCTCCTCAGTCAAGGGGACGACCTTATCGCCCTCGTAGATATGGGTGCACAGGCCAATCACCACGTCGGGCGCGCCCTTGGTGTACTGCTCGTACTCGCCGTCCAGGGTCTCGACGACCACGGACATCATCTTACGGCCCGAGTCGAACGGGGCCTCGCCCACGCGCGGGTGCTCGGCAGTCAGGCCAGTAAGACCAGCCTTGCCGGCATCGTTGACGAGTGCGCACTCGGTCGGCTCGCCCACGGCCTCGCCCAGCTCCTCGTCCCACTGGGCATCGGAGCACAGAGCCATGCCGGCCAGGAACTTCTCCTTAGGCGCGGCGAGCTCGTGCTTGACGACGGTCATCTTGTTTTGGGTAAGGGTACCGGTCTTGTCGGAGCAGATGGTCTGCGTGCAGCCGAGAGTCTCGACGGCAGAGAGCTTGCGGATGATTGCCTGGCGCTTGGCCATCTTGGTCACGCCAAGCGACAGCACGATGGTCACGACGGCGACCAGGCCCTCGGGGATGGCAGCGACGGCGAGCGAGACGGCAACCATAAAGGTGTCGAGCAGGGCGGTCGGGTCGGTAAGAACGTTGCCCACGCCGTGGCGGATGATATCAACGCCAAAGATGACGACGCAGATGACGATAACCATGATGGTGAGGATGCGGCTGAGCTCGGCAAGCTTCACCTGCAGCGGCGTGAGCTCTTCCTTGGCCTCGGCCAGGGCGCCGGCGATCTTGCCCATCTCGGTATCCATGCCGGTACCGACTACGACGGCGCGGCCACGGCCGTACACCACGGTGGAGCCCATGTAGCACATGTTCTTGCGGTCGCCGAGCGGCACGTCATCGGTGCCGGTGGCGAGCTCGATCACGTTGGCATGCTTCTCGACAGGCACGGACTCGCCGGTGAGTGCAGCCTCTTCGATCTTCATCGTGGCGCTCTCGAGCACGCGGCAGTCGGCCGGGACGGAGTCGCCCGCCTCGAGCATGATCACGTCACCGGGCACGAGCTCGGCGCTCGGCAGGTGCACGAGCTTGCCGTCGCGCAGCACCTTGGACTGCGCCGCGCTCATCTCCTGCAGGGCCTCGAGAGCCTCCTCGCTTTTAGCCTCCTGGACCACGCCCAGCACCGAGTTGACGATAACGACGAACATGATGATGGCGACGTCGGCAAAGTCCGCCTCGCCCTTGACCATGCCCGTGAGTGCACTGATGACGGCGGCAACGATCAGCATGATGACCATGGGATCGGCCATCTGCTCAAAGAAGCGCTTCCACAACGGCGTCTTCTCGGCTTCCTCGAGCTTGTTAGGGCCTGTCTTGGCGAGGCGCGACGACGCCTCGTCGTTGCTCAGGCCGAGGTTCTCATCGACACCTTGGTCGCTGAGTACCTCCGCCGCGGCGGACAGGTATTCCTTTTGCATATAGAGTCCCCTCCTGGGATTCGGGCCACTCAGCAGATTGATGCCCGATCATAATTCCCAGGAGAAGGGCAAGGGCTCATCAAGGCTGCCGTGCTGAGCGGCAGTTGATAGTGGAGCTATGGTACCCCAAAGCGGCGCGTCTAGCCAAAACATTCCAATTGGAAACACGGCTCGGGTGCAACGATGCAGACCATATGATGCCCAACATTGATAAAACGTTTTTTCTTCGGTGCGTCGCCAAACTAAAATATCGCCCAGATAGCAGCGGTTAGAACGGTTGGTAAAGTTTTTGCATATACCGTTTTTCCGCAAAAAATGAACTTCTAATTCGGCATACGGTCGATTTTTGAGGGTATTCGGTCGTCATTTCGTTATAATCATCTCAGTTTTATTTCTTATGGTTTATCTATCAGCGCAAGACGATGTCAGATGGAGGTCTGAATGTACAAGCGCACCAAGATTGTATGCACCATGGGTCCCGCCTGCGATAGCGACGAGACCATCCGCGAGATGATCAAGGCGGGCATGAACGTCGCCCGTTTTAACTTCTCGCACGGATCCTACGACGAGCACCACGGTCGCATCGAGCGCGTCCGTCGTATTTCCAAGGAGCTCGGCCTGCCCGTCGGCATCCTGCTCGACACCAAGGGCCCCGAGGTCCGCACCGGACTTCTGGTCGATGGCAAGAAGGTTGCCGTCAAGACCGGCGACAAGATCGTCGTCACCGCTCAGCCCACGTCCGAGGATTTCCACGGCACCTCTGAGCACATCTCCCTCGACTACCTGGCTCTGCCCTCCGAGGTCGAAAAGGGCTCCCTTATCCTGATCGATGACGGCCTGGTTGCCCTCGAGGTCGAGTCCGTCGACGGCCAGGACATGACCTGCGTCGTCAAGAACGACGGCCTGATCGGCGAGCGCAAGGGCGTCAACATGCCCAACGTCAACATCTCGCTGCCCGCCATCACCGAGCGCGATCGTCAGGACATCCTCTTTGGCCTGACCGAGAACATCGACTACATCGCCGCTTCCTTCATCCGTGACGGCGAGTCCGTCCGCGGCATCCGCGAGCTTTGCCGTGAGAACGGCGGCGAGCACGTGACGATCTTCCCGAAGATCGAGTGCGCCCTGGGCGTCGAGAACTTCGACGAGATCCTCGAGGCTTCCGACGGCATCATGGTCGCCCGTGGCGACCTGGGCATCGAGATCAAGCCCGAGCTCGTTCCGCACATCCAGAAGGAGATCATCGCCAAGTGCAACGCGGCCTACAAGCCCGTTATCACCGCTACGCAGATGCTCGACTCCATGCAGCAGAACCCGCGCCCGACGCGCGCCGAGGTTGCCGACGTTGCTAACGCCATTTACGACGGCACCGACGCCGTTATGCTCTCTGGCGAGTCCGCTGCCGGTAAGTACCCGGTCGAGGCTGTCAAGATGCAGGCCAGCATTGCTCTCGAGACCGAGAAGTACCTCCCGGCTCACGCTCCGCTCGAGGTTCCGGCTGACGCTCACGGCACCCGCGTCGTCAACAACGTTGTGGGTATGTCCGCTGTGAACATGGCTACCACTGTTGGCGCCAAGTGCATCACCGTGCCGACGACCACCGGTCGTACCGCTCGCCTGATCTCGCACTTCCGTCCCAACATGCCGATCTGCGCGTTCTCCCGCCACGAGTGGGCCGTCCAGCAGATGATTATGTACTGGGGCGTTATCCCGCACCAGGCCGAGATTACCCAGGGCACCGTCAACGGCACGATCGTCAAGGCGATCGAAACCGCTAAGGAGCTCGGCTACGTCGAGGCCGGCGACCTGACCGTCGCCACTGCCGGCGATCCCCGCATGAGCGTCCAGCTCGAGGACAAGGTCTCCTCGACCAACGTCGCTTACGTCGCTCAGGTGCGCTAAATCGCACTTGCAAGCAGATTTGCATTGCAAAAGGCCCGGAAGGCATTGCCTTCCGGGCTTTTTTCTGTGCCAATGCCGGCGCACGGCAAAACGCGTACTCATTTCTTTACCAAAAGCGCGAAATCCACCCTTCGAGGGGTGGCGCGCGCAGACGTGGTGTAAGAGTGTCCTGAGGTCCGTCGCTGCAAGCC
>URNM01000140.1 GCA_900549185.1 uncultured Collinsella sp. | reverse complement strand
AGTGTCTCATGGGCTCGGAGATGTGTATAAGAGACAGATCCCTTCCTGTCGGATTTCCGCCTTGTTTGGGATCTGGATGCCGACGATATCGCTTATGAAGGCCTGCGTTATTGGTCGCGTTGGTTTGACGAGGACTCGACTCGTATTGAGGAGGCCTATGCCAAACTGGCGTACTTCGATTCCAAGAACTTTGCCCCCATGGTCAAATGCCCCGTGCTGTTTGGCACGGGCACAGCCGATATCGTCTGTCCGCCAGCGACGCAGTTTGCGGTCTATAACAACCTGACCTGTGAAAAGCGTCATGAGTTCTTTGAAGGCTTTGGCCACGAGGAGATTCAGGATTTTGACGATCTGATCATTCCGTTTTTCTGCAAGGGAGGGGAGGCTCATGTCTAAGTGCGAGAGCAATGTCAATGAGCTGATTGTCCCCGGGCTCATGGGAATTCCTGGAACGGTTTCGTCAAGGCTCGCAGAATATCGGGACTGGCGCGGTGATGTCCAAGCAGATGTTTCTGATTTAGAGACATGCGCTTCGAATCTTGAGATTCAAGGCCTGACCATTACGGCGATTGACTTTGTTAACCCCTGCGCCCGTTACTCGGAGGTCTCCTTTGAGCTCGGTGACGATGCGATTCACGCTCGTTTGATCGAGCCTGTCGGTCGTGCCCGAGTATCTGAGTGCGTGCCGTTGTGCCTGATGTTCCACGACATCGATCGGCCTGTGCGTGGCTGGCATCACATGACGAGATTTGCCGCCATGGGGTATGCCGTCCTCGCGCTGGATGACGATGTTGCTGGTGCGGACGACCTGCAGCGGGGGATTTCTTCGCCCGCTTTTGTCAGGCGCGTCCGTTGGGGCTGCGCGTTGGCGAAGGTCGCGCGCAATCTTGATGGCATGGACCCCGACCGCATCTTTGCATGGGGCGAGGGTCTTGGCGGCGGTGTTGCGCTGGCGGTTTCTGCTCTGGACGAGCGCGGACTTGCCTGCACGGCGGTTGCCAATCCGCTTCCTGGCGGCCTCGAGGCGCTGTCGTCTCGGGTGCGCGGATCGGTACTCATGGGCACATCGCTTATGGATACCGTGAGCGATCCTAAGGATCAGTTTGCCGTATTCAACGGTCTTGAGTGTGACCGGAGGCATATCATCTATGCCAAATACGCTCATGAGCGTATTAACGCGTTCGAAAACGAAGTCGTCGACTTCTTTAACCAAACGTTCTATCCGTGTTCTTTGGCCTAGACGGCCTGGACACTGCCAACAAGAGTGAGCGGCATAGGGCCGCTCGCCAGACAGCTAAGGAGATTCTTGTGGCAACTCAGAAATTCACCGGCGTTATCCCTCCCGTCGTTGTTCCCGATACCGAAGACCACCAGCTCGACGTTGCCTCCTTTGAGCGTAGCATCAACCGCATGATCGATGCCGGAGTCGATGGTCTGTTCTTCTTGGGGTCTTCGGGCGAGGTCGTCTTCTCCACCGATGAGCGCCGTCGCCAGATTATCGCCGAGGCCGTTCGTATCGTCGACCACCGTGTGCCTGTTCTGGTCGGCATCATCGATACCGAGACCGAGCGCATGATTGAGCACGGCAAGGTCGCCCAGGAGCTGGGCGCCGATGCCCTCGTCGCCACCTGCCCGTTCTATGCCCTGCAGGGCATGACCGAGGTCGAGGAGCACTTCCGCATCCTGCACGAGGAGCTCGACCTGCCCATCTTTGCCTATGACATTCCCGTCTGCGTTCACACCAAGCTCCCCTGGAAGCTCCTTGCCAAGCTCGGCGCCGAGGGCGTCCTTGCTGGCGTCAAGGATTCCTCGGGTGATGACATCTCGTTCCGCTACCTCGTTCAGGAGAACGAGAAGAACGGTCATCCGATGAGCATCCTTACCGGCCACGAGGTCGTCGTTGACGGTGCCTATCTCGGTGGCGCCGACGGCTCCGTCCCGGGTCTCGCCAACGTTGAGCCCGAGGGCTACGTGCGTCAGTGGAAGGCCGCTCAGGCTGGTGACTGGGCTACCGTCAAGGCCGAGCAGGATCGTCTCAATGAGATCTCCCACATCTGGGATGTCACCTCGGGCGTCCAGGGCTATGCCGGTGGCGTCGGCGCCTTCAAGACCGCTATGAACCTCATGGGCATCTTCGACAGCCCGACCATGCCGCGCCCGGTGAAGGCCATGACCGGCGAGAACGTCGAGGCGATTAAGAAGGTCCTCCAGGACAACGGTCTCCTGTAAAGCTTCCCCAGGCACCCGATCTTGGGGCTCAAGCGGTCGAGCGTGACCCATTAGGTCAACGCCCGACCGCTTTCACCCCAACCTCGGGCACCCGGGAAACCTTTACCAAGCTGCGACGATAACGCAGCCTTCATTTCCTGTAGTTGTTTTTTATCTCCTAAGGAGAGCGACATGGAGAACAAGTACGTCTGCTCTGTCGATATCGGCGGAACTAAGATCGCGACTGCCATCATGGAGTACCCGGCTGACGGCAGTGTGCCCCATCCCGTTTTTGAGGCCGAGGTTCCCACCGAGGCCCAAGAGGGCGGCGAGGCCGTCTTCCAGCGTATCGAGGCGTCCATCAAGGCTGCTCTCGAGGCGAATCCCGATGTCGAGGTTCTTGGCGTCGGCATTGGTGCCGCCGGCGTCGTCGATCCCAAGACGGGCGCCATCGCGTATGCCAACGAGATCATGCCCGGCTGGTCTGGCGTTCAGTTGGGGCCGCGTCTGCGCGAGGACCTTGGTCTTCCCGTTGCCGTGGTGGGCGACGTGCAGGCTCATGCTCTGGGCGAGGCCCACTGGGGCGTCGGCAAGGGCAAGTTCTCCGTCTTGTGTCTTGGCATCGGCACGGGCATCGGCGGCGCATATGTCGAGAACGGCCGCGTGATGCAGGGCTTCCACGGTGCTGCCGGTCATATGGGCCACATCGAGTGCTCGGCTGCCGCCGGCATTCCCTGCGCCTGCGGGCGTTCCGGCCATCTGGAGTCGGTTGCTTCGGGCACTTCCATTGGTCGTATGTACGATGAGCGCTTTGGTCGCGTCGACCCCAGCCGTCCTTCGGTCGGTCGCGATGTGAACGACCTGTGCCGTGCGGGCGACGCAAAGGCGACTGAGGTCATCCATGACGCCGGCTTTGCGCTGGGTGCCAGCTTGGGCTCGCTCGCTAACATCCTGGACCCCGAGGTCATCGTGCTTTCGGGTGGCGTGATTCACCAAGGTCCCGATTGGCGTTCACAGACGTGGAAGGATTCGGTGCACGAGGGCTATGTCAGCCAGGCGCTCGATCCGCTTCAGGACACGCCGATCCTCATCGGTTCTCTGGAGGGCGATGCTCCGCTCATCGGTGCCGCTGAGCATCTTCTTGCCTCGTTGAAGTAAACGTATCTTCTGTAGGAGCCTCCCGAGACAACACGCCTCGGGAGGCTGTTCTGAGAAAGGTTGCAGCCTTATGACCGTCGATCCTTTGATTCAATCCCTAAAGGGTAAGCTCGTCGTGAGCGTTCAGGCGTATATGGGCGAGCCGCTTCGTACGCCCGAGACCATGGCTCAAATGTCTCGCGCTTGCGAGCTCGGCGGCGCCGCCGCCATTCGCTGCCAGGGCCTTGCCGACATTGCCGCCATCAAGGGCCGCTGTGAGGTTCCCGTCATCGGCCTGTGGAAGGATGGGCACGAGGGCGTTTACATCACGCCGACGCTGCGCCACGCTCGCGCCTGCGTTGCTGCGGGTGCCGATATCGTAGCGATCGACGCCACCGATCGTCCGCGTCCCGATGGCAAGACCGTCGAGGATACTTTCCGTCCGCTGCACGAGGAGGGCGTGCTCCTGATGGCCGACTGTGCCACCATCGAGGATATTCGTCGTGCTGTCGACATGGGCTTCGACCTGGTGTCCACCACGCTGTCTCATGGTGTTGCCGCTATCGATTGCACCATGGCCGACGGTCCCGATCTGCCGCTCCTGCGTCAGGCGACCGAGGAATTCCCCGGCCTTCCCATCATCTGCGAGGGTCGCGTGCACACGCCCGAGGAGGCTCGCGCCGCGATCGATGCTGGCGCCTGGGCCGTTGTCGTCGGCACCGCCATCACGCACCCCACGAGTATTACGAGTTGGTTCAAGGCTGCGCTTGAGGCGTAAGACAGGCCTCGTATCCGCTCGGGGCGGTATACTCAATAAAGGCAATTGACCGCGCGGGATCCGGGTTGCTGGGTCC
>URNM01000139.1 GCA_900549185.1 uncultured Collinsella sp. | reverse complement strand
GATCTACACTCGACTAGTCGTCGGCAGCGTCAGATGTGTATAAGAGACAGTCCTCGCTCTGTCCCGAGTGCGCCACTGCCGATGTCGCTTGCGCTGCGTTCTGCTCGAGCAGTGCGCGCAGATACGCGGTTGCGGCGGGCGCGAGTTCGCTCGCGGCGTCAGTGGGCGCAGCCGCTGCGAGCGGGGGCGTCGGCGCGAGAAGCGGTGCCACGACACCAAACTGTTCGGTGGATATGGTTGGCTCGTCGGTCTCGTCCTGCCGAATGGGTGCCGCGACCGCCTCGACAATCGCGTCGGCTACGGGCTCGGCTTCCGGTTGCCCTGAGTCCGCTGCCTCGGCTTCCACAGGTGTGCCGTCCTCGCGCTCTTCATCGATCAAAAGCGCTTCGCGCGTTTGCGCAGCGGCGCTCCGAATGTGCCCCAGCTGACTCAGATCGATATCGATCTTGACGGGTTGGTGTGCGGCGTCCCACGAAAGCCATGCCACAATCTCGTCATCGATAATCTTGGCCAGATATTTGGGGACCTTTTCTTCCTTAAGGGGATGGGCGGGGTCCAGCGCCAGGCGCAGGCGTTGGTCGCAGGCGCGCATCATTTCACCGAGCTTGCTGCTCTTTTGCCTACTACCGTGGATACGCATGCATTCCCAAAAGCCGTTTTGGCAACGGTAGATATGGATGGGATCTAAGCGGTATTCGCAGTCCTCGTGGCGCTCGGGCGCAAAGAATACGGCCGAGGCAAACATGGTGTAGGGCATGGCCGTCTCCTCCCCAAATAAGCTCGCCACGATGCCGGTCTTTCGGTGCGTGTCATAGTAGCGCGCCATACGGACATACACGGCGCACGCCACGTGGCGCAGATCGCGGTGGTGGCTGCGGTCGAGCCGCGAGTTACTTAGGTTGTACGTGGAGAGGGCGTTGATGGCGGCCATGAGTCGCTCCTCGCGCACCTCATCGGGCGGAAGGGGGAGCGTGGACTCGGAGGTTTTGCGACGCTTGGGGGTCTGGCCGGACGGTGCCGGTGCTGGTACAAGGTCTCGTGCCGCGCGCCGCAGCTCGATAAGGGCGTTATCGAACATGACGGTTTTAGAGTCGCGAAGCAGCTTGGGGTCGAGCCCGTGGAACACGGCGTAATCCTGCAGCCACACGCGTGCAAATCGGTCGATGCCGGGCTCGAAGGCGCGATAGACATCCCAAAAAGCCTTGATCTTGTTAAAACCATCGAGCGGGTCATCTACGCCAATGCCGCAAATCAGCTCATAGAGATACAGAAAGGCAAAGGACGTAGACGTTTCCTCGACGGTTCCGCGGCGCACTTGGGCACGCCAGGTAAAGTAGCCGCGCAACTGCCGGTCGCTCATGGCGTTGTAGGTGGGAAAGTACGATTTAAAGGTGCCGTTGTAGGGACAGTCGTCCTCAAAGTCGGCCATCAGCAGGCCCTGGCGGTAGAAAAGCTCGGCTTCCGAAAGCCAGCGACCTGCGCCGCCTTTGGGGTCATCCTGCCAGCGCGATATCTCGCGCATTTTACGGTACTGGTCGGGGAGGAAATTCTGCATCTGTCGGCCGGTTTTGAGAATCGGCTCGTCTGCGTAGACTTCATGTGAGAAGCGGGCAGACTGATGGGTCCGGGCCTCGGCCATAATGCGCTCGATGAGCATCTTGATGTCCTGGTCGGCCACCGCTCCTCCTCTCGAACGCAGCTACGGTGACCTCATATCATAGCACAGCATCAAACAGGTGTTCGAGATACCGCTGCGTAGATAGATTTAGAACAGGAGGGCGTAGATGACGGCGATGACGACGGAGGGGAGCATATTGGCCGTGCGGAAGGTCTGAGGACGGATGAGGTTGACGCCGACGCAGAAGATGAGCATGGAGCCTACGAGCGAAAGGCTGTTGAGGGCTGCTGTGGTCATGATGGGGGAGAGCGCGCCGGCAAACAACGTGATCGTCCCCTGGAACACGGCGACGGGCAGGGCGGAGAAAATGCAGCCGCGGCCAAGCGACGCCGTCATGGTGCAGACGATGATGCAGTCCAATGCGCCTTTCAGGGCAAGCGTTGACCAGTCACCGAGCAGACCGTCCTGGATCGATCCCACAATGGCCATGGCGCCGATACACACGGTGAGTGAAGTCGAGACAAAAGCGTTGGTGTACTCGTTATCGCCCTCGCTGCCGGTTTTGCGCTTGAGCCATTCGCCAAGGTTCTCGATGGCGGCTTCCAAGTTGACGGCCTCGCCGATGAGCGAACCGAGCGCAAATGAGACGATGAGCATGGTGGTACCGGTGGTCGCTAGCGCCTTTCCATCGATGATGAGCATCTTTTGCATGGTGCCGCCCAGGCCGATAAACAGGACGCACAGCCCCGATGCTTTCATGAGCGTGTCTTGGATGCGCGGTGTAATGAAGCGGCCGCCCGCTAATCCTAAAAGACCGCCCGCAACTAAAAGCACAACGTTGATGATTGTTCCCAAGCCCGGCATGAGCCCTCCTGTATTGATGCCAACGTGGCAATCGTAGCAGAACGAAATGCGAGGCACATCGCAACCCATCTAATACGTTATATAAGTGGTATTAGGAATGATGCGCAGCATTTAAGCCTCAGGTGGTTGTCGGGACATAGGGATAGTATTCAAAGCGCAGTGTCATAAGCCGCTGCGGGGATTCAATAGCCGCGGCGATGATATTGGCATCGCGGGCACGATCAAACCCTTCGAGCTCGATCTGGTACGAGACGTCTTGCATAATGTCCAGACGTCGCCAGGTTAGAAGTGTGTCGCCATCGAATTCCAGGGTCTTGCTTCCGTTTGCGGCAACGGCGTATAGACGCAGCTTGGCGGTGGTTGCAGGGTCGACAACTGTGACCTTTTTAATTTCGTTTCGAGTATTCTTGGCGCCCAACAAGGTGAGCAGTGTTGGGGCCACGACCTCGCCCGATGGCAAAAAGACGACTTCGATGGATTCAGGAAATGCGATGATAGCCGACTTGCGGACGGGCTGATTGGCGGCGGCAACTTCGATGTTCGCAGCGTCGATGACCTCTGTGTGGTCGAGCGCGGCAAGCACGCAGCAGTTACCTTCATCGATCTCTTGAGGATCAGCAAGCCCCAGGCTGTCCGCGAGCTCGGGATCGTTTGGATCGGTAGCGGGCTCATTCGGTGCTTCGAAAGAAGCTGGGACGCTGTTTGTCGGCGACGGCGTGTCGCCCGCACCTGCTTCTTTATCCGCGCTCTCTTCTTGTATGGTTGCGTTGATGGGTTCGTCGTTTGGGGGGGAGCGTCTTGGCGTCAAGCGCGGAGGGGAGAATTCCGATGGCTCCGGATCCGTTCCACTCCATTTCGAGAAGCGCCGGGTCGGCAAGAATTCGTTGCCTGCTTTGCGCGTGGGCATCGATTTCAATAGGGCCTGCCTCTATCCCTCGTGTAAGGCTGAGTGATCCGGCTGGTTTCTCGAAATGAGCGTCTGTGTCTTTGGCGCCGACGGCGTAGAACAGCAGGGACGCTTCTCCCGCCGCGATGGCATCGGTGCCGGCTTTGGTCAGCCGCAACGATGCCGTGAATGAGAGGGTGGGCTGCGTGTCGTCTGCATTCGCGGCGGCGCAGCCCAGCCATATACCGCCTCCTTTCTCAAAAAACGTACCGTCGAAGGCGACCTTCGCTCCGTTCGCCGAGTCATCGACCGAAGCGATGTCGATGCGCAGCTCTAAATTGCATGGATCGCCATCTGCATCGAACACAACCGAGCGCCACGTGCAGACGGCACACCCCGCCTGGGAGCCGTTTGCCTTGCTCGAACGCTTGATATCCACGACTATCGAGCCGTCCGTATTACGACGAAGGCATCCCGAGGTTGAGATCGCGGCCTGTGCGATCGAAAAACGCTTGCACGCAATGGCGCTCGACGGATTTGGTGCGGAACTTAGGGCTGCTGGTAAGGAGTCTGCCATGGCGGGAGTCGCCCAAGCGGCGACAGGCGTTCCGGTTGCGAGCGCGCCGCAGAGTGCGACGACGGGCAAAAGGTTCTTCGATGCCATGGGGTCTCCTTAGCTAATTTAGTGCGGTCTGTCCGTGCTTTGTTTCTGGCTGCGTTTGATGTGCAGACCGAGGCCGGCGGTTCCCGCGCCTGCTGCTGTGGCGCCTGCTGCCAAGAGCCATCGTCTGTCGCCTGTCTGCGCCAACGGTTCCTCGCGGTCGCCGCGGTCGAGCTCCGAGAGGTCGACCGTCACTTGCGTGGCGGCCTGCGCCTGTTCTTGCTGGGCAAAGGC
>URNM01000138.1 GCA_900549185.1 uncultured Collinsella sp. | reverse complement strand
ACGAGATCGCTCAGTGTCTCGTGGGCTCGGAGATGTGTATAAGAGACAGTATCCGAGGAGGATGTGCTCGAGGCATGCGCCTTGCTCTTGGGTTGGGGCTCTATCGCGTCTTGGCATGAGGAAGGGGAGAAGCCTTCGCCGAGCTACTATCCCACCAAGTATCAGACGCTGCCGCGAGATGCGGCGGGTTACACCACCTTTGACGGCCGCCGTTTCGATCGCGAGCATGCGACTGCCGAGGGCGATGTGTGGATGCTGCCGTGTGGCGAGGCCGAGTTCCTTGCACAAGAGCGTTCGCACACCTATCTTGGCCAGGGTTTTCTCAAGCGCGCCTTTATGCTGCTCGCGGGCATTATCGTCAATATCTTGACGGGCTTTTTGCTCCTTATGAGTATCTATTCCATTGCGGGTGTCACCGTGCCGATGGATACCAACGTGATCGGTCAGGTTGACGAGGGGTCTATTGCCGCCAAGGCGGGTATCGAGGGCGGCGACGCGATCCTTTCGGTTGACGGAGTATCGTGCTCTACCTGGATGGACGTTTACGATGCCATCGGCAAGGCTGCCGGTAAGGACGATATCGCCATCGAGTACGAGCGTGACGGCAAGCAGCATTCGACCACGGTTGCGCTCAAAGAGGACGAGCGCCTAGGTGTGTATGCCTCTACGCAGGTGGTCCGTTTAGACCCCATCACGTCGGCTCGCCTGTCGTTCTCCTATGTCGTACAGACAGCGGAGGGCGTGATGCGCCTGCTCCAGCCGCAGCATACGATGGAGATTCTCGATCAGTCTTCTTCGATCGTGGGTATTAGCGTTATGTCCTCACAGGCTGCCGCTGCCGGCCCCGCCACGTTCCTTTCGTTTGCCGCGCTCATTTCGTTCTCGCTGGGTTTTATGAACTTGCTGCCCATCCCCCCGCTCGACGGCGGTAAGTTAGTCATCGAGATCATTCAAAAGATTGTGGGCCGCGAGCTTCCGCTCAAGGTCCAGACGATTGTGAGCTATGTGGGCATCGCGCTCTTTGCGCTTCTGTTTGTCTATATGCTTCGTTCCGACATCCTTCGATTTATTCTGTAGGGGAGTGTTTGGATTGTCTATATCCCATTCTTTGCCGCGCGAGCTGACGCGCCCCGTGCATGTGGGCGGCGTGCAGATCGGCGGCGGCGCGCCGG
Source organism: uncultured Collinsella sp. (assembly GCA_900549185.1). Lineage (GTDB taxonomy): Bacteria > Actinomycetota > Coriobacteriia > Coriobacteriales > Coriobacteriaceae > Collinsella. Next base: position 3,153 of record URNM01000138.1, on the reverse strand, counting down.
TGGTGGTTCAGTCTATGACCTGCACCGATACCGCTGATGCCCAGGCAACGCTTGCGCAGGTTCGCGCGTTGGCGCAGGCTGGCTGCGATATCGTGCGCGTGAGCGTGCCCACCGAGGCCGCGCTTGAGGGTTTCCGCACCATCTGTGCCGAGTCCCCGGTGCCGATCGTCGCCGATATTCACTTTAACCATAAGCTCGCCATTGGTGCCGTTGAGGCCGGTGCTGCCAAGCTGCGCATCAATCCCGGCAATATCGGCGATTGGGCCAAGGTTGACGCGGTGATCGATGCTGCTGGTGCCGCGGGCTGTGCGATTCGTATCGGCGTCAATGCCGGTTCGCTTGAGCAGGATATCGCCGAGCGCGATGACCTCACGCAGCCCGAAAAGCTCGTGATGTCGAGCGAGCGCTTCGTCAAGCACTTTGAGGACCGCGGCTTTACGAACATTGTGCTTTCGGCCAAGGCCCATAGCGTGCAAACGACGCTCGATACCTATCGAGCCCTGTCGCGTGAGATTCCCCACGTTCCGCTTCACCTGGGCGTAACCGAGGCGGGTACCAAGCTGCAGGGCACCATCAAGAGCTCTGTAGGCCTGGGTATTCTGCTGTCCGAGGGCATCGGCGACACTATGCGCGTCTCGCTCACGGCCGATCCGGTCGAGGAGCCGCCGGTCGCCTGGGGTATTCTGCAGTCGCTGGGTCTGCGACGCCGCGGTCCCGAGATTGTCTCGTGCCCCACATGCGCGCGCTGCCAGGTTAACCTTATTCCCATTGCCGAGGAAGTAACCGAGCGGCTTAAGAACTATACCGCGCCGCTTTCGATTGCCGTTATGGGATGTGCCGTTAATGGCCCCGGCGAGGCTTCTGATGCCGACCTGGGCGTTGCTTGCGGACGTGGTCAGGCCTTGCTCTTTTCGCATGGCCAGATCATTGGTAAAGTAGCTGAGGACCAAATTGTCGACGCGCTTATGGCAGAGGTCGACAAGCTTATTGAGGAGAAATAAATGACCCGAGCAATGTATATGTCTAAGCTCTATGCGCCGACGCTTAAAGAGGATCCGGCGGACGCTGAGCTCGCCAGTCACCGCCTGCTGCTCCGTGCCGGCATGATCCGCAAGGAGGCCGCCGGCCTGTATTCCTACCTGCCGCTTGCCTGGCGCTCGATCCGTAAGATCGAGAACATCGTGCGCGACGAGATGGACGCTGCCGGCGCCCAGGAGCTTATGATGCCTATCATGGTCGACGCCGAGTTGTGGCGCGAGTCCGGCCGCATCGACGCCTATGGCAAGGAGCTTGTGCGCTTTGACGACCGTCATGGTCGCGAGTTCGTCCTGGGCCCCACGCACGAGGAGACCGTCACGGCCCTGGTGCGCAACGAGCTGCGCTCCTACAAGCAGCTGCCCGTCAACCTGTACCACATTCAGGACAAGTTCCGCGACGAGTTCCGCCCCCGCTTTGGCCTGATGCGCGGTCGCGAGTTCATCATGAAGGACGCCTACAGCTTCTCCGCCACGCAGGAGAGCCTGCAGGAGGAGTATGACAAGATGAAGCAGGCCTACGCTAACATCTGCGAGCGCTGCTACATCAAGGCTCTGCCCGTCGTCGCCGATTCTGGCGAGATCGGTGGCGATACCTCCGTCGAGTACATGGCTTTGGCTGACGCCGGCGAGGCTTCGCTCGTCTACTGCGACGATTGCGGCTTCGCTGCCGATGACGAGGCTGCAAGCACCAAGGTCGTCGTGACCGAGGGTCCTGGTGACGGTACGCTCACCAAGGTTGAGACTCCGGGCATGGGCACCATTGAGGCTGTTGCTAAGTTCTTTGGGTTCCCCGAGAACGGCATGCGCAAGTCGCTGGCACTCATCGACGCCGAGGGCAAGCCGGTCGTGGCCATTGTTCCGGGCGATCACGAGCTCAACGATTGCAAGGCCGAGCACGTCTTTGGCAAGGGCTATCGCATGATGACCGACGAGGAGCTTCAGGCGAACGGTCTGCACAAGGGCTTTATCGGACCGGTTAACCTGCCCGATGGCATTCGTCTGGTCTGCGACGAGAGCCTGCGCGAGTCCAAACAGTGGGCCTGCGGTGCCAACGAGGTCGATTATCACTTTACCGGTGCCTGCCCCGAGCGCGACTTTACCGTCGATGAGTGGGCCGATCTGGTCACCGTTGTCGCCGGCGACCGCTGCCCGCACTGCGGCAAGCCGCTCTCCGCTGCCCGCGGCATCGAGGTCTCTCAGGTCTTCCAGCTGGGCACCAAGTATTCCGAGGCCATGGGTGCCACCTTTATGGACGAGGACGGCAAGGAGAAGCCGCTCATCATGGGCTGCTACGGCGTTGGTGTGTCCCGCTCGCTCGCTGCCGTCGTGGAGCAGCACAACGACGAGCACGGTATCGTCTGGCCGGTCTCCGTTGCCCCGTACGAGGTCGCGGTGATTCCGCTCGATCCCAAGAAGGAGGAGTGCGCTACCGTCTGCGAGCAGATCGTTGATGGCCTGTGCGCCGAGGGTATCGAGGTTGTCGTCGACGACCGCGACGAGCGTCCCGGCTTTAAGTTTGCCGACAACGACCTTATGGGCTTCCCGTATCAGGTCGTTCTGGGTAAGCGTGGCCTTAAGAATGGCACCGTTGAGCTCAAGGACCGTGCCACGGGTGAGCGCGAGGATGTGGCGATCGACGAGGTCGTCGCCAAGGTCGCCGAGCTTGTGAAGGCAGCACGCCGTTAATCGACGATTTCGCTTGTAGTTCGATATACGGGACGGCCCCGCATTTCTCCAGATCGGGGAGATGCGGGGCCGTCCTTTTATCTTGTGGCATCCTCGATATCTAAAAGGAAAACCCCACAGCCCATGCGAGCTGCGGGGTTTTCCTTGTGCCTCCGATGCGAAATAAATCGCTCAGATATTACTGATAATCGACGACGTCGATCCAGTTCTTCAGGAACTCATCGTTCACGTTGCGCTTACGAGCGAGCTCGGAAGCGGCGACGATGCTCGTCCACTGACGCACGACCTGCATGGGCATGTCGGCGCGGTCGCAGTAGAGCTCCAGGTAGGCCTCGGCCTGATCCTTGCTGTTGAGGGCAAAGAGCAGGTAGGTGGTGGCAACGTCGGCAGCAGGGGAGCCCTGTGTGGCGTGTGCCCAGTCGCACACATA
>URNM01000137.1 GCA_900549185.1 uncultured Collinsella sp. | reverse complement strand
TGTGTATAAGAGACAGTGTCAACAATGATCGAGAATCCAGCATCCGTAATGTTGCCGATCGTCAGCGAAAGGACGGCGATGGGCATGGCGAGTGCGATAGCCGTCTCGGTACCCTGACCGAGCTGAATGGCAAACGCGCAGGCGAGCACGCCGCCGATGGTTTCGTTAGGCGGCACGTAGGCGCCGATGGAGATCGAGCCCATGAACAGCAGCTCCAGGCTGGCGCCAACGGCAAGGCCGGTCTGCAGGTCCCCCAGCACCAGGCCCACGAGCGGGCACATGACGAGGGGGCGGAACGCGTAGAGGGTGCCGAGCTGGTAGTCGAGGCATCCAAAAGCTCCAACTAAGCCGACGAGGATTGCTTGGACAAGCATAATTCCTCCCAATAAGGAATATCGAACCGTCGTCACTCCCGTCGCGCGCGTTATTGATATCAATTCCGGGAGTTCGATCACACGGCTCGAAGCGTACCTGGTGTGCTGCTAACACCCATGCCAGGCACAAATGATTTGATACCAATTATAGATATGCAGGTTCTTACTATTTAATACCACTCGCGCAGCGGGGTGTTTTTTACCGTAAACGGCAGACGTATCCCATCAGGCGCGCTCTTTGTTTCGATGGCGGACAAGCGCCACCAGAAAGCCATCGCCAAAGGCATCGGATGCCAAGTTGGCCACAATCACCAAAACGATAATCGCCGCGCCCAAAAATTCGTTCCAGCGAAAGACCTCGCCAAAGAAGAGCGCCGACCAGCAGGGAGCGAGCACGACCTCACTCATGCAAACCAAGTTGGCCGCAAACGCGTTGGTGCGCGCGATCCCCTTGGCATACAGCACGCTCGCAAGGCCACTGCAAAAAAGGCCATGCACCAGCATGAGTCCCCACTCAAATGGTCTCACGGAGTCTAGGGCGCCAGCAAAATAGACGATCGGCAGCATCGAGATACCGCAGGAGATGAGCGAGGACACCATGGGCGACGCATCGGGGCGAGAGTTCAAAAAGAAACACAGCCCAAAGGTGGCGCCCGAAATGACGGCAAGCAGGTTGCCGAGCATGCCCTCGGCGCTCAAATCGCCTAAAAAGAAAAGTCCCATACCCGTAAAAGCAACCACCACGGAGGCAATCTTCGCAGGCGAGGGCAACGTGCGAGTTGCGAGCGACTGATACACGATAACGAAAATCATCGAGGTGTACTGCAGAACGATCGCGTTGCCGACCGTCGTGAGCTGGTTGGCAAAGTTAAACGTGGTGCCCGTCACGAAGTTGCAGACGGCCACAAGGACAATAAGACGGCTGACGCGGAGGACGGGCCTGCCGACGAGCAGGATAAAGAGCGCCATAAATATTGCCGTAACGGCACCGATCAAAAGAGCTGACTGCGAATTGGCGCGAACGAGGATGCCGATAAAACTCCACAAGAGCGCCGTGCCAAATAGATACATCGCCCCGCTCACGCCATTATCGGGTGGATTGTCAGATCGAATCACGAAGCACCTCCAGCTAGCTTTCGGTAATAAAAAACGGCGACCGCAATGGGTCGCCGTTTCCCTTGGGGGCAGAATAGAACGCAGGAACCTACGCCAGCACGCCGAAGAACGCGCCGATGATGCCCACGACCATGGTGGCCACGATCAGCACCATGGGGTTGATCTTCTTGGACAGCAGCCAGTAGTACAGCCAGAAGGCGATCATGCCGAGCATGCCGGGCATGATGCCGTCCAGGATGTCCTGGAGGGTCTGGGCGTCCTCGCCCGAGCCGATGGCCACCGGGATGCTGGCCCAGAACATGTCCTTGCACATGGCGCCCACGACCATGACGCCCACGATGCCCACGCAGGTCATGATCTTCTGCATGAGGCCGGTCCTCTGGGCCTCGTCCAGGAAGCCCACGCCCAGCTCGTAGCCCTTGACGGCGCCCCAGATGCGCAGCGCGAAGCCGGGGACGTTGTAGATGAGCAGGAAGGCGATGGGGCCGAAGGGGTTGCCGGCCTGGCACAGGCTGATGCCCACCGCGGCGGCGACCACGCGCAGCGTCGACAGGAAGATGGAGTCGCCGATGCCGGACAGCGGGCCCATGAGGGCGGCCTTGACGTCGTTGACGCTCTCGGGCTCGATCTCGCCGCGGGCGACCTTCTCCTCCATGGCCATCGCGATGCCGCCGACGAACGGGGCGAACTGGACGGTGATGTTGAAGAACGCGCAGTGGCGGTGCAGGGCCGCGGCGTAGTCGTCGGGGCGGCCGGCGTAGATCTTCTTGAGCATGTTGGCGACCATCAGGCAGAAGGCGATGTTCATCTGCTTGTAGTAGGTCCAGGAGAACTCCATGCCCAGGGCGCCGACGTTGACGGCGCTCTTGACGAGGTCGGAGCGCGTGATCTTGTTCTCGGGACTAGAAGTCATCGTCCTCATCCCCTTCCGCGGAGAGCTGGGGCTGGGCTCCGCCCAGGCCGAGCAGGTCGAACTTGTCGATGCCGATGATGATGGCGATCAGGGCGACGCCCAGGACGGGCACGTTGGCGTAGGAGCACAGCAGGAAGCCCAGGAAGTAGAAGGGCACGAGCTGCTTGGTGAGCACCAGGCGGCCGAGCATGGCGAAGCCCATGGCAGGCAGGAAGTTGGCGGCAACGCCAAAGCCAGCAAGGACAAAGGGCGGGATGAAGTCGAGCAGGCCCTGGATGGCGTCAGCACCCAGATAGAACGACAGCGAGCACAGCAGGAACGCCATGATGATACCGGTCAAACCGATCAGGAAGTGCATCGCATAGACACCCTTAAGGTTGCCCTGGCCGGAGTAGACATCAGCGCGGTCGACCAGGATCGGCAGGGCGGCGTTAAGGATGTTCTTGATGGCAAGGCACAGCGTGGCGATGGGCATGGCAAGCGCGATGGCTGCCTCGGTGCTCTGGCCCAGCTGGATAGCGAAGGCGCAGGCGAGCACGCCGCCGATCGTCTCATCAGGCGGCACGTAGGCGCCGATGGAGATCGAGCCCATGAACAGCAGCTCCAGACTCGCACCGATCGCGAGGCCGGACTGCAGGTCCCCCAGCACCAGGCCCACGAGCGGGCACAGGACGATGGGGCGGAACGCGTAGAGCGTACCGAGCTGGCAGTCGAACTTACCAAATGCGGCGATAAGTCCGATGAGGATTGCTTGGGTAAGCATACATCCCCCTTTCCATATAGGACACTACGAAGAGCTCAGACTCTTCGAAATTGAACGCCTAGAGCACGCTGGCGCAGTCGACCTTGGGGTCATCGGCCAGGGGTCGAATCTCGACCTCAACGCCACGATCCAGCATCTCGCGCATATCGGCTTCCTCGGCCGCGGTCAGGAAGATCTGACGAGAGACCTGACGAGCGTCGGGACGCTTCTCGTCCTTGGGCTTGGTGTTGCCCAGGTTGACCGACTTGATCTGCGGGCAGCCCTCAACAAGCTGCTTTGCCTCAGCGATAGTGGCGACGCAGATGATCATCTTGTACTTGTCGGTCACGCCCGAGTTGATAGCTTCGATTGCATGCTCCATATCTTTGATGACGAGCTTGCAGCCGGCAGGATTGCCCATCTTGAGCGTCGTCTTCCACACCGGGTCGTTAGCGACCTTATCGCCCACGCAGAAGATGCAGTTGGAGCCAAGGCCCTGAACCCAGGAAACTGCGACCTGGCCATGAAGCAGGCGATGGTCAACGCGAAGTAGCTGAATCATAATGTGACCCCCCAAAGGTCTTGTGCCGTCATACGGCGTGTCAGTAGGTGCTGCGGATTAGAACTCTTCCTCCTCCTCGTCATCGACCAAAAGATCGTTGACAAACTTCACGCGCGTATCGTCCGCAGCGACGATGGCGCGAATCGTCTCCTCAACCGGCGCCGACTCGTCAGAGAACAGCAGCTGGATGAGCAGAGGAAGGTTCATGTTGGTAACGAGGTACGTGCGGGGACGCGTCTGGACGATCTTGGTGAACTCGTTGTTAACGCTACCGCCAAAGAGGTCGGTGCAGACAACGACATCATCGTCGGCAGACATGCCTGCCAGCAGTTTTTGGGCCTCCTCGGCCACGTCCATGCGGCCATCGACGAACATCGAAAGATCGTGGACGTTGTCGCGAGCGCCCGAGAGCAGCTCGACGCTCTCCTTGATGCCGGTGGCGAAGTGCGCATGGCTGGCGATGATGTACTGCCTCATTCTGTGTTCCTCTCAATAGCCCGGCACGTTCCCGCACCCGTTTTCTTTAGTAGTCGAACTGGTGATAGTAGCGACGATACTTGAGGTTGTGCTTGGTGACCGTCTCGTAGTAGCGAGCCAGGCGGTCGGTCACGAGCACCGTCAGAATCCACGGAGAGACGATGACGCGGAACTCGTCGTCAAGGCCGGGGATCGCGAACTCGGCGGTGTCGATGATGTTGATGTCGGTGTCGCCGGTCACGCCGCGGGTCAGGAACGCGCGGA
>URNM01000136.1 GCA_900549185.1 uncultured Collinsella sp. | reverse complement strand
ACGAGATCGCTCAGTGTCTCGTGGGCTCGGAGATGTGTATAAGAGACAGCAACCGCCCCGACAGTCTCGATCCGGCGCTGCTGCGCCCCGGTCGTTTTGACCGTCGCATCCCCGTCGAGTTGCCCGATCTGACCGGCCGCAAGAACATCCTCGAGCTCCACGCCAAGAGCGTGAAGACCCAGCCGCCGATTGATCTGACCGCGATTGCCCGCGCCACGCCCGGTGCCTCGGGCGCCGACCTGGCCAATATCATCAACGAGGGCGCCCTGCGCGCCGTTCGCGAGGGTCGCAAGCGTGCAACCCAGGACGATTTCGAGGAGTCGGTGGAGGTCGTCATTGCCGGCCAACAGCGTAAGTCCACGGTGCTTTCCGACCACGAGAAGCAGGTCGTTTCCTACCACGAGATCGGCCATGCCATCGTCGCTGCCCGCCAAAAGGGTTCCGCGCCGGTTACCAAGATCACCATCGTGCCGCGCACGAGCGGCGCTCTTGGCTATACCATGCAGGTCGAGGAGGACGAGCGCTTCCTGACGACGCGCCAGGAGGTCTTGGACAAGCTCGCCGTCTACTGCGGCGGCCGTGCGGCCGAGGAGCTCATCTTTGGCGAGATGACGACCGGTGCCGCCAACGATATCGAGCAGGCCACCAAGCTCGCCCGCAATATGGTGACTCGCTTTGGTATGTCTGACGAGTTTGGCATGATGGCGCTCGGTACCGTGCAGAACGCGTATCTCAACCAGGACACGTCGCTCACCTGCGCCCCCGGTACGGCCGAGCGTGTGGATGCGATTGTCGCTAAGCTGATCGAGGACGCGCACGATCGCGCTCTGCAGATCCTCAAGGAGAACAAGTTCAAGCTCCATGAGCTGGCTCGTTATCTGTACAAGAAGGAGACCATCACGGGCGAGGAGTTCATGAACCTCCTCACGCGTGAGAATCCGCTGATGCCCAAGCAGCAGTAAAGCCGCGGCCGAGCCAGTAAACGCCGACGCCCCATTTGAGCAGCTTTCTCAAATGGGGCGTTTTGCTTGAGAGGGATGGAAATGAAGATCGTGGTGAGCGCCTGCTTGATGGGCGAGAGCTGCAAGTATAACGGGCTCGACAACTACCATCGCGAGTTGGTCGAGGCCTGCGAGCGTACAGGGACCGAGGTCCTCTTGGTTTGCCCTGAGGTCTTTGGGGGCCTGCCCACGCCGCGCAAGCCGTCCGAGATTGTGAACGGAGAGGTTCGTACCTGCGAGGGCATCTCGGTCGATCGCGAATTTCGCCTGGGTGCCCAACGAGCGCTCGATATGTGCGAGCAGGCGGGCGGGCCGGAAGAGATCGCCGCGTGCATCCTGCAGGACCGTAGTCCCTCGTGCGGCGCGGGTCGCATCTACGACGGAACATTCAGCGGCACCCTTACGGCGGGCAACGGCGTCTTCGTTGATTTACTGCTCCGCCACGGCTACCGCGTTATCCCGGCAAGCGAATTTGACTCGAGCATGTTACGTCAATAAAAAACCGCCACAAAGGTACTGTCCCCTTTGTGGCGGTTTTGGTCGGTTAGGCCAGGATAGAGTGGCCGTACGCGTTGGCTGCCTTGATGGCGGCGGCGAATTTCTCGTCGGTGAAGGGCTCGGGGTTTCCTTGCTTCCACTCGTTGGTGGCGTGCGCGTACTCGCACAGGGCCGGGATATCGGACTCGGAAAGCCCGACCTGCTCAAGCGTCACGGGCAGGCCCATCTGCTTGTTAAAGGCCGCGTAGCGCTCAAGGTTCTCGGTATCGCCCGTATAGGCGAACAGCACGAGCACGCCCAGGCTCACGACCTCGCCGTGCAGGTAGGTGCCCTCGCGCGGAATGCTGCATGTGGCGTTGTAGAATGCGTGCGCCACGCTCGAGTTGTAGTAGTAATCGTTCTGGTTCGTCAGGTTCGAGACATAGCCCGTATTGACCACGATATCGAGTGCGATTTGCTTGACGGCCTCGCTCGACAGGTCCTGGCGCACGTCCTCAAGACCCTGGACGCCATAGGTAAACAGCGGCTCGGAGCAGGTGTGGGCAAGCGCCAGGCCAAGACCGGCGGTGTGCTCCAAATTACCGGCGCTCGTTGCGTACTCGACCTCGGGCTGCTTGGACAGGGCATCGCCCACGCCGGCCCAGAAGTACTCCGCCGGAGCCTCGGCGATGATCTTGGGGTTGATGAAGATGTGCGCCGGTCGGTTGGGGTACGAATAGCCCTCGAGCGAGCCGTCGTCGTTGTACACGACGGCAATGGCGGTCGCGGCGGAGCAGTTGGAACAGATCGTCGGGACGGTGAAGACTATCTTCTTGAGCTCGATGGCTGCGGTCTTCACGGTGTCGAGTGCCTTGCCGCCGCCACAGGCGATAAGCACGTCTGCCTGCTGGCAAGCGGGGGAGTTCACGACCTTGGCGATATTGGCGCGCGTGCTGTTGGTGCCGTAGACGCGCGTCTCCAGAATCTCGACGTCTGTGCCTGCCAGCGCAGCCTCGATGCCCGGCAGCGCCGCAGCCAGGGCTCGCTTGCCGCCAATGATGGCGACTTTCTTCGCGCCGTACTCCGCCAGTGCAGTTGGCAGCTCGGTAAAGCAATCCTCGCCAACGGTGTAGTCGCTCATTCCAATCGTGCGCATAGCAACCTTCTTTCGTTCGATAAAGTGCTTTCAGGTATTTTGCTCCTTGAGAAGGGCTGTAATAGCGAGAAATTTCGAACGTATAAAACCAGTGTTGAGGGTTTTTCGCCGGCGCGGAACGTGCTAGCATACTCCGCATAAGCGTTGATGGGGACGAGTAGTCGGCCGTCCGCATGCTACAGAGAGCGGGGAGCGCTGAGAACCCGTGCATGCGACCGATGAAAATCACCCCGGAGCTGCGGTCCCAACGGACGTGCCGCGCAGGTTCGTCTTAGTAGACATCGCCGAGATGGTCGTCGATACAGGCCAGCCGAGTAACGGATGCGAGCGCGCGAATACGCGGGCGAGGGCATCTAAGCTGGGTGGTTAAGCGAAGAGCTTTTGCGGGCGTGCAGCCCGTTTTGTGGCGCTTCGTCCCAGCTTGCAGGGACGGGCGCTTTTTTTGGTGCCCATCGGGCGTGCGCGCCCACGACATGAAAGGGGTACCGTGGCAAACGAGTACAAGCAGACGATGAATCTGCCCAAAACCGGATTTCCCATGCGTGCCGGTCTTTCCAAGTCCGAGCCAAAGCGACTCAAGGACTGGCAGGACAACAAGGTCTACGAGCAAGTTCTAAAGAAGAACGAGGGTCACAAGAAGTTCGTGCTGCACGACGGCCCTCCGTACGCCAACGGCCCGATCCACATCGGCCACGCCATGAACAAGATCTCCAAGGACATGATCAACCGTTACTGGATGATGCAGGGCTATGAAGTTCCCTATGTCCCCGGTTGGGACTGCCACGGTCAGCCGATCGAGCATAAGGTCGAGGAGAAGCTCGGCACCGAGAAGTTCAACCAGACCTCCACGGCTAAGATCCGCGAGCTTTGCAACAAGTTCGCTGTCGAGAACATCGAGCTCCAGAAGGCTGGCTTCCGTCGCCTGGGCGTGCTCGGCGACTGGGACAACCCGTATCTGACGCTTTATCACCAGCATGACGCCGCCGACATCGAGGTCTTCAAGGCCATGTTCGACAAGGGCATGATCTATCGTGGTCATAAGCCCGTCCACTGGTGCAAGCACTGCCACACCGCACTCGCCGAGGCCGAGATTGAGTACTCCGACGAGACGAGCCCGTCCATCTTCGTGCGCTTCGAGATGACCTCCAAGCCCGCCGGCCTCGAGAACTTCGACGGCCCGGTTGACTTCATCATCTGGACGACCACGCCGTGGACCATCCCCTCCGACCAGGCCGTTTCCCTCAAGCCCGGCGCCGCCTATGTTGCCGTTGAGCACGATGGGCGTGCCGAGGTCATGCTCGAGGACCTGGCTCCCAAGTGCTGCGAGGAGTTTGGCTGGGAGTACACCCCGGTCATGGTCGACGGCAAGCCCTACGTGGTTCCCGCCGAGACCTTCCATCATATCCACTACAAGCAGCCGATCTTTGACGGCGTTGAGGGCGTGGCGCTGCTGGCCGATTACGTTGGTGTCGATGACGGTACCGGTATCGTCCACAACTCGCCCGGCCACGGCGTCGACGACTACTTTGCCTGCCTCAAGGAGGGCATCACCGACATCTGCATGCCGGTCGATGACGACGGCAAGTTCTACACCGGTGAGGAGTTTGGCACCGGTGGCCCCTTCAGCGGTATGGATACCGATGAGGCCAACCCGCATATCATCGAGTTCCTGCGCGAGCGCGGCACCCTGGTCCTCGAGAAGAAGATCACGCACAGCTATCCGCACTGCTGGCGCTGCAAGCACCCGGTGCTCTTCCGTGCCACCGACCAGTGGTTTGTCTCGATGGACAAGACCGGTTTGCGCGAGCAGGCTGGCAAAGAGGTCCGCGAGAACGTCAAGTGGTATCCGGCCCACGCGGCCAACCGCATCGGCGCCATGGTCTGTCTCTTATACACATCTCCGAGCCCACGAGACACTGAGCGATCT
>URNM01000135.1 GCA_900549185.1 uncultured Collinsella sp. | reverse complement strand
CATCTGTCTCTTATACGTTTCTCTGGATCTCCAGAACTTTGTATTTCATGATTCCCATTGGCATTTCTACTTCTACAACATCGCCTGTATGAGCACCGATCAGGGCTTTTCCTACAGGAGACTCGTTGGAGATCTTGTGCTCGAGCGAGTTGGTCTCGGTGGTACCGACAAGCGTGACCTCGATAAGCTCACCGTTGGGGTCGACCAGGGTAACAGTCGAGCCAATGGAGACGGTTAGGTCGCCCGTGCTGGCAGCGATCTGAGCGTTGGCGAGGATGGCCTGAATCTCGGCGATACGAGCGGCGTTCTGTGCCTGCTTGTCCTTGGCGGCATCGTACTCGGAGTTCTCCGAAAGGTCGCCGAACGCGCGGGCTTCCTTGATGTCCTCGACGATCTCCTTGGCGTAATCGCCCTCACGCCAAGCGAGCTCCTCGACGAGCTTCTGGCGGCCCTCAGCGGTCAGTACGATCTGGCTTGCGTCCATACGGATATCTCCCCAACTATGATGTAACGATCAACTGTCAACAAAAACGAAAAAGACCGGCTAGCCTGCGGGCAAGCCGGTCAGGTGCTCACCCCAAAGGGATGGGACTACTCTGCGTCCGCGTCGCTGTCTTCTGCCTTCTTTTGCTTGGCAGCAGCGAGCTTAGCCTCGAGCTCTGCGATCTCCTTGTCCTCCTTGGACTCCTCGACCACAACGTCCTCGGCCTGCTTGGTTTCGCCCTTATCGTCGCCCTCCATACCCTCGCGAATATTCTTGACGGTAGAGCCGAGGGACTTACCGAGCTTCGGCAGGTTCTTGGGCCCAAAGATAATCAGGACAACGACGAGAATAATGATGAGCTCAGGAGCCCTCAGTCCAAACATGTAGACCTCCACAATACAGCGAGACAAGCTCGAATGAGTATACCGCGGGTATCGCGGTATCACAACAATAGCTAAAAAAAGGGACCGCAAGAAGCGGTCCCTCCTCATGCTCTGGTCGGGTTGACTGGATTTGAACCAGCGACCCCTGCGTCCCGAACGCAGTGCTCTACCAAACTGAGCCACAACCCGTTAGCTCGACTATAGTAACAAAGATTTCCGTCGTGTGCCAGAGAAATTTTTACTTCTTTGGCGCTTCAATGCGAACCGTGTCGGAAACGAGCTCCGTTGCATAAGCCCACCAGCCGTTTTGTTGAGCGTCTGCCGCAAGATTGACTGCCGTGGCGGCGGTATCGCAGAGAGCAAACGAGCAGGCACCCGAACCGCACACGTTTACGGCAATGGTACCGTCCTGTGAACGAAGCCAGTCAAGCACCGTTTGAATCCGCGGCTCCATCTGCGCGGAAATGACACCCAGGTTGTTGTGGACGAGCGCGTAGGCCGCCTCTGCATCTCCCGAGCGAAGGGCAGATGCAATCGCTCCGGGCTTGTCTGCAGGCGCTGGGGTCTCGTCAAAACGTCGATAGGCTTCAATTGTTGAAACGCTTGCCTCGCGCGGCTTGACCAGCACGACGGGTGTCGCGGGTAGTGCGGGGTACTCGGTTGCCAGCAAGTCTCCCCCACCCACGTAAAATGCAGGGCTGGCATGCAAAAAGAAGGGAACGTCAGCGCCAATGCCGCGCGCGATGTTGTCCAACGCAGGATCGGCACGGTCGATGCCCCAACTCTCTGCCAAGGCGACAATGACCGCCGCGGCATCCGTCGAAGGACCGCCCAGGCCGGCACACAACGGGATGCGCTTCTCGATCGTGATGCAGACATTGGCTTCGCGACCATAATGCTCGGCCATAGCAGCGGCCGCACGATACGCCGTATTCTTTTGCATGGAAAAGTCGGATGCCGGAATCGTCTGAACGGTCAGCGCCTGTGCCGGCGTAACCGTCACGATATCGACAAGGCCGACGGCTGCCATCAGGGAATCGACCTTATGGTAGCCGCGGTCGTCGCGCTCGGTATGAACACCCAGATAGAGGTTGATCTTTGCCGGCGCGGAAAGGGTCAGGGACCAATCGGTCACCGCTAGTGCTCCTCGAGCTGATTGCCGAGCGGGGTAAAAATGTGCTCGCCGCTCTCGGGGTCGAACAGCTCGACCTGACCGGTGAGAACATCAATATACTGGTAGGACTGACGCGACTTGCGGCCACGGCGCTCGTCGACCTCGACGATAAAGACTGCCGGATGGACGCTCTTGATGGTGCCCATGCGCTCGACGACGCGGGTACGGCCCATGTTGGCCTTCACCTTAACGCGATCGCCCACCATATCGGTCAGCTTCTCGTGGATGTCGTCGACGTGATTGACTTCCATCTCTTCCATGAACAGGGCCTCCAGAAGGTGCAATTCAAAAAGGGGATAATACCCCTAAGATAGACAAAACTCTAATATTATAGCACCCTGCTGCCGCCATACGCAAGTATCTAAATAAGCCCCGTCCCAAATACGTACCAGACGACAACCTCGCATGACCAGTTGTTACGCGGTTTGGTAAAACCGCGTAACCTAAAGGTTGTCGGTGTCCAAGACGATGGTGAATGGGCCGTCGTTGACGAGATCGACTTTCATATCGGCGCCAAAGATGCCGTGCGCCACGTGTTCGACATCTTGACGAACGAGCGTCAGGAAGTACTCGTAGAGCTCGTTGGCGACATCGGGGGCGCCGGCATCCGTAAACGACGGACGGCGACCGTGGCGGCAGTCGGCGAACAGCGTGAACTGCGACACCACGAGCACCTCGCCGTCGACATCGGCAAGCGCCAAGTTGGTCTTGCCGTTCTCGTCCTCGTTGATACGCAGCCCGCGGAGCTTGCCCCACAGCTTGTCGGCCTCGGCACGCGTATCGCCATGGCCCACACCCAGCAGCACCAGGTAGCCGCGTCCAATGCGGCCCACGCACTCGCCGTCGACCGTCACGCCGGCGTTGAGCACGCGCTGCACCACCGCACGCACGGTCTACTCCTCGCCCGTCAGCTTGGCGGACAGATGCTCGAGTGCATGGAAGCGATGGCTAATGGCGTTCTTCTCGTCCGCTGTGAGCTCGGCCATCGTCTTGCCCGGCGTGTCGACCGGCAGGAACAGCGGATCATAGCCAAAGCCATGGTCACCGCGGCCCTCATGCGCGATAACGCCTTCGCAGGCGCCCTCGCCATAAGTGACCAGGCCGTCCGTGTCGATAAGCGCGACGACGCTCATAAAGCGCGCAGTGCGGTCCTCGTCGGCCACGCCTTCCAGATTCACGAGGAGCTTGGCGTTGTTGGCGGCATCGTCACCGTGCACGCCCGCGTAGCGCGCGCTATACACACCCGGCTCGCCACCCAAGGCATCGACAACCAGGCCCGAATCGTCGGCGATGGCCATAAGCCCCGTCTCCTCTACCGCGGCCTGCGCCTTGATGATGGCGTTCTCCAAAAACGTCGTGCCGTTTTCCTCAGGGTCCTCAAAATCACCCAGCTGACCCAACGCCACAAAGCGCACCTCAGGCATGACCTTGCCCAAAATGGCCTCGATCTCGGTGAGCTTATGGGCGTTGCCCGTTGCCACGACGATGGTCGCCGCCGGGTCGAGGGTGTCGATATCGATCTTCTCAAGTGCCATGGCTGGCCTCCTTGTCTCTATAGCAATGCCGCCCAAGAGGAACTGGCCTCGAGCCCTCTCCCCTCCCTAGCGACAGAAACCTTATAGTTCAGCGTTTCCGCAGATAAAACCTACCAAAATAAACCTGTCCCTTTTTGGTAGGTTAGGCGAGGGCTAGGCGCTGGAGTTCGATGAGCTCGGCGATGCCCTTGTCGCCCAGGTCGAGCAAGGCGTTGAGACGCTTGCGGTCGAAGGGCGCCTGCTCGCCGGTACCCTGGAGCTCGATCATCTCGCCGGTGTCGGTAGCGACGAGGTGCATGTCGACCTCGGCGTGGCTGTCCTCGGAATAATCGAGGTCGAGCATGGTATTGCCGTCGACAACGCCCATAGAGATGGCAGCAACCTGGCCCGTGAGCGGGATGCGCTCGATCTTGCCGGCCTCGACCCACATAGCAAGGGCGTCGTGTAGCGCCACCCAGGCACCGGTAATGCTCGCTGTACGCGTGCCGCCATCCGCCTGGATCACATCGCAGTCGACGGTGACGGTGTACTCACCGAGCGCCTTCATGTTGACGACGGTGCGCAGGCTGCGGCCGATGAGGCGCTCGATCTCCATGGAGCGGCCCTTACGCTTGGCGTACTCGCGCTTGCAACGCTTGCCGGTCGATGCCGGCAGCATGGCATACTCTGCGGTTACCCAACCGGCCTTGGCGCCCTTGCGCCAGCCCGGCACGCCCTCCTCGATGGTGGCGGCACACAGCACGCGCGTGTCGCCGAACTCAGCCAGGCACGAGCCGTGGGCATGTTTCATAACACCACGGGTGAGCCTGACGGGGCGCAGCTCATTGGCGGTACGACCGTTGGCGCGGTTGACCTGCATGTACTCCATAGAAATATCCTTTCGGCAAAAGAAGGGGGCAAGTCTTTGGACGGTAACCCTACATCTATTTCAGTTCGTCGATATCGATATGTTCGATGCTCTTGAGCGGCTGGCCAAAGATAAAGCTACCCGCCACCGCAAACTCGGCAATGTTGTCAGACGTGGTAGCAAAGCGATGCTCTGTCT
>URNM01000134.1 GCA_900549185.1 uncultured Collinsella sp. | reverse complement strand
CTACACTCGACTAGTCGTCGGCAGCGTCAGATGTGTATAAGAGACAGCTTATGAACGATGCTCGCGCGCTCGACGTGTCGCAGGCCGCGACCGTGCCCGTGCTCGACGACGTTCGTACCAAGGTGGACACGCGCAGCACCGCATACGATTACGAGACCTACGAGGTCGACCGCGCGCCGCGCGCCCAGGTGCGCTTTACGTCGCTTGCCGATGCGGCAGCCCTGCGCCCCGGCAGCTACGATGCCGTGCTGTTTGCCGACGTCGACTTGGACAGTTATCCGCTCTCACATGAGGAGGGCCCGCTGGCCACGCTGACGGCGAGTCTTGGTCGCGAGGGTGTGGCACTTGAGCCCGCGGCCCTGCTGCGCGTGCGCTTTGGCCGCGCGATGCAGGCCGCGCGCGGTCCGGTTGCGCTTGCCCGCGTGACGCACGATCGCCAGGCGCGCGAGTGCTACCCGGCGGCCGTGTTGACCGAGCTGCGAGCGCACGCCGAGGCCACTGGCGCCGCCAAGGTTGCGTGCGTGGGCGAGGGCGGTATCGTCGCCGATTTTGATCCAGCGGCCGGCGAGGGCATCGAGTGCAAGTGCGTCGCGTGCGAGGCTCCTCAGCATTTGAGTGAGGCGGCTGTGCCGTACCTGGTCCTGCGCCGCCGCGATGGCGAGGGCGAGAACGCGCCGCTCGTGCCGCGCCTGACGTCCGCCTCGCAGATTGAGGCGTACTCGACGTGCCCGCTGTGCTGGTTCGTGTCGTATCGCGTGAAGCCCCAGTCCATCGACGCGGGCTTTGGAAATATGGAGAAGGGCAACTTTGTCCACGATGTGCTGGAGCACCTGCATGCCCGCCTGCCCCAGGAGGGCATGGAGCGCGTGACGCCCGAGAATCTGTCGCGCGCTCAGGAGCTGCTCCGCGAGGTCTTTGACGAGACGTTGGCCGAGCACGCCGGCAAGCGAGGCACGGAGGGCCCGCTGGTGCCGCTCTCTGCGGTGGAGGAGCGCCAGGTGGCCGAAATCTTGCCGCAGCTGGAGGGCGTGCTTGCCTACGAGTCCGAGGCACTTGCCCCCTTTGCCCCGCGCTACCTGGAGTTCGCCTTCAACGAGCTCAAGGTCGAGTATGCCGGTTGGCCGCTTGGCGGGCGCATCGACCGCGTGGACGTGGACGCCGAGAATCGTGCCGTGGTGATCGACTACAAGCATCGCACGGGCGTTGAGGAGTTTAAGCTCGCCGACCCTACGGTGCGCGACGAGGAATCGGGCACGGCGCCCATCGACGATCCGCGCTGGTTGCCGCCACATACCCAGACGCTCATCTACGCCCAGGCCATGCGCCGGGCGCTGGATTTGGACACCCGCGCGGCGCTCTACTTTTCGACCAAGGGCGGCAAGCCAGCGCTGCGTGGTGCCGCGAGCGCCGAGCTGCTCGAGGAAGAGCGCGGCGACGGTCGCATCCCGGGCCTTAAGAAAGGTTTCCCCGGCGAGGGTGGCAGCATGGACTTCGACGCCCTGCTCGATCGCGTGGAGGCCGGCATCGCCGAGCGCCTGCGCGAGCTCGAGGCGGGCAACGTTGCCGCCGTCGACCCGGCGTCGGCTCAGGCCGCGCATGCGCGCTGCTCGTATAACCACGAAGGAACGTTTGTAAGGAGGGACGTGTAGACCATGGACCTTTCGACTTTGATGCCGCAACAGCTGCAGATCGTCAAAACGCTCGACCGTCCGCTGTTTGTCTCGGCGGGCGCCGGCTCGGGCAAGACCTTTACCCTCACGCGCCGCATCGTCTACGCGCTCTCGCCCGAATCCGGTCCGTTCGTTGAGCATCTGGACCAGGTGCTCGCCATTACCTTTACCAAAGATGCCGCGGCCGAGATCCGTGACCGCGTGCGCCGCGCGCTCATCGACGAGGGCATGGACGAGGAGGCCCTGACCGTCGACGACGCGTGGATCTCGACCATTCACGGCATGTGCTCGCGTATCCTGCGCGCACACGCGTTGGAACTGGGCATCGATCCCGAGTTCACGGTGCTCACCGATACCGACGAGCTTATGGATCAGGCTGTTGAGCATGTGCTGGCCCGCGCGACGGCGCCCGATGCCGCCCCCGAGCTCGCCGCCTCGCTTAAGGCCCTCTACGCCTGGTATCCCATGGCGGGCGCGGGCGGTCCCTTTGGTGCCGGCGCCACCATCAAGGGCCTGGTGCGCGAGCTGCTGGAGCTCTCGAGCCAGCTGCCGGGCGGCATGGACGACGTGTGCGTGGAGCGCGGCCAGGCCGATACCTCGGCACTCGCCGATGCCTATCGCGCGGCGCTGGGCGCAAGCAAGGCCACGACCGAGAAGGCACAGGTGGCGCTCGATGCCATCGACGCGTTCGAGGCGAGCGGCAAGACCATGGCCGATGCGGCGCGACTCATGATGTCGTGCACCATGCCGCGCGCGAGCAAGGCATTTCCTAAGGAGCAGGTCGAGCTGCTCAAGGCCGAGGCCGCCGATGCGTTTATCAATATCGTGCTTGCCTGCGGTGGCCCGGCACTCGATGCGCTGGTGGGCCTGGCCCGCTCTGTAGAGGCTGAGTACCGCGCGCTCAAGGCCGGCCAGTCCGCCCTCGATAATAACGACCTGCTGCGCATGGCCTACGAGGCCCTGCGCGATTACCCGGCCATCCGAGCGGCATACGAGGGCCGCTTTAAGATGGTCATGATCGACGAGTTTCAGGATACCGACCAGATGCAGGTCGACCTGATCCGTTACCTGACGGGCGCGGGGGAGCGTGCGCTGTGCACCGTGGGCGATGCGCAGCAGTCGATCTACCGCTTCCGCGGCGCCGAGGTCGAGGTGTTCCGTCGCCAGGAGCGCAAGGTGGGCTCGTCTGCCGCGCCCGAGGCGACTGCCGTGGCCGACGCCCCTGCTGGCGAGCTCGTCAAACTTGTGCGCAACTTCCGCAGCCACGACGAGGTGCTGCGTTACGTGGCACGCGTCTTCGACGGCGATGACGGCGGCCTGATGCAGGGTTTTTTGGATCTTGAGGCGAGCGACGGCCGCAAGGACACGCTGGTGGCAGACGCCTCGCGTCGCCAGGCCCTCTTTGTTGCCGGCGGCAGTACGCAGGAGCGCACGCTGGCAAAGGCCCGTGCGATCGCCGAGCGTTTCCATGCGCTCGTCAAAGCGGGGCAGCCCCAGGGCAGCATGGTCCTGCTGCTGGGCCGCATGACCAACGCCGATGTCTATGCGCAGGCCTTCCGCGACCAGGGGCTCGACTGCGTGATCGCAGGCGGCTCGGTCTTTGCTCAGGCTGCCGAGGTGCAGACGGTGCGCGCCCTGGTTTGTGCACTCGCCAATCCGGCCGATACGGCGCAGGGTCTTATGCCGCTGTTGGCCTCGCCGATGTTTGCACTCGGCGCCCAGGAGTTCCTGACGCTGGCGACCAAACTCGACGAGCAGACGGGCGAGACGTCGCGCCGCAACATCGACGCGGGCATCATGAGCGATTCCGATGTGCCGGGTTTGCAGAACCTGCCACTCGTGACGCGCGCCCGCGAGGTTCTGCGGTATGCACTTCGTCGCGTGGGACGTGATTCGTTCGCCGCCATCGCGCGCGACGTGGTCAATGCTTCCGGCTGGTTTGTGCGTCTGGCGCAGCGCGGCCCCGAGGGCAAGGCCATTGCTGCCAACGTGCTCAAGGCGCTCGACGCCGTGGCCGAGGCAGAGGCTGAGCTCGGCAACTCGCCGCGTTCCATCGCGCTGGCCTTCGACCGCTTCTTGGCGGGCAAGGAGGCCCCGGGTGCCCTCAACGAGGAGGGCGACGGCGCGGTGCGTATCATGACCGTGCATGCATCCAAGGGCCTGGAGTATCCGGTCGTGGCGGTTGCGGAGTGCTTTGGCGTGCGTAAGTCCTCGGGTGCGGCACAGATGGGTCGCGTCGATGGCGGAGCGCAGGTCGTGGCACTGCCGGCACGCTTCGACGGCGTTAAGCTCGCCGACGGAACCTTTGTGAAGGGCGACGACGTCAAAAAGCAGTTTGAGCATGCGTTTAAGGGCAAGGGCACGTCGCTGTGGCTGCCGCCGGAGCTCATGGAGGACGTTTGTGCGACGGGTTCTCCCGCCGAGGCATTTGCCCGCCTGCGCAACGACGACCTGCAGCTCTCGCTCGAGGAGCGGGCCCGCCTGCTCTATGTCGCCATGACGCGAGCACGCGAGCTGGTCATTCTGGCGATGGATGCCGGTGTGAGCCGCGGCAAGGTGACGGCGCCGACCTTCGATGTCGAGACGGATCTGACCTACGACGTGCTGCGCCGTATTTTGCCGACCGACGCTCTGGACACGCCGCAGCTCGATAGCGACCGCCTGGTGTTCGACAACTCCCAGCCGGGCGACTACGAGCTCATTTCGCTCACGGACTTTACCTTTGGCGAGCAGGCGTTTGAGGCAAACGCTTCGCTGGATGCCGAGGGCAAGCTTGTTCGTGGCGATGCCGATGCAGATGCTGCCGACGATTCGGCCAGTACAATCGTCCCCGGTCCTGCCGACCCCGAGCCCGATGCGTTTGAGCTTGTGTATCCCCAGGCGGTGGGCGTGCGCATGGGCATCTGTCCGTTCCCAGCGCGTGACTCGTATAGCTACCTGTCTCTTATACACATCTCCGAGCCCACGAGACACTGAGCGATCTCG
>URNM01000133.1 GCA_900549185.1 uncultured Collinsella sp. | reverse complement strand
GAGATCGCTCAGTGTCTCGTGGGCTCGGAGATGTGTATAAGAGACAGGTGTAGAGCGGAGCGCCGGCGAGGCCCGTCTTTTTGCGCAGCTCGGTGGTGCCCAGGCCGATGGCGGCATCGATGCCGACCGAGAGCGTCTGGTCGTAGTACTCAACGGTAGCCTCGCCGCTGCCGCTCGCAGGGCTCCACGAGCGAATGCGCCCGATGTCCTGACGCTGCAGCTCGCAGGTGAGCAGCGCGCCAAAATCCTTACCGGAGAAATCGTCGATGCCGAGCGTTTGGGCAAAATCGTTGCCAGAGCCCACGGGTAGGATGGCAAGAGCGGGGCGGGTGTCCTCCTCTTGCGTCATAAGCCCGTTGACGACCTCGTGAATCACGCCGTCGCCGCCAAGGGCGATAACGGTGCGATAGCCCTGGGCCTGTGCGGCCAGCTCCTTGGCGTGTCCCATGCGCTCGGTTAGCACCAAGTCAAACTGGGATGCGCGTGCAGTCATGTCCAAAAAGCGTTGCAGGCGCTCGGCAACTTCGTGCGCCGCACCCGACTGGGCGGCTGGGTTGGCGATGATGAGCGTGCGGCCAAAATCAGTTGCGTGCATGGGGCGACTCCCGGCGTATGACGTGACGGTGCGGTCGCGCTCAGGTCGAATCGCCCCCGATTGTGGCTGCACGTCGAATACTTACGTCTACTCTATCAGGTCGTTGTGGCGCTCGATAGCATCCGCTACCGTACCGCCCTCATCCACAATAAGCGAACGGCGCTTGGGCGAGATGATGCGCTGGGCGGGGTACACGCCGCGGTGTCCGGCAGTTAGGTAGCTGATAAAGGCCACGATGACAAAGAACCCGGCTGCCGTGCCGCGGAACAGGTCGATGGCCATCATGCAGGTG
The DNA here is from genome assembly GCA_900549185.1 of uncultured Collinsella sp. GTDB lineage: Bacteria > Actinomycetota > Coriobacteriia > Coriobacteriales > Coriobacteriaceae > Collinsella. The sequence continues at coordinate 3,855 of URNM01000133.1, read as the reverse complement.
GTGATGGGCACGTTGAGGCCGGCACAGAACACGCCGAGCATGCCGAGAGCCGCCAGAAAACTGGGGTCGATTCCGACGAGGCAACCGATCCAGCCGCCGAGCGCCGCACCGATGCCAAACAGGGGCGTGACCTCGCCGCCTTGGAAGCCCGCACCCAGGGTAAGCGCTGTGACGACCAACTTGATGGCTGCGTCTGCCAGGGTGGTGTTGCCGGCAAATCCGGCGCCGGAAAGCCACGTGGAAAGGCCGGCGTAGTCCCAGGCGTCGAGAAGGGCATAGGCGGCCAAAACCACGAGTGCGCCTATGAGTGCGCGAACGAGGTAATTGGTGATAAAGCGACCGTACAGGCTCTTGACGGTTCGAACTGACCAGGCAAAGAGGCGTGCCGTCAGACCGAAGATAATGGCGCTGATAACAACGATGACAACCGTCCGTGGTGTCATGTTGGGAACGCTGGCGATAACATTCGCCTCGTACTCGGTACCCAGGGCGAGTGATGTAAAGTAGCCGGTAAACGAGGCGACCAGGCAGTAGATGCCCGCGGTGTAGTCGATCTTGCCGATAAAGCACATCTCCATGCCAAAGAAAGCTCCGGCAAGGGGCGAACCGAATACGGCGCCAAAGGCCGACGAGATGCCGGCGAGCATGAGGTCGTGGTGGTCATGCTTTTTAAGGTGGGCGAGGCTCGAGATGTTGCTGGCGATGGTGCCGCCAATCTGAACCGCGGCTCCCTCGCGACCGGCCGATCCACCCGTTAGGTGCGTGAGCGTGGAGCAGACGAAGGTGAGGACGGCCATGCGCATATGGATGAGGCGTGTGCCCAGAGCGGAGTCGATGACCAGGTTGTTACCGCGTTTGGCGGCAAGACCGTGGTTTTTGTACACCCATGCGGTGGCAACGCCCACAACGGGAAGCAGTGCGTAAATCCACGCATGGTGCTCGCGATAGTCGGTGGCGATATTCAGCGAGGCCAAAAACGCCCAAGCGGCAACGCCCATGGCGAGCGAGACAATGACGACGAGCGCGAGCAACTTGGCGCTCGCGAGTAGGTTGCGGGCGTTGCGGCGCGTGTCGGCAGCCAAGAGATGCTCGGAGCGGGTAAGTTGATGCCTGCCTGCCGTGATGACGTCGTTCAGGGAGAAAAAGCCGCCATCGTCGAGCGGCTGGGAATGATCCTGCGTTTCGTTTGCGCTTTCGGGTTTGTCGTTATGAGCCATACGTTCCTCTTTTAGGTTGCAACGCAAGCATTATAAAACGCGGCAAACGCGACGAGCCGGTGGGTTGGTTTCCATTCTGTTTCGCGGCTTGCGGCCGACAGGTGTATTTACTGGTACAGGCTGAGTCGCGGTCGTGCGTCGGGGGATTATACTGAGAAAAGCATAAAGAATCGGCGCCCCTGTTGTGCGCCGTGACATTAAGAGGTGCATATGGCAGAGAAACTCATTCCGTTGAATGACGCACAGTCGATTATCCTGTCGCACGTTGCTCCGACCGATCTCGTCGAGATACCCGTGTGGCAGGCCGCCGGCCTTCCCTTGGCCGAGGACGCGGTGGCCGATATCGATATCTCGCCGTTTGCCAACAGCGCTATGGACGGATATGCCGTGCGCTCGGCGGACTTGGCACAGGCATCTGGCGAGGCGCCGGTGACGCTCGACGTTATCGGACACGAGGCCGCGGGCCATGTGTTTGAGGGCGCAATCGGCGCGGGCGAGACGGTCCGCATCATGACGGGCGCGCCGGTACCCGAAGGCGCCGATGCCGTGGTGAAGTACGAGATCGTCGATGTGCTCGACGGTGACGGCAACGAGGGCTCGCACGTTAGTTTTTCGGCGCCTGCTAAAGTGGGGGAGAACGTTCGCTCGGCTGCTGAGGAAGCGCATGCTGGCGATGTTGTGATGCACACCGGCGAGGTCGTGGCTCCGGCGGGCGCCGGCTTGCTGGCGAGCGCCGGGTATGCGAGCGTGAAGGTGCATGCCGCTCCGCGCGTGGGCATTATCTCGCTAGGGACGGAATTGGTCGCACCGAGGAACGTGCCGGCGCGTGGACAGATTCGCGACTCCAACTCGTCGGCGTTGATGGCCGAGGCGCTCGATGCGGGAGCCGAGCCCGTGTTCTACGGCATTGCGCCCGATGATGAGCAGGCGATTGCCGAGCTGGTGCATCGCGCCGTGCAGGAGTGCGACTTTGTCATTACGAGCGGTGGCGCCTCGGCGGGCGATTACGACTATGTGACGGCGCTGGTCCAGCGCGAGGGCGAGGTGCTCTTCGATCGCATCTCGATGCGCCCGGGCAAGGCCATCACGTTTGGCTTGCTCGGAGGTAAGCCCTATCTGGGGCTTTCAGGCAATCCGGCCGCGGCGTATGTGGGCTTTGAGATGCTTGCCCGTCCGGCGATTCGCAAGATGCGCGGCTTTGCCGAGGGCGTGCGTCCCGTGCAGCGGGCGACGCTCACGCACGGCGTGAAAAAGCGACAGGATCGTCGCTTCTTCGATCGTGCCACGGTTTTGCGCGACCCCGAGACCGGTGAGTTGTTGGTGACCGAGGCTAAGACACAGAATTCGGCGCTGCTTGGAACTATGCAGCGTGCGAACTGCCTGTTGCGTATTGACGAAGGACCGTGCGAGCTCAAGGCGGGAGATGCCGTGGACGTTGTTCGCGTCGACCTGCCCGAGGGAACGGCGCTATAGGAGGAACGCTATGGAGTTGAAGATTTCGATCGTGACGTGCTCGGACACACGCGATCTTTTGCAGGATGAGGCCGGAGCCGCACTCGAGGAACTTATCGAGGCACAGGGCTGGACGGTCGCCTCGCATGTGGTCGTGCGTGACGACGTCAGCGAGATTGGTGATGCCATTGCGGAAGCCGCCGATGAGTGCCACGCCAATGTCGTGCTCACCTGCGGCGGCACGGGGCTTTCGATGCGCGACGTGACGCCCGAGGCGACGCGTGCCGTCTGCGACCGTGATGTGCCGGGTATTGCCGAGGCGATTCGCGCGTACTCGATGACCAAGACGCGCCGCGCAATGCTCTCGCGTGCTATTTGCATGCAACGAGGTCATACACTTGTCGTAAACTTTCCCGGTTCTACGAAGGCCGCCCGCGAAAGCTGGGAGGCCATAGCGGACCAGCTGGAGCATGCGGCTCAGATGACAGCGGGCGGCGGACATACCAACTAAGCGGTTTACCTGCGGCGGGGCGACCTTATCGGTCGCTCCGCTTTTGTTTTCCGCCGAAGCGACACCGAGGTGCACGGTAACTTGAAACTATATTCTCTGGAGAGAATAATTTCTCATAATCATTATTCGCGCAGAAGTATAATCTGATTGCAGATTAAAGCCCGCGGTGGGGTACCCGGGCACTAGATCCGAAAGGGTTGAATATGTTCGATATGGTTTCACGCCGCGGTTTTGTCTCGCTTTCTGCTGCCGCCGGCCTTGGCCTTGCCGGCTGCTCGGGCAACAAGACGTCCGAGCCCGCTGGTTCCGATGCCGGCTCCGCCAAGTCTCCCTCTAAGAAGAAGGCTGTCGAGCTGCAGGTTTTCGCTGCTAACTCCCTCGAGAAGGCCCTTCCCGAGGTCCAAGAGCTCTACACCGAGCAGACCGGCACCACCTTTGCCGACACGCAGTTTAAGGCGTCTGGCGACCTTGTCGAGCAGATGCGCGCCGGTGCCGCCGTCGACGTGCTCATCACGGCTTCCAAGGGCACCATGGACGACGCCGAGGCCGCCGAGCTCGTCGACGCCGACACGCGTGAGGACATGTTCGTCAACGACCTTGTGATCATTCGCGCCGAGGGCTCCGATACCTGTCTCTTATACACATCTCCGAGCCCACGAGACACTGAGCGATCTC
>URNM01000132.1 GCA_900549185.1 uncultured Collinsella sp. | reverse complement strand
ACGAGATCGCTCAGTGTCTCGTGGGCTCGGAGATGTGTATAAGAGACAGAGCGAGCAGGTCGCGGACGGCCTCGGCACCCATACCGCCCTTGAAGTACATGGAGTAGTAACGGGTCATCTCGCGGAACAGCGGCTCATCGGAAATGAGGTCGCGCTCGCTGAGCTTCATGAAGGCGTTGAAGGCGTCCGTGCGGAGCTGCTTCTCGTCCTTGCACTCTTCCTCGATGTCGACGATGCCAGAGGCGATCTCCTCGGGGGTCAGCGGCTCCTCGTCGGAGAACTCATCAAAGTTCTCGGGGTTGCCCTGCTCCTTGAGGGACTCGATCTGGCGGGCGCACTCGGCATCGATCTCTTCCAGATCGGCGGCGAGCTCCTCGCGCAGGTCGTCAGCGTCAGCCTCGCGAGCCTCGTAGTCGACCTCAGTGATGATGTAGCTGGCAAAGTACAGAACCTTCTCGAGGTCCTTGGACTTGATGTCGAGCATACGGCTCATCGGGAAGCTCGTGGGGCTCTTGAAGTACCAGATGTGGGACACGGGAGCGGCGAGCTCGATGTGGCCCATGCGATCGCGACGCACCTTAGCCGAGGTGACCTCGACGCCGCAGCGCTCGCAGACGATGCCCTTAAAGCGGATGCCCTTGTACTTGCCGCAGGAGCACTCCCAGTCCTTGGCGGGACCGAAGATCTTCTCGCAGAACAGGCCGTCCTTCTCGGGCTTGAGGGTACGGTAATTGATGGTCTCCGGCTTCTTGACCTCACCGTGCGACCAGGAACGGATCTGGTCGGCGGAGGCAAGGGAGATCTTTACCGAGTCAAAATCAGTAGCTTCGAAATCTGCCACAGTCAACTACTCCTTATCAGTGGTCGTGGCGGCGACAGCCTCGGGTGCCTCGGCGGTCTCGGCATCCTGGGCCTCGACGTCGGCGTCAACGCCGGCGAGCGCGGCCAGGTCATCGAGGGCAGAGGTCTCCTCGGCGGTCACAGGGGCGGAGGCGTCCTCGTCGGCATCGTGCATGGGCTCGATGTCCAGCGCGAGGGAACGAATCTCCTTGACGAGAACCTTGAAGGACTCGGGGATACCCGGAACCGGGACGTTCTCGCCCTTGACGATGGACTCGTAGGTCTTGACGCGGCCCACGGTATCGTCGGACTTGACGGTCAGGATCTCCTGCAGGACGTTGGAAGCACCGTATGCGTACAGTGCCCAAACTTCCATCTCGCCGAAGCGCTGGCCGCCAAACTGGGCCTTGCCGCCCAGCGGCTGCTGGGTAACCAGGCTGTAAGGGCCGGTCGAACGAGCGTGGATCTTGTCGTCGACCATGTGGCCGAGCTTGAGGATGTAGGACGTACCCACGGTAATGGGCTCGCGGAACTCCTCGCCGGTGCGGCCGTCGAACAGACGGGTCTTGCCGCGCTCGTCAAGCTGGGTGACAAACTCGGGGCGCATGTGATCGCCAAAGGCAGCGGTGGCCTTGTTGAGCATGTTCTTGTTGGCACGACGGATGACCTCGGCGATCTCGTCCTCCTTGGCGCCGTCGAAGACGGGCGTCGCGGTGAAGAACGGACCGGGGACATACTTGTCGGAGTCGGCATCCTCGGTATCCCAACCGCAGGCAGCAGCCCAGCCAAGGTGGCACTCGAGCAGCTGGCCGACGTTCATACGCGAAGGAACGCCCAGCGGGTTGAGGATGACGTCGATCGGGGTACCGTCAGCCATGTAGGGCATGTCCTCGACCGGCAGAACGTTACAGATAACGCCCTTGTTGCCGTGGCGGCCGGCGATCTTATCGCCCTGCTGGATCTTACGACGCTGGGCGACGTAGACGCGCACCTGCTCGTTGACGCCGGGGGCCAGGTCGTCGCCGTTCTCGCGGCTAAAGCGGACGACGTCGATGACGCGACCGTAAGCGCCGTGAGGCATCTTAAGGGAGGTGTCGCGAACGTCGTGGGCCTTGGCACCGAAGATGGCGCGCAGCAGGCGCTCCTCGGCGGTCAGAGCGCTCTCGCCCTTAGGCGTGACCTTGCCGACCAGGATGTCGCCAGGGCCGACCTCGGCGCCGATGCGGATGATGCCGTCCTCGTCGAGGTTGGCAAGCATGTCCTCGGAGAGGTTCGGGATCTCGCGGGTGATTTCCTCGGGGCCGAGCTTGGTGTCACGGGCGTCGATCTCGTGACGGGTGATGTTGATGGTCGTCAGCAGGTCCTCGGCCACCAGGCGCTCGGACACGACGATACCGTCCTCGTAGTTGAAGCCTTCCCACGGCATGTAGGCCACGGTGAGGTTCTGGCCCAGTGCGAGCTCGCCGTGATCGGTCGAAGGACCGTCGGCCAGAGGCTCGCCCTGCTCAACGGTATCACCGACGCGCACGAGCGGACGGTGGTTGATGCAGGTGGACTGGTTAGAACGCTGGTACTTGGCCAGGTGATACTCGTCCATGCCGCCGGCATGCTTGACGATGATCTTGGCGGCGTCGGCAAAGATGACCTCGCCGGCGTTCTTGGCCAGGGTGACCTCGCCGGAGTCCAGGGCAGCGCGACGCTCCATGCCGGTACCCACGTAGGGAGCGGCGGGGTGAACCAGCGGCACGGCCTGACGCTGCATGTTGGCGCCCATGAGCGTACGCTTGGCGTCGTCGTGCTCGAGGAACGGGATCAGCGTGGCTGCGACGGAGAGCATCTGGCGCGGCGAGACGTCCATGTAGTCGACGTCCTCGACGGGCACGTCGGCGGGAGCGCCGAAGGAACCGTCGAAGTCGCGGGTACGGGCGATCACGGTGTGCGGGCGAACAATCTTGCCCTCGGCATCGGTCGTGATGAACTCGTTGGTCTTGGGATCGAGCGGCGTGTTGGCCGGCGCGATGACGTGCTTCTCTTCCTCGTCAGCGGTCATCCAGTCGATCTGGTCGGTGGCAACGCCGTTCTCGACGCGGCGGAACGGAGCCTCGATGAAGCCGTACTCGTTGACGCGGGCGTAGAGGGCAAGCGAGCCGATCAGGCCGATGTTGGGGCCTTCGGGAGTCTCGATCGGGCACATGCGGCTGTAGTGCGAGTTGTGAACGTCGCGGACGGCCGTCGGCACGTTGGTGCGGCGGCTGGAGCCCGACTTGTGGCCGGCAAGACCGCCAGGGCCGAGTGCGGACAGACGGCGCTTGTGGGTCAGACCGGTCAGGGGGTTCGCCTGGTCCATGAACTGCGAGAGCTGCGAGGAACCGAAGAACTCCTTGATGGAGGCCACGATCGGACGGATGTTGATGAGCGACTGCGGGGTGATCTCGTCGATGTCCTGGGAGCTCATGCGCTCACGGACGACGCGCTCCATACGGCTCATGCCGATACGGAACTGGTTGGCGACGAGCTCGCCGACGGTGCGGATGCGGCGGTTGCCAAAGTGGTCGATGTCGTCGACCTTGAAGCCCTGCTCGCCGGCAGCGAGGGACAGGAGGTAGCGCAGCGTCGCGACGATATCCTCGTCGGTGAGCACCGTGACCTCTTCCTCGGTGGTGAGGTTGAGCTTCTTGTTGACCTTGTAACGACCGACGCGGGCCAGATCGTAGCGCTGCGGGTTGAAGAGCAGACCCTCGAGCAGGCTGCGGGAAGCGTCCACGGTGGGAGGCTCGCCCGGGCGCAGACGACGGTAAATCTCGATGAGGGCGTCCTCGCGAGTGAGGGCGGTATCGCGCTCCAGGGTGCGCTTGATCACATCGGAGTTGCCGAGCAGCTCGATGATGTCGTCGTTGGTGACGGCGATGCCAAGGGCGCGCAGGAACATCGTGGCGCTCTGCTTGCGCTTACGGTCGATGGAGACCATGAGCTGGTCGCGCTTGTCGACCTCGAACTCGAGCCAGGCACCGCGGGACGGGATGATCTGAGCCTTGTAGATCTGCTTGCCCGAATCCATCTCGGAGCTGTAGTACACGCCCGGGGAACGGACGAGCTGCGAGACGACGATACGCTCGGTACCGTTGATGATGAAGGTGCCCTGATCAGTCATCATGGGGAAGTCGCCCATAAAGACGAGCTGCTCCTTGATCTCGCCGGTCTCCTTGTTGGTGAGACGGACGTCGGTCAGAAGCGGAGCCTGATAGGTCATATCCTTCTCGCGGCACTCCTCGACGGTGTGCGCGGGGTCGCCGAACTGATGCTCGCCGAAGGTAACCTCGAGAACATGGTTCTGGCTCTGGATGGGGCTGGATTCCTTGAACGCCTCACGAAGGCCCTCGTCCTTAAAACGCTCAAAGGATTCCCTTTGAACAGAGATAAGGTTGGGGAGCTCCATGGCCTCCGGGATTTTCCCGAAGCTGACGCGCTTGCGCTCAGTGGCAGTGTATGCGTAGGTCACCAGGTTTTTCCTCCTTCACGGAAATGCTCGGTGGGTTGGCGAGGCATAGCTTCGCCAGTTATCGCAACCTAATAGTTTATCAGGTACCGACCGTTGGGCAAGAAAAGCCTTGACGCGATTGAGTTTTTGGAGTAGCAAAGTTTTTCGTCAGAGAATACGCAGGTAGACATATGTGTAGCGAACACATGTTCATATATTTTCTGTGAACAGAGGACTGGCAATCGCAGCTCTTATAAAAAACGGGCGCGAACCGAAGTCCGCACCCGTAAATGTCGATGACCGAAGGCTTACTTGCGCATCAAACCGCCGCGCTCGTCGATGGCGTCCCAGAAGGCGTCGGCAAAGCGAGGGTCGCTTGCGGCCATAAGGGCATTGGTAGCCATCCAGCCAGACGGGGTACCGGCTGTCTCTTATACACATCTGACGCTGC
>URNM01000131.1 GCA_900549185.1 uncultured Collinsella sp. | reverse complement strand
CTAGTCGTCGGCAGCGTCAGATGTGTATAAGAGACAGGTTTATGCAGCTAAAGCCGCAAAACAGTCCCTATTTCACCGCAACTTATGAGTAGGCTATTCGTCGCTGCCCGGCTTGCGACGGTTGGCCTTTTTAATGGCGTTGAAGTGTTTGTCGCTGAGCCTGCGCTGGCGAGAGCGCTGAGGCACCTTGGTCTTTACGCGTCGGCGCGATGGACGCCCGCGACGCTCAAGCTCAGCGCGCAACTTACGCAGACAGCTCGCGCGATTCTGAAACTGGCTGCGGCTCTCACGCGCCGTCACGACAATCCCCGAAGGGATATGTTTCATGCGCACCGCCGAGTCCGTCGTGTTCACGCCCTGTCCGCCCGGACCTGTCGCGCGAAACACCTGCACCTCGCAATCGCGCGCCAACTCCTCGACCGACATCTCGGCATAGCGCGCATACTCGCGCCATCCCATCTTGTTCTCATCCATATCAACACCTCCCCTCATAAAAAATGTGACAAAGGGAAAGTCCCTTTGTCACATCGCATACCAATCGCTTGTGTTGCGCGCTTAGGCGAAGGTGATCTCGCCGGTATCGCAGTCCATATCGGCGATACGGGCTAGGCTTTCAACGCGGAAGCCGCGCTCGCGGAGCTTATCGCCACCGCCCTGGAAGCCCTTCTCCACCGCAATGCCAATGCCGGATACCTCGGCACCTGCAGCCTCGCAGATCTTGATAAGACCCTCGAGCGCGCAGCCGTTGGCCAAAAAGTCGTCGATGATCAGGACCTTGTCGCCCTCGGACAGGAAGCGCTTGCCGACGATGACCGGGTACTCCTTCTGCTTGGTAAAGGAGTAGATGGTCGTGGCATACTGCTCGCCGTCGAGGTTGATGGACTGTGCCTTCTTGGCAAAGACCACCGGCACGCCGCCAAAATGCTGGGCTGCAATGCAAGCCATGCCAATGCCCGAAGCCTCGATCGTCAGGATCTTGTTGATCTCGACACCCTCGAACAGACGGGCCCACTCGGCGCCCATGTGGTCGAACAGCTCAACGTCGCATTGGTGGTTGAGGAAGGCATCAACCTTAAGGACGTTACCGGCCTTTACGATGCCATCATGGCGAATACGATCCTCAAGCTCCTGCATGGCGCAACCCCTTCTCGCGGCAACGATACCGCGCGATTAATAAACGTTGTTCGATAGTCTACCACGGACCGACCCCCGCCCGCCCAACAAGCCGCATCGCACCACAAAGCCGCAAGACCAGTAGATAGGCCCGATTCATGGCAAGCCTGCCTCCACAAGCTAATGGCGTGCGCGTATCCTCACCAAACGCACCATGGCAAGCGCGAAGCCCACAGCGGCCACAGCCATAAGTACGTAAAACACCGAGCGAAAGCCGAATAGGAACACATCCGGACGGCCTGCAACAAAACTGGTCACGGCCTCGCCCATCGCCACGCTCATCTGCCCATACAGGATATGCGACGCTGCTGTAATACCCACTGCCATACCCGCATAGCGCGCCAGGCTACCCAGGCTGCCCGCAAAGCCGAGTGCCTCGCGCGGGGCCGAGCCCATATACAGCGAGTTGTTGGGGCTCTGAAAAATCGACGTACCGCACGACATAAATGCGACGCAGCACACGATCACAGGGATAGAAGAGCGCTCGTTGAGCGTGCTTACCGCAAAGAGACCGCACACATACACGCCCAGGCCGACCGCCGTGGGGCCCTCGCAGCCAACGCGGTCCGAAACCGTACCCGAAAGCGGGCCGATAAAGGCATTCACCATCGGCAGCGCCAAAAAGAGCAATCCGGAAATGTCAGAACCAAACCCATGCGCGTCCTGAAAATAGAACGGCAGGATAAACTCGGATGCACCAATACCAACGAACACGATGAGCATGCAGGCAAGGTTGATGGTGAAGGCCGAATTTGCAAAGCAGCGACGAGTAGCCTCAATCAGGGACATAGGGCGCTCGCCGTCCTCCGGCTTAACATGCGGTAGCGTGTAGAGCCCCACGATAAACGAGATGACGCCAATGGGCAGGTTGATGAGGAAGATACTCTCCCAGGGAAAGCTTGCCACCAGCATGCCACCCAGCACGGGGCCACACATCATGCCGAGGGCCACAAAGGTCGCGAGAATACCCATGGCACGACCTCGTTCGCGCGCCGGAAACGACTCAGTGATGATACCCATGTTGTTAGCCATGGCCGCCGCGCAACCGACGCCCTGAACGATGCGTGCCAGGATAAGAACCTCGAGCGAACCCGAAAGGCCACAAAGCAGCGAGCCGACCGAAAAGACGATGACGCCCAGCTGGAACACATTCACCTTGCCGTGCACGTCGCCCAGACGGCCAAACGGCAACATAGCCACGCATGTCGCAAGCAGATACACCGAACTCACCAGCTGAATGCGATCGAGGCCCACGCCCAGCTCCTTTTGCATCACGGGCAGCGCCACGGTCACGACGGTCGAATCCAGACACACCATAAACGTCATGATGAGCACGGTAAACAGAATCGCCCATTTGTTCTTGCCATGGGTGTCGCCCTCTAGAGCAATGTGCTCGCGGCGCAACTGCTCTGCAGTTTTCTCCATATCCATCCTTTCGAGTGGCGCAACGCAAAAACGGGGCCCCGATCGCCTGCGAACAGTCGCGATTGGGGTCCCGCCTACGGAATCGGAACGAAAGGTCGCCGAAGCTTTCTGCCAGCATCGGCACCTTGTAGGAAGCTAGCCTAGCACTGCTCGAGTGCCTGCTCAAGGTCGGCAATCAGATCTGCCGTGTCCTCGAGGCCGCACGACAGGCGCACCATGTCGGCGGAGATGCCACAGGCGATGAGCTCCTCATCGTTCATCTGGCGATGCGTGGCATTTGCGGGATGCAGGCAGCAAGTGCGGGCGTCGGCCACGTGCGTGGCGATCTGGGCGAGCTTGAGGCTCTTCATAAAGGTTTCGGCCGCCGCGCGACCACCGTTAAAGCCAAAGCTCACAACGCCGCAGGTACCGTTGGGCATGTACTTCTGAGCGATGTCATAGTACTTATCGCCCTCCAGGCCCGGATAGCTCACGAAGCGTACCTTGGGATGGCTCTGCAGGAACTTGGCAACGGCCAGGCCATTCTCACAATGACGCGGCATGCGTACATGCAGGCTCTCGAGCGAGCTGTTCAAGAAAAACGCCGCCTGCGGGTTCTGCATGGGGCCAAGATCGCGCATGAGCTGCGCGGTGGCCTTGGTAATGAAGGCACCCTCACGACCGAACTTCTCGGCATAGGTCACGCCGTGATAGCTCTCGTCGGGCGTGGTGAGACCCGGGAACTTGTCCGCATGGGCCATCCAGTCAAACTGGCCGTGGTCAACGATCACGCCGCCCAAGTAGGCGGCATGTCCATCCATGTACTTGGTGGTGGAGTGCGTAACGATGTCGGCGCCCCACTCAAAGGGACGGCACATCACGGGTGTCGGGAAGGTGTTGTCGACCATCAGCGGCACGCCGTGGTCATGTGCGGCCTTGGCAAAGCGCTCAATATCGAGCACGGCAAGGGCGGGGTTTGCGATCGTCTCGCCAAAGACGAGCTTGGTATTGGGCTCAAACGCTGCCTCCAGCTCCTCATCGGTGCAGTCGGGGGCGACGAACGTGCAGGTCACGCCCATGCGGCCCATGGTGTGGGCGAGCAGGTTATACGTACCGCCGTAAATGGCAGAGCTCGCGACCACATGATCGCCGGCACCGGCCACGTTAAAAATCGCGAGGAAGTTCGCAGCCATGCCCGAGCTCGTGAGCATCGCAGCGGTGCCGCCCTCCATCTCGCAGATCTTGGCGGCAACGAGATCGCACGTGGGGTTCTGCAGACGGCTGTAGAAGTAGCCCGACTCCTCCAGGTCAAACAGCTTGCCCATGTGCTCGGACGTGTCGTACTTCCACGTGGTGGACTGGTAGATGGGCACCTGGCGCGGCTCGGCATCTCCCGGGTGATAGCCGCCCTGAACACATGTGGTACCGATGGTCTGCTCGCTCATATCTAGCTCCCTTGCCTGGGTTACGTTTCATTCGGTTCACGATACCGCTACCCTGCACCCCTCTCAACCCATCCCCAAGGTAGGTTATGGGACTTATTGATCAGGGGTATTTATCTCAAGCCTTGGGCATTTGCTCGATAGATAAAAATGAGGCATCCATGAAGCTCTCGATGATTACATACCCCGTCACGGGTACCATAGGCGGGTACACCGTAACCAAGGAGATAACGATGAAGCAAATCGATACGGCCCAGCTCGACATCACCGCCTGTCAGGCTCAAGCTGCCGAATACCACGCCCGTGGCTTTAACTGCGCCCAGGCCGTTGCCTGCACGTTCGCACCTGCCGTCGGGCTCGACCCCCAGATCGCCTTTACCCTCACCGAGGGCTTTGGCGCCGGCATGGGTGGCATGACCGAGACCTGCGGCGCCATCTCGGGCGCTGTTGCCATCATGGGCTTTGTAATGAGCGACGGCATGGAGAACCCCAAGACCAAAGGCCAGACCTACAAGCTGTCGCGCGAAATCGCCAAGCGTTTTGGCGAGAAGAACACGACGACCGTCTGCGGCACGCTCAAGGGCATCGGATCGGACAAGGGTCCGCTCCGCAGCTGCCCCGGCTGTATCGACGATGCCGTCGAGATCGCCTGCGATGTGTTAAAGCAGCTCGCCGAGTAAACGGCAGCAACAGAAAAACGACGGCCGGCGCGCTTGGGATCCATCCAAAAGCACGCCGGCCGTCGCCGTTAGA
>URNM01000130.1 GCA_900549185.1 uncultured Collinsella sp. | reverse complement strand
GAGTTCCGCACGAGCCGGAGAGCACTTAATGTGCTCTCCGTGCGAGCAGGACTGTAGAGCAGGAAACCTTGTATACGCCCGCCCGCTCCCGAGGGGGCATCTCTCATGCAAAAACTGTCGTGGGGTAAAGTCCGAGGTCAGTGGCGTTTTATACCGAGAAATCCAAAAAAGTTGAAAATTCATTACAAATTTGCGTTGACTTTAGGTAACTAAAGTTTCATACTCCTTTTCAACCACTGGGGGATGTGAACACGCACGGATCGTTCGCATCATGATTGAAGAGGATTTCTTAGACATGTTCACGCATCAGCTAAACACTATCAGCGTAGTAATTATCTGATGCGGGTTAGCACATACAGCTAGCCCGTACGATAACGGGCGGCTGATGAAGATGAGGGCCGTCGAGCGCAACCGACGGCCCTCATTTTTTATGTCTAGGAAGTTCTTTTTAGAGGAGGAAATGTAATGAACGGAGTTTTGCTCATGGTTGTGGCCGCGGCGGTGCTCGCCTGCGGCTATCTGGGCTATGGCCGCTGGCTGGCCAACAAGTGGGGCGTTGACAAAGAGGCCCTCACGCCGGCCAAGCGCATGAAGGACGGCAAGAGCTTCTCGCCCGTCTCCGCCTTCACCGCGTTCTCGCACCAGTTCAGCTCGATCTGCGGTGCTGGCCCTGTCACGGGTACGATCGTCGCCATGGCCTTTGGCTGGCTGCCTGTCGTGCTCTGGGTCCTCGTCGGCGGCATCTTCTTTGGTGCCGTCCACGACTTTGGTGCCCTGTACGCTTCGATGAAGAACAACGGCAAGTCGCTCGCTCAGCTCATCGAGAAGTACATCGGCAAGACCGGCCGTCGCCTGTTCCTGCTGTTCTGCTGGCTGTTCTGCATCATCGTCATCGCCGCCTTTACCGACATGGTCTGCAAGACGTTCATGTTCACCCCGGCCGTTGACGCTTCTGGTGCTGCTACCGGTGCCATCGACTTCACCAAGTCCTATGCCGCCGGCTGCGCTGGTACCATCTCCATCCTGTTCACCTTCGTCGCTATCGCCTTTGGTTGGGCCCAGAAGAAGTTCAACCTTACCGGTGCTGCCGAGTTCGTCACCGGCGTTATCCTCATGGTTCTCATGTTCGCCGTCGGTATGCAGTTCCCGGTCTACTTGGATAAGTTCCAGTGGTTCGCCGTCGTCATGGTCTACCTGGTCTTCGCTGGCGCTATGCCCATCCAGATGCTCAAGACCCCGCGTGACTACCTCACTTCCATCATGATGATCGTCATGATCGTTTGCGCTGTCCTCGGTATCGTCGTCCTGGGCGCTAACGGTCAGGCCACCATCACCGCTCCGGTCTTCACCGGCTTTAGCAATGCCTCGGGCATGATGTTCCCGGTCCTGTTTGTCTCCGTTGCGTGCGGTGCTCTCTCCGGTTTCCACAGCCTCGTTTCTTCTGGTACCTCCTCCAAGCAGGTCGAGAAGGAGCAGGACGCCGTCAAGGTCGGTTATGGCGCCATGATTGTCGAGTCCTTCGTCGGCATCCTTGCCATCATCGTCGCCGGCATCATGTTCTCCGACATGAACACCGCCGGTACCGGCGCCCTTAACGCCGGCGTCGCTTCCACCCCGTTCCAGATCTTCGCTGCTGGCATCTCCCGCGGTATGCAGGCCTTCGGCGTTGACGGCACGCTCGCTACCGTCTTCATGACCATGAACGTCTCCGCTCTGGCCCTGACCTCGCTCGATGCCGTCGCCCGCATCGCTCGCACCTCGTTCTCCGAGTTCTTTGCCCAGACCAACGACGCCCTGGCCATCGAGTCCAAGGCCGGCTACATGAAGGTCCTCGGCAACCCCTGGTTCGCCACGGTCGTTACCCTGCTTCCTGGCCTCGCCCTCGCCTTTGGTGGCTATGCCAACATCTGGCCGCTCTTCGGTGCTTCTAACCAGCTGCTCGGCGGTATGACCATGATCACCCTCGCCGTGTTCTGCAAGTGCACCGGCCGCAAGGGTTGGATGCTCTACGTGCCCGTCGCCTTCCTGCTCTGCTGCACCTTCACCTCGCTGGTCCAGAGCGCCATGGGCTGCATGACCGCCGTCCAGGCCTACGGCTTCTTCGGCACCATCCCGGCTACCGCCACCACGGCCGCCGTCTCCGTCGCCGCCACCAAGGGCCTGCAGCTCGTCTTTGCCGTCCTGCTGATGGTCCTGGGCCTCATCGTCGCCGTCAACTGCCTCAAGGAGTTCTTCGGCAAGGAGGCTGGCTCCATGCCTGATGAGGAGCCCGAGTGGTCCGAGATGGGCAAGGCCGAGTACGGTCGCGCCGCTGCCGCCGAGGCTCCCGCTGACGCCGAGGCCGCCAAGGCCTAGTCAGCTTGATGGACTAACCGTTCCATCCATATGACTCGGAAAGATCGGGTCCGCGACTTCGCGGGCTCGGTCTTTTTTTCATGCGAAAGCGGGTGACGCTCGAGTGTTCTCGCAGATGTTTTGCGTGGATAAGGGCGCGCGTTGTACCATATAAACGTATATGTGTACATATGAAAGGGGCCCCGTGGCCAAGACGGTATATTCCGATAATCAAAACAATGTCGATGCTTTGGCTGAGCGCCTGAGCAGCCAGACGTCGCTTTCTGCTGAGCGTGCCAAGCTGGTTGCCTACGACCTGCTTTGCCGCAAGGCGCTCAAGATTAAGTCGAGTGCGCTGGCGCAGATTTTCCGCTCCGTCGATAAGGAGTGCGACACCAAGGCGATGCGCGATGAGCTTATCGCGGCAAAGATCGTGACCAAGATCGAGGGTAGCGGCATTAACGGGCGCCCGGCGTTCTATACCATCAATGCCGAGATCCGCGATGTCCAGGAGCAGCCTGCCGAGTCCGTCGAAGATTTTGTCGTCGAGGATTCCGCTGACGTGCCTGCTGTGGAAGAAGCTGCTCCGCGTGAGCATGTCGATACCGATGAGTTGCTCGATGAGAACGTCGTGCGTGCCTTTACGGCCAAGGCAGGACGCGGCGGTTTTGGCGGAGGTGGCAAGCGCGATGCGCAGCGCCGCGCCCAGCAGGAGCGCTTTCGTCGCGCCGTTGCTCAAAAGGGTGAGACGGATGCTGAGGCTGTTGAGATCGAGGTTGCTGCCGAGTCGCAGAAGCCCACGAAGGAGCAAAAGCCCGTGGAGGCCCAAGAGCCCAAGCGCCGTCGCGGTGCTCACTTTAAGGCTGCACAGCAGGATGCCGTGCGTGAGGTTGAAGAGTCTTCTGAGGTTGCAGACGATGTTGAAGAGTCTGCCAAGAAGGCTCCAGGTTCGTGTCGTCCCGGCCGCGGTTTTGCGGGACGCGCGTATTCCGTAAAGCATCAGGAGAAGGGCGAGTCGGTTTCGACCACCCAGGACGAGAAGGCCGAACAAACCGAGAAAACCGTTGAGCCGGCGGCTCGCGAGCAGCAACCTTCCGAGTCGCAGCCTGCGGCTGACACCGAGGTCAAAGTTCAACAGTCCGCTGATAAACAGGCGGGGGAGAGCGCTTCGAGCAAGCCCCGCCGTCGTCGTCACCGTGGCGGACGTGGCTCAAATGCCGAAACCGTGGCCGAGAAGGCGACAACGCAAAACAAGGATGTGAAGGCTGAGACCCCGGTGGAGCAGCCCAAGCGCCAGCCGGCGAAGGGGGACAAGCCTGAACGTTCGCAAAAGAGCTCGTCCGCGCCAAAGCAAGAGCGCAAAGCTCAGGCAGATTCCAAGCACAAATCCCAGGCGCAGCCCAAACCGACTGCAAACGATGCGGCCGCCCAGCAGCCTGAGCAGCCCGCTCATGGCGAGGTTTCGGCGTTTGCTCTGGCCCGTGTCCTGGGCAGGCAGCTGCTCAAGGTCGTTCCCACGCCAATGGCGCTCTCCAAGATTAAGGAGCAACAGACTCAAATCGTTAAGGTCGAGGGCAAGGACGGCAAAAAGGCTCCGCAGCGCACTCAGCACAACGAGATGTCCAACCGCAAGATTGCCGAGGAAATCGCAATCATCCAGGCTTGGATCGAGCAGAACCGAGGTGCCGATACGCCGGTTGCCTCGCGCCGCCAGCGTGCCTACCAGATCTTTAACGACGAGAAGGCTTTTGACGGCAAGCACGGTGAGCGCCTGATCAGGCGTATGACCGAAAAGGGCATCAGCATGCAGGCGATCAAGGTCGCTCCCAATCGCCCCGTGCACTTTACGGGTTTCTTTACGCTGGGTGCCGACAAGCCGTTCATTATGGTCGAGAACCTGGACACCTACGACGAGATCGTCAAGCTGCTGCGTGGCCGCAAGCACGCCAAGCTCTTTGGCATCAAGGTGGGCGGCGTGATTTTTGGCGGCGGATGCAAGGCAAGCGTCTCGCATGCCCTGGACGATTATCTGGCCGAGATTGGCTATCGCTTTAACTACGTCTACTATGTGGGCGATATCGACCGCGAGGGCGCGCGCATCGTCGAGCAGGCTCGCAATGCCAATGTGGTTGAGATTCGCCTGCATGCCGGCATGTACCGCGCCATGCTCGCCGAGCATAGGCGTCGCGTGAAGGCCGGCGGCGCGTGCGAGCCCGCTGCTGCCAACCAGGGCGTGCCGCAGAACCTGGCGGCGACGATTAAGGATCTGCCCATGGTTACGCGCGTGCAGTTCCGCAACGTGCTGCGCGAGGGCGGGCGTATTCCGCAGGAGATCCTGATGACCGCAGACTATCGGGATGGCGACTCGGGAAGCTTCGATCGCATGCTCAACAACTAGGGCGTTCGGCCCCGGGAGGGCGGGGACACCGGCTTAGGTTTCCTGCTCTACAGTCC
>URNM01000129.1 GCA_900549185.1 uncultured Collinsella sp. | reverse complement strand
TCTACACTCGACTAGTCGTCGGCAGCGTCAGATGTGTATAAGAGACAGACTATCGCCATCGAGGCCGTCATCGAGAACGGCGTCGACTGCGGCCCGCGCGCCTACCTGCGCCCGGGCACCCACATGCTCGACGGCTCCAAGGCCGGCACGCACGTGGAGATCAAGAAGTCTACGATCGGCGAGGGCTCCAAGGTGCCACACCTGTCCTACATCGGCGACACCACCATGGGCTCCGGCGTCAACGTGGGCGCGGGCTCCATCACCTGCAACTATGACGGCGTGCACAAGCACAAGACCGTCATCGGCAAGGATGCCTTCATCGGTTCCGACACCATGATGGTCGCGCCCGCCCAGATTGGCGACGGCGCGCTCGTGGCCGCCGGCTCCGTCATCACCGAGCCGGTCCCGGCCGACGCACTCGGCCTGGGTCGTGCCCGTCAGGTAAACATTGAGGGTTGGGCCGCCGATTATCGCCGCCGTCTGCACGAGGACGACGAGGTATAACATTTTACCAAGCATCTAAGGAGCTGTTCCCATGGGGGCGGCTCCTTTTTCTATCGTGACCTGCGCAACCGGATGAGTGGTCGGTTCGTGTCCGTTGACGGTAAAGACGTTATCAAGGCTCGATAAACCCCGTCGCGCGGTTACAATGCAAAAAGGCATCTATATGGCATTCGATATATAAAGGAGAAGGGTAATGCCGATTAATGATCCCGAGAAGTCGGAGAATATGCGCAAGTCCATCCGCGTGTATTCCGGTTCCTCCAACCGTCCCCTCGCTCAGAAGATTGCTGAGTACCTTGGGGTCGAGCTTTCGGGCCTTACGCTAAAGCAGTTCGCCAATGGTGAGATTTACGCCCGCTACGACGAGACCGTCCGCGGCGCCGACGTCTTCCTGATTCAGTCCGTGGCCGGCGGCAACGTCAACGACATGCTCATGGAGCTGCTCATCGCCACCGACGCTGCCAAGCGCGCATCCGCCCGCTCCATCACTGCCGTTATCACCCACTACGGCTATGCCCGCCAGGACCGCAAGGCCGGCCCGCGTGAGCCCATCACCGCCCGCCTCGTCGCCAACCTGCTCGAGCGCGCCGGCGTCAACCGCATCATCACCCTCGACCTGCACCAGGGCCAGATCCAGGGCTTCTTCGATATCCCGGTTAACCACTTGTCCGCGCTGCCGCTGTTTGGCCAGTACTACAACGACATGCACTTCGACACCGACAACCTGGTTGTCGTCTCCCCCGACGTGGGTCGCGCCAAGGCCGCCAAGAAGCTGTCCGACATGCTCGGCTGCGACCTGGCCATCGCCCACAAGGGCCGTCCGCGCCACAACGCCGCCGAGGTCATGGGCATCATCGGTGACATCAAGGGCAAGACCTGCATCATCAACGACGACATGATCGACACCGCTGGCACCCTGTGCGCCAACGTCAAGGAGCTCAAGGCTATGGGCGCTGGCGACATCTACGTCTGCGCCACCCACGGCATCTTCTCCGGTCCGGCCATCGAGCGTCTGAACGACGCCCCGATCGTCGAGTGCCTCGTCACCGACGCCATTCCCGTCGAGGTCGGCGGCAAGATCAAGACCATCTCGGTCGCCGAGGAGTTCGCTCAGGCCATCTCCGCCGTTTACCACGAGGAGCCCGTCTCCACGCTCGTCGGCGGCGATTTCGCGCTGTAGCCTGCCGCGCATCATCTTTGATGCTTTTAAAGGGTCGGAAGCGAGCTTCCGACCCTTTTTCTATCCCTCGCCATCCTTCCCTGGACAATTAGTTCAGATACGTATTTTTTTAAAGCTCCAAAGGACCGTTCGGAGCCTTCTGAGCTCCCCAGCGGATGCCATGCCGTCCAAATCTCATCGTTCTCGAGTACAACCGCTGCATATTTACCCTCAAATCGCCCTCAAGGGCCTTAGACACGCCTCGAACGCCCGCCGCCTTATACGTATCTGAATTAACCGTCCAGTAGCTATCGTCAACCTTCGCGGCAGAGCTCAATTTCCTGCAATCCCCTCAACCGATTTCATAACACCCAGCCGTTCATGGCGCGCAGCGCCCCGCTGAGCGAAAAGAACGGTATGGGGGTCGCATTCTGCCGCCAACTTAGTACGTTATAGCTATGACGACCGTGATTTCACATTTCTCCGCCCTCCGCGCAATTCGTCGCGCACGACGGGCGTACTCTGCCCTACCCTGGGACTCCGTTGATAGTGAACAGCAAGCACAGGCCTTGGCTAGCTGCATTCCCAATAATGACGCGATAGACTTTGGCGCACTTTCGATACTCGATGCCTGGAATGAAGATGATTCCGAACTACTCGATCTTCTCGTTTCAGACGAAGACAACAGACGCCCCGACAAGCGGCTTCTTCAGCATATTCTCACCGCTCCGCTTCCTGAAGGTGCAATTATGCACGTCGAGGCCGACATCTACGCAACGTCTCCTGCCGTGACAGCCATGCTTTGTTCCAAAAATGAATCAGTCGCCAAAACCTTGATGCTTCTCATGGAACTGCTCGGAACCTACTCCCTTCCTCCCGGGGCAACATACTCCATTGCCCATGACGACATCTGGCCCAAGGGCGATGGCTGCGCAGCGACGGGCGATCTTGATTGCTTGGGCAACCAGTCGGTGGTCGAGCAACAGAACGAAACCCGCTATGAACAGGCACACTACAAATGCGAGCCCGCCACAACTATCGAAGAGCTTGAGGCGGTTGCACGCTTCGCCAAAAGTAGCTCATACACATCGTTTCGCACGGCAGTCAAACTTGCCCGACCCGGATCTGCATCCCCAGCCGAATCCCTAATGTTTGCCGTTCTCGGAGCGCCCATGCGCTTTGGAGGATTCGGATGTTGCAGTCTGCCCATGGGAGGCCTGCTACTCAACTATCGAATCGACTTCGACACTCTTGCGGTCAACATGTCCTCGGGCATCCCCTATGCCATCTGCGACCTATATTGCCCGGCAGCCGGAGTCGACAACGAATACAACGGAATTGGGCATGAGCTTCAAAACGCTCGCATCCACGATGGCAATCGAAATAATGGCCTCAAGGCAATGGGCATCCACGTCCTGGTTATCAATCGCGACCAAATGAAAGACCTTGTTGCACTCGAAGCCTTCGCCCAAACGATGCATCGACTCGCGGGAGTCCGATTCCGATACCGTATCAAGGGCTATCGCAAGCGTCAGGCCGCTTGGCTCAACGCTCTGCGGGCCGGAATCGGCCTTGCGCCGGTCTAAACGGCGAATCACCCGCGCGCCGACGAACAGGACTGGACAGTTAGTTTAAATACGTATAAATGGACACATTGAATTAGGCTGTTTTGCAGCTATCTCTATACCATTCGCCCTATTTGAAGGCAGGGTAGACTTCAAAACAGCGCCATATGGACTAACTAAAGCTCCAAAACAACGTATCGGCATTGAATTGAGCACTTCGAGTCCTCAGAACTTATACGTATCTGAACTAACTGTCCACCTCTGATTTCGACGGCCGTCCAAACGCCCCTAAACGCCCTCAATTACCCTCCATTTGACAGCGGCAACAGGGTCGCTCACCATAGCAGGCGACAAATCAACGAAAGGATAAACATGGCAGCTGCACAGCCGCTTAAGATTCGCATGGTTGCCGGGCTTGGCAACCCTGGCGAGGAATATGCCGAGACCCGCCACAACGCCGGCTTTAAGGCGATCGACGAGCTGGCCCGTCAGGCCGGCGTCACGTACTGGAAAAACCAGGCCGGCGCCGAGGTCGCGCTCATCAACATCAACGATCCCGAGGAAGAGGGCGGTAAGCGCCAGATTGTACTGGTCAAGCCGCAGTCGTATATGAATACCTCGGGTGGCCCCATCTCCAAGCTCTGCCGCGAGTACAAAATCAAGGTCGAGGAGCTGCTCGTGATCCACGACGAGCTCGACATTCCCGCCGGCGACGTACGTGTTAAGGTGGGCGGCGGCCACGCCGGTCACAATGGCCTGCGCTCCATCATCGACAAGATGGGCAGCCGCGACTTCAGCCGCATCCGCACCGGCATCGGCAACCCTCCCGGCAAGATGGCCGTCGCCGACTACGTTCTTAAGCAGCTGCGCGCCCGCGAGGCCGAGGATTTCCAGGACACCTGCGCCCGCGCGGCCGACGCCGCCGGCCTGGCGATCGTGCACGGCGTGGTCTATGCCCGCGACCATGTCAACGGTGCCGCCTCCGCCAACGGCAAGCACTAAAACCTATCATTTAGGAACAGGTTTGTTTTGGCAGGTTTTACCTGCGGAAACGCCCCAGTTGCGGCATCGCAATCAACCGCGCGCCGACATACATGCATAGCACCCCAAAGGGGGCCGGCCTCATCACAACCCGAGGCCGGCCCCATTTGCCGTTTTACCTGATAAAACCGACCAAAATAAACCTCTCCCCCTTTGGTAGGCCAAAGTGGATAAACCCTGCTCCCAACCGCCGAAGATACACGTAAGCGACATGTCCATGAGGGTATAATTTGCACCGTATGTCTGCACAACGCCTGTGCGCGTACGGTTTTATTCGGGCTACCGTCCATTTCCGTGGAGGCACGGTTCGGCGGCCCTAACAAGAGAGGGGTTCTATGTATAAGATCCTGGAGAAGACGCAGTTCTCGGAGAAGGTGTTCAAGTTCCGCATCGAGGCGCCCGCAATCGCCAAGCATGCGCACGCTGGACAGTTCCTCATGGTTCGCGCCAACGAGACGGGCGAGCGCGTCCCGTTTACCCTGGCCGGCTGGAACGGTGACGAGGGCTGGGTCGAGTTCATCTTCATGGCTGTCTCTTATACACATCTCCGAGCC
>URNM01000128.1 GCA_900549185.1 uncultured Collinsella sp. | reverse complement strand
GCTCGGAGATGTGTATAAGAGACAGGCCATGGGCGGCGGCACGTACGCGCGCAACTTTGCCCGCGCCGTCTCGTTTGGCCCCGAAGAGACCGGCCTAGAGCTGCCCGCGTGGGGCGGCCAGATGCACGGCCCCAACGAGTGCGCCAACGAGGAACAGCTCAAGCAGGCGCTCAAGATTTATATCGTGGCCATCCTGCGCCTCAACGAACTTGAGCTGTAGGGCTTCCCCTATATCCTGCTTGGATACAAACTTGCATTACGAGCCCGGTGCTTTTGCTCGGGCTTTTTTGCGTCACTTGGGGACGTTCCTTTTGTGCCGGCAGATAAGGAACGTCCCCAAATGCCGGCAGGTTGGGACACTCCTTTTTGGCAATCCGCAAAGACTGTCCCCAACGACTGGTCGTTTAAGAACGTCCCCAATGACTACCTTCCTCTGGTGTAAAAGGCGCGCCACGCTAAATGCCGGGTTTGTTATTCGTTTGTAAAGGCCGTGCTGCGCTTGCGGTAAGGGTCTATCAGATGCCCGTAAAAAACCGCAGTTGGCGCGGGCGCTGCCCGGTCGGGGTCGTATCTTTCCAAACAGCAAAGCGGGCAGGGTGCCCGCGAATCGCATGTATGAAAGGAAGATCATGCTCGATCAGGCTTATTCTCGTCGTCAGTTCCTCGGCCTCGCTGGTGGTTTTGCCAGCATCGTCGGTCTCGGTCTCGTTGGTTGCGGCGGCTCCGGCGCATCCGACGCCGCCGACAAGGGTAGCGCCGCTGCTACTGCCGAGTCCGTCTCCGGCGAGGTGACCTACGACGGTGCCTCCTCGTTCCAGGCTCTCGTCGAGGCTGCTGCCGAGAAGTTCATGGATGCCAACCCGGACGTCTCCGTTTCCGGCTCGGGCAACGGTTCGGGCAAGGGTCTGACCGCTGTCGCCGCAGGCACCGTCACCATCGGTAACTCCGACGTCTTCGCCGAGACCAAGCTCGAGGCCGACCAGGTCAAGAACCTCGTCGACCACGAGGTTGCCGTCGTGGGCATGGGTCCCGTCGTCTCCAAGAACGTGACGGTCGACGACCTGTCCCTCGAGCAGCTCAAGGGCATCTTCTCTGGCCAGATCACCAACTGGAAGGAGGTCGGCGGCGACGACGCCACCATCGTCGTCCTCAACCGCAAGGCCGGCTCCGGCACCCGCGCCACCTTCGAGGCCGCCGTCTTTGGCGACGAGGCCGTCGACTTTAAGGGCGACGCCGAGCTCGACAAGTCCGGCGACGTCCAGACTCAGATGGGCAGCACCGATAACGCCATCTCCTACCTCGACTTCTCGCACTTCGATGACTCCAAGTTCAACGCCATCAAGGTCGAGGGCGTCGAGCCCAAGAGCAAGAATGTCACTGATGACTCCTTCAAGATCTGGGCTACCGAGCACATGTACTGCTCCAAGGACGCCGACGAGGCCACCAAGGCCTTCCTGGAGTTCATGCTTTCCGACGACGTCCAGGGCAAGCTCGTCGAGGAGCAGGGCTTCATCCCCGTCTCTGCCATGAAGGTCGTCAAGGACGCCAGCGGCAAGGTCTCTGCTAAATAAGTAATCGCCCCGGAAAGGTTTGCAATGGCAAAACAGCTGCCAAAGCGCGACCTTGAGAACGTGGGCCTGGGCGTCACGGGCGCGTGCGTAGCGCTCGTGACGCTTGTCGTTGCCGCGCTCATCTTTATGGTCGCCCAAAAGGGCCTCTCGGCTTTTGTCAAGGACGGCGTCTCGGTCGTCGAGTTTTTCACCGGCACCAAGTGGGACCTGGCCAACACAGCCGAAAACGGCCTGCCCTATACCGGCGCCCTGCCCCTGATCGTCACCTCGTTTGCGGTCATGGTGCTCTCCACGCTCATCGCGCTGCCCATCGCCATCGGCTCTGCCATCTTTGCGGTCGAGATCCAGCCTAAGTTTGGTTCCAAGGTTTTTCAGCCGCTTATTGAGCTTTTGACCGGTATTCCCTCGGTCGTCTTTGGCTTGATCGGCTTTCACGTTGTCGTCGGTCTTATGAAGAGCGTTTTCCACGTGAGCACGGGCCTGGGCATCTTGCCCGGCGCCATCGTGCTGGCGGTCATGATTCTGCCGACGATGACCACGCTTTCGGTCGATGGCCTGCGCGCCGTGCCCGACGGCTACCGCCAGGGCTCGCTCGCGCTGGGCTACACCCGCTGGCAGACCATCTGGCACGTGGTGCTCAAGTCCGCCATGCCGTCGCTCATGACCGCGGTTATCTTGGGCATGACCCGCGCCTTTGGCGAGACGCTCGCCGTGCGCATGGTCATCGGCGGCATCGAGGCCATGCCGACGTCGCTGCTGTCGCCGGCTTCGACCATCACCACCACGCTCACCACGTCCATGGCAGTCTATGCCGAGGGTTCGGCCCAAGACGATGTTCTGTGGGCGCTCGGCCTGCTGCTGATGGGCATGAGTCTCATCTTCATCCTGATCATCCACCTTATCGGCCGCAAGGGGGCGAAGGCTCGTGGCTAGCACGCGTATCCACATCGACGAGGCGAGGCTCGGGCGTGTCCAAAAGCAGGACCGCTTCGCCACGGGCGTGTTGACGGCGATCGTCGCCATCGTCATGCTCATCGTCGTCTCCATGGTGGCCTATATCCTGTTCGAGGGCATCTCGACGCTGTTCCAGCCGGGCTTTCTCACAGAGCCGTCGCGCGCCAACGGAACGCAGGGCGGCGTGCTCTACCAGCTGTTCGACTCGTTCTACCTGCTGCTGATCACTCTGATCATCTCGGTGCCCATCAGCCTAGGCGGAGCGGTCTTCCTGGTTGAGTACGCGCCGAACGGCCCTATCCGCGACATCGCCTCTACCGCCATCGAGACGCTGTCCTCGCTGCCTTCCATCGTCGTCGGCATGTTCGGCTTTCTGGTGTTCTCGGTGCAGCTGGGCTGGAAGTACTCCATCATTTCCGGCGCCGTCGCGCTCACCATGTTCAATATCCCCATCCTGGTGCGCGTGATCCAGCAGGCGCTCGAGGACGTGCCGCAGGCCCAGCGCGATGCGTGCCTGGCCATGGGCCTCACTCGCTGGGAGGCCACGCTGCACATCCTGATCCCCGAGGCCATGCCTGCCATCGTGACGGGTATCGTGCTTTCGGCCGGTCGCGTGTTTGGCGAGGCCGCAGCACTGCTTTTTACCTCGGGTATGA
Source organism: uncultured Collinsella sp. (assembly GCA_900549185.1). GTDB lineage: Bacteria > Actinomycetota > Coriobacteriia > Coriobacteriales > Coriobacteriaceae > Collinsella. Next base: position 1,655 of record URNM01000128.1, on the reverse strand, counting down.
GCTCGCCGGTTCGCCTGAACTTCTTGAGCTTTAACCTGTCGAGCCCCACCTGCGCTTGGAACGTGTTCCGCCCTGGCGAGTCGCTCGCCGTGCATATCTACAAGATCTATGGCGAGGGCAGCCCCGAGGCCCAGCAGATCGTCTGGGGCACCGCGGCGCTGCTGATGATTTGCGTGCTGCTGTTTAACGTAGTCGCCCGTATCGTGGGCAAGCAACTGGCAAGGAGGATGACGGCCGAATGAGCGAGATGGGTGTAACGCCCGCAACCGAAGCGGCATCGTCCGAGACCCAGGACTTTTTGTCGAGTGTGGGGGAGAGCGAGAAGCGCGTGCGCGTGAGCGGCAAGGCCGTGAGCGACGAGGTCGTGCTCTCCACCAAGGACGTCAACGTGTACTATGGCGACCACCATGCCCTGCACAATACGTCGCTCGAGTTTCACAAGGGCGAGATCACGGCACTCATCGGGCCTTCGGGCTGCGGTAAGTCGACCTTTTTGCGCAGCCTCAACCTTATGAACCGCGAGATTCGCGGCTGCCGCGTGGAGGGCGAGATCAACTACCGCGGGCGCAACGTGAACACCAAGGCCGAAAACACCTACGAGCTGCGTCGCTCCATTGGCATGGTGTTCCAGCAGCCCAACCCTTTCCGCAAGTCCATTCGAGACAACATCACGTTTGCGCCAAAGCGTCACGGCATTACCGACCGCGACGAGCTTGATCGCATGGTCGAGGAAAGCCTGCGTGGTGCGGCGCTGTGGGTCGAGGTCAAGGACAAGCTCGACAAGAGCGCCTGCGCGCTTTCGGGCGGCCAGCAGCAGCGTCTGTGCATCGCGCGCACGCTGGCACTCAACCCCGACGTGATTTTGTTCGACGAGCCCTGCTCGGCGCTCGACCCCATCTCGACGTTGGCGATCGAGGACCTTATGTCGTCGATTGTGGCCGAGCGCGCCATCGTCATCGTGACGCACAACATGGAGCAGGCGTCGCGCGTGTCCAACCGCACGGCGTTCTTCTACATGGGCGATATGGTCGAGTACGACGAGACCGACGAGATTTTCCAACGGCCCAAGGATAAGCGGCTGAATGATTACCTCACCGGCATGTTCTCCTAGTCCGGGACATGCTTGAGGCCCGCGGCGGCCACGGTTGTCACGGGACTGATTGGAGAGGCGGGTCATCTCTTTTGGGAGATGGCCCGCCTTTTTGCTCTGCGACCGAAACGACCGCCACAAAGGGGACAGGCGCCTTCGTGGTGGTTTGGGGTGGGGCTCGCTGCTATCATGGATAACGTTGAATTTCTACGAAGGAGCAGGGCATATGGCGATTCTTTTGGGATGCGATTCCGTCAGCCTAGAGTTTCCCACCAAGCATATTTTCGATAGCGTGACGCTCGGCGTGGGCGAGGGCGACCGCATTGGTATTGTCGGCAAAAACGGCGACGGCAAGTCGACGCTGCTGAGCGTGCTCGCCGGCACGCTGGAGCCCGATGACGGGCGCGTGACGCACCGTCGCGGCACGACGATCGGTCTGCTCGGCCAAAAGGACAACCTGGTCGATACCGACACCGTGCATCATGCCGTCGTGGGCGACACGCCCGAGTATGAGTGCTGTCTCTTATACACATCTCCGAGCCCACGAGACACTGAGCGATCTCGT
>URNM01000127.1 GCA_900549185.1 uncultured Collinsella sp. | reverse complement strand
ATCTACACTCGACTAGTCGTCGGCAGCGTCAGATGTGTATAAGAGACAGCATCGGCAATCAGGTGGTTGAGCGGCGCGGCATCGCTTTCGATGGTGCTCGAAAACGCCAGACCCTCGCGTTGGCTCATGATGGCGATGCCGTGGTCGCCCAGTGTACCCGAGACCAGGATGACATCGCCGGGCTGGCAGTTTGCGCCGCTGAGCGCCACGCCCGCAGGCACCTCGCCCACGCCGGCGGTATTGATATAGACGCCGTCGGCCCCGCCGCGCTCGACCACCTTGGTGTCGCCCGTGATTATGGACACGCCCGCCTCGCGTGCCGTCTCGGCCATCGTCTGCACAATCTGGCGGAGCCTATCCATGGGATAGCCCTCTTCGAGGATAAAGCCGCACGATAGGTAGCGCACGTTGGCGCCCGAGGTCGCGACGTCGTTGACGGTTCCGCACACGGCGAGGCGGCCGATGTTGCCACCGGGGAAGAACTGCGGCGAGACTACAAAGCTGTCGGTCGACATGGCGATGCGCCCGCTCGCGGGCAGCGCGGCGACGCCGGCGTCGTTGCCTTCGAGCAGCTCGGGCGACCCAAAGGCATCCAAAAAGACCTCATCGATGATTCGTTTCATCATCTGGCCGCCGGAGCCGTGGCCCAGCAGGACGGTGCTATCGGTAACGCTATGGGACATATCCAAAACTCCAATCGTGGGAGGTGTCAGTGCGCGGGGGCGTTCGGGCTAGACTCGGTAACGGTAGTACGCCGCGCAGCTGCCTTCGGAACTCACCATGCACGGGCCGACGGGGTGCTCGGGCGTGCAGGTGCGGCCAAAGAGCGGGCAGCTGCTCGGCGTAATGGCTCCGCGCAGCACGTCGCCGCAGCGGCATCCGCGCGGCTCAACCGTCGGCTCAACGGGCACGTCAAAGCGAACGCGGGCATCAAAGCGCGAGAACTCGGGGCGGATGGAAAGGCCCGAGTTGGCAATCGGCCCCAGCCCGCGCCACGTGGTATCGCACGGCTCAAATACCTGCTCGACCAGCTGGCGCGCCACAGGATTGCCGTCGGCATTGACGCCGCGACGGTAGGCGTTGTCGATCGCGGGTTGCCCCTCAACAACCATCTGGACCAGCATGCAGATACCCTGCAAGATGTCGACCGGCTCAAATCCCGTTACCACGCCTGGAGTCTTAATCTCGTCGACCAAAAAGCCAAAGGGGGCTAAGCCCGTGATGGTGGCGACGTGGCCCGGCAGGATAAAGCCGTCGATAGTGGTCTCGGGATCGTTGGCGATGGCGCGCAGCGCCGGCGGCGTGGTCTTGTGGGCGCAGTAGACCGAGAAGTTCTGGAGTCCGCGTGCATCGGCCTCCAAAATGGCGGCAGCGATGGTGGGTGTTGTGGTCTCAAAGCCCACGCCCATAAAAATGACCGGGCGATCAGGGTTTTGCTCGGCAATGTCGAGCGCGTCGAGCGGGGAGTAGACGATGCGAATGTCACGCCCTGCCGCTTTTTGCGCAGCGAGCGAGGTGGATGATCCGGGCACGCGCATCATGTCGCCAAAGGTGGTGATGATGGCGCCGTCTATGTTGGCGAGCGCGATTGCGTGGTCGATGTCGCGGTTGGCGGTGACGCAGACGGGGCAGCCCGGGCCGCTCAGCAGCTTGAGCCCTGCCGGCATAATGGAGCGAAAGCCATAGCGCCCGATGCTCACGGTATGCGTACCGCAGACTTCCATAAGGTTGATGGTGCGGTCGCCGACAAGCTCATGAATGCGCTCGATGAGCTCGCGAGCCAGCTTGGAATCGCGAAATGCCGAAAAGTCGATACCGGAGCGAACCGGCTGTCCGGCCGCCACTAGTATGCCTCGGCCGGGTTGCTGGCCAGTTGGTCTTCTTCGGCCAGTTCGGTCATGGCATTAACGAGCTCGAGCGTTTCTTGCGCTTCCTGCTCGTCGACGATCTGGATGCCAAAGCCGGCGTGTACGAGAATATAGTCGCCAACCTGCGCCGTCGGCACGAGCCGCAGCGACACGGGGCGCTCGATGCCCATCATGTCGACGGTGGCCTTGAGGTCATCGTCGCGTTTGACTACTTTACCGGGAACGGCAAGGCACATATTGTTCCCCTTTTATACGCTTTGCACTGGATGGGCGCTTAATAATCCATCAATTGATGGTAGCGCTCGCGGGGTTCGCGGGCAAACGCGTTACGCCTGTGAGACGGCTGGGCGCGGCGGCGTGCGAGGGCGAGCTACTGTGATGCAATCTGCGCAAGACGAGCGCTTGCGACCGCCGCCTGACCGTAGGCGATGCAGCCGTCATTGACGGGTACGGTGTGGGGGACAAGGACAGTAAGGCCTGCGCTTTTGAGCTCGCGGGCGAGGAGCTGAAGCAGAAGTCGGTTCATGAACACGCCGCCCGAGAGCGCGACGGTGTCGATACCCTCGTGCACGCAGATATCGCTGGCGATGCGCGCCGAGGAGCGCGCGACGGCGACATGGAAGTCGAGTGCGAGCCTGTTAGCGGGCGCTCCGGCTTCAATTCCTCCCAAAAGTGCCTCAAAGAGTGCTTTCTGGTCCAGAACATAGGGGCCGTCCAGCCACGATGGGCCAGATGCGAAATAGCCGGCGTTGTCGTCGGGAAAATGGGCGATTTCGTTGTCGAGCGCGCGCCAGGCGGCGGCTTCGAGTTCTATGGCGGGTTCGCCCTCGTAGGTTGCCTTGTCGCAGATGCCCAGAATCGCTGCCGCGGCATCAAAGAGACGCCCCATGCTGCTGGTACGCGGGCTGTTGATGCCGCGCTCGATCATGGTGGCTGTCACGCTGCGCGTTTGCTCGTCGAGGCTGTCCAAAAGCCGAGCGGCACCTGGGTGCTCGAGCAGGCCGAGCTCACTGAGCAGGGCAAAGGCGTTGCGGCGGGCGTCGCGCACGGAGGCCGCCCCACCGGGGAGCGCCCAGGTGCGCAAATGCGCGGCGCGCTCAAAGCCGCCAAGGCTGGCAACAAGAAACTCGCCGCCCCAAATGGTCCCATCGGTGCCGGCGCCGGTGCCGTCAAAGGCGATGCCAAGGACGCGCGCGTCGGTTGTAAGCTGGCTCGCGGCGATGGCCTCGGCCATTACGCTCGCGATATGCGCATGATGGTGCTGCACCTCGACGAGCGGCAGATTGCATTTTCGCGCCTGCTCGCGCGCCCACTGGCCCGATAGATAGCTGGGGTGTAAATCGCAGGCCAAGGCGGCGGGCGCCAAGTCAAAGAGATCTTCCAAGCGCGTGCGCGCGGCGTTCCAGGCATCGAAGGTCCCGCCGTTTTCAACATCGCCGATATGCTGCGACACAAAACAGGTCGCCTCGCCGTTCGTCCCTTCACGCGTGAGCGTAATCGTGGCCTTTTGTTGCGGCCCGCAGGCGAGTACGCAGGACGGAGCGCCGTCGAGCGCCGGCAACGGCAGCGGCTGGGGTGCATATCCACGAGCGCGGCGAACGGGCATAACGGCGCCGTCGACCACGCGCACCACGGAATCGTCATAGCGCGAGAGAATCGCTCGATCGTTGCCGAGCAGCGCGTCGGCAATGCCGGCGGCAACGAGGCGCTCCCAGGCAAGATCGTCATCGGTCTCGATGGGCTCTTCGCTCAGGTTGCCGCTGGTCATGACGAGCGCGTGCATACCGTGTGACGCGGCAGCTGCAAGCAGAAGATGCTGAAGCGGGGTGTAGGGGAGCATAACGCCAAGCTCGGGCAGGTCGCGCGCGACGGACGGTGCGAGTACGAGGGCGTCGGAAGAATCGCCGTCGTTCCCGCAAACAGCCCGCCGGCGCAGCAGCACGATGGGGCGGATACTGCCGGCGAGCAGATCGCGTTCAGCATCGTCGATATGGCACAGGCGCCCGGCATCGGCAAGACTGCGCACCATGACGGCAAGCGGCTTATTGCTGCGACGCTTGCGACGGCGCAGCTCGGCCACCGCCTGCTCGTTGGCAGCGTCACAGGATAGATGGAATCCGCCCAGGCCCTTGATGGCGACGATGCCACCGCTGGCCAGCAGCTCAACGCAGCGCTCGATGATAGCGTCGCTGGCCTCGCGTGTGGTGCCGACGGCCGGTGTCGCGGACGAATTCCCGCACGCATTGCCGTTTACAGCCTCGCGCCACGTAATATGCGGCCCGCAATCAAAGCAGGCATCGGGCTGCGCGTGAAAACGCCGGTCGAGTGGGTCGACATACTCCGCAGCGCACTTGGGACACATGGGAAAACAATCCATCGACGTGGCCGCTCGGTCATAAGGCAGCGATCGGATGATGGTAAAGCGTGGGCCGCAGTTAGTGCAGTTGATAAAGGGGTAGTGATAGCGTCGGTCGGCGGGATCGAACAACTCGCGCAGGCAATCGTCACAGGTGGCGATATCGGGCGAGACGAGCGTCGTGTGCGCGGTCTGGTCCTGCGACGCCACAATGTGAAAGCCCTGCTCATCGGCAGCGCTCCAGCCGCCAGGCTCCAAATCCGCAATATCGACTCGCTCAACGCGAGCTGCCGCAGGCGCATGCTCAGAAAGCGCGGCAACAAAAGCATCGAGCGCATCGGCCAAAGCGTGCGCCTCGATATGCACGCCGTCGCCCGCATTGAGCACCCATCCACAAATGCCATGTGCCATGGCCTCGCGATACACAAACGGTCGCATGCCAACGCCCTGCACAATGCCCGTCACATGAATATGCGCATGCCGCATGCGACACCCCTCATCAAAACCGACCAAAAAGGGACAGGTTTATTTTGGTAGGTAAAACTTCTAAACCTGCCAAAACAAACCTGTCCCTATTTGGCAGGTGCGCTGCGGGAAATCCCGCTACAGCCCCAGGCTCTGCTTGGTCTGTCTCTTATACACATCTCCGAGCCCACGAGACACTGAGCGATCTCG
>URNM01000126.1 GCA_900549185.1 uncultured Collinsella sp. | reverse complement strand
ACACTCGACTAGTCGTCGGCAGCGTCAGATGTGTATAAGAGACAGATCCTGGACACCTTCGTCGAAGCGGGTGCACCCAGAGACATTCTATGGGATGCCAAGCCGCACATTGGCTCCGACATCCTTCCCACCGTCGTCACCAATATATCCAAGCGCATCGAACGGCTCGGAGGTGTCGTCCGCTATCGAACAAAGCTCGTTGACATTCGCGCCGACGCGTCCGGTGCCATCACCGGCATCGATGTCCAGACGTCTCAACATGCCGTGACTGAGCAAATCGCCACGAAGCATCTTATCCTTGCCTGCGGCCACTCCGCCCGCGACGTATTTGAGCTCCTCAAGGACCATGGCGTAGCCCTCGCGCAAAAAACCTTTGCCATGGGCGTGCGCATAGAGCACCCACAGCGCGATATAGATCGCGCCCAATATGGCTCTTCGGCGGGACATCCCGCCCTCGGAGCAGCCCCCTACAAGCTCGTCGTCCATCTTCCCAACGGGCGCAGTGTGTTCTCGTTTTGCATGTGCCCCGGCGGGCAGGTTGTAGCCGCCTCTTCCGAGCCGGGCCACCTGTGCGTCAATGGCGCCAGTCTCAATGCCCGCAACGGACGCAACGCAAATGCCGCACTGCTCGTTAACGTCACGCCCGACGACCTTCCCAACGACGATCCTCTCGCGGGCGTTGAACTCCAGCGCGCTTGCGAGCAGGCTGCCTACCACCTGGGAGGCTCTAACTGGAATGCACCGGCACAGCTCGTCGGCGATTTCCTTGCAAAACGTCCCAGCCCGGCATGTGGAAAGGTTAAGCCCACCTATCCGCTCGGTGTAACTTGGGCGGCAATTGACGAGGCGCTGCCGCAGCATATCGTCGAGTCGCTTCGCCTGGGAATTCCCCTGCTCGGGAAAAAGCTACGGGGCTACGACCGCCCCGATGCCGTGCTCACTGGTGTGGAGACGCGTTCGAGCTCCCCGGTCACCGTCACCCGAGATCGCACGTGCCATGCCGTGGCGACCCCAGGCCTCTACCCTTGCGGCGAGGGAGCAGGATATGCCGGCGGCATCATGAGCGCCGCCACCGATGGCATCCGGTGCGCCGAAGCCCTGATTGCAGACCTCTAGCACACTAAAGACACAGGCCCCGAGCTCAACGAGAAGCGCGGGGCCTGTACTCTATTTCTTAAATCGTGCGCCCTGGCGTTTTCTGCCCGATGCGAACGTGGAACCCTTGCGGGCCTGCGAACGTAAGCGCTCGATCGTCTCGTCCTCAGACGCACCCTCGAGCATCGCCCGAATCTGAACGACGGCATCGCGCAGGCGCGCCGCCTCCTCAAAGTCCATGGCGGCAGAAGCGTTGCGCATATCCTCTTCCATGGTTTCGACGATCCGCACAAGTTCATCATGTGGCAGTTCCTCGAGCTGCTCGGCAAGCGTCTGCTCGGACGACACCGTCTCCGGCGCAGCGCCCTCGCCGTTTTCATCGGGCGTATAGAATGCGCCGTGGCCCAACGAATCGCCCTTCGAACGCCCCTTGGAGCCAACGGTTTTCTCCGCCTCGGCAATGAAGCTCGAGATGTCATTGATGGCCTTGCGCACTGTCTTGGGCACAATACCATGCTCTTCGTTATATGTCATCTGAATCTCGCGACGGCGCTGCGTCTCCTCGATGGCCTCTTTCATCGAATCGGTCACAACGTCTGCATACATGATGACTTCGCCATCGGCGTTACGGGCCGCGCGGCCAATCGTCTGAATTAGCGAACGGCGGTTGCGCAAGAAGCCTTCCTTATCGGCATCGAGAATTGCCACCAGTGAGACCTCGGGAAGATCCAAGCCCTCGCGAAGCAGGTTGATGCCAACGAGAACATCGATCTTGCCCTCGCGCAGCGTTCGCAGGATCTCGACACGGTCCATTGTCGCCGTATCAGAATGCATGTAATTGACCTTAATGCCCGCATCAAGCAGATGGTCGGTCAGGTCCTCGGCCATGCGCTTGGTGAGCGTGGTCACCAGCACGCGCTCCTTGCGGGCAACGCGCTCGCGAATCTCGTCCTCAAGATCGTCAATCTGGCCTCGGACCGGACGAACGTCGATCTTGGGGTCGAGCAGACCGGTCGGACGAATAATCTGCTCAACGTCGTTCTGGCTAACCCGCAGCTCGTAATCGCCCGGCGTGGCCGAAACATAGATAAACTGGGGTATCCTTGCCTCAAACTCATCGAAACGAAGCGGGCGGTTATCGAGCGCCGAAGGCAGGCGAAAACCGTGTTCCACCAGCGTCACCTTACGCGAGCGGTCACCTTCGTGCATGCCGCGAATCTGCGGCACCGTCACATGGCTCTCATCGATGATGCAGAGCATGTCCTTAGGAAAGTAATCGATCAGGGTAAACGGCGGCTCACCCGGCTTGCGACCGTCCAGATGACGCGAGTAGTTCTCGATGCCGTTGCAAAAGCCCATCGTCTCGAGCATCTCAAGATCATAATCGGTGCGCTGCTGCAGACGCTGCGCCTCGAGCAACTTGTCGGTCGCCTTGAGCTCCGCCACGCGCTTCTCGCACTCTTCGCTAATCGATTTCAGGGCCGCCTTGACCTTTGGCTTCTCGGTCACGTAGTGCGATGCCGGCCATACGGGGATGGCCTCGTACTCACGCAGCATTTCACCGGTGACCTCATCGATCTCGGCAATCAGCTCAACCTCATCGCCAAAGAACTCAAACCGCAACGGATGCTCGGCATAAGGCGGATACACGTCGACAACATCGCCGCGCACGCGGAACGTGCCGCGTGCAAGGTCATAGTCATTGCGATCATATTGAATATCGATAAGTGCATGGATAAAGTCATCGCGCTCGAGCGGCACCTTCTTGTCGACGTTTGGAGCCAGACCCGCATAGTCCTCGGGAGAGCCAATGCCATAGATACACGAGACCGATGCGACAACGATCACATCGCGTCGAGAGAGCAGTGACGCGGTCGCCTGATGGCGCAGCATCTCGACCTCTTCGTTAATCGAGGAGTCTTTCTCGATATATGTATCGCTTTGCGGCACATACGCCTCGGGCTGATAGTAGTCGTAGTACGAGACGAAGTAGACCACAGCGTTGTTGGGAAAGAACTCTTTGAGCTCGCTCGCAAGCTGAGCGGCAAGCGTTTTATTCGGAGCCATGACCAGCGTCGGCTTTCCCAGGGCCTCAATAGTCTTTGCCATCGTGAAGGTCTTGCCCGAACCAGTCACACCCAGCAAAACCTGATAGCGATCTCCGTCCCTCACGCCCTGCACAAGCGACTCAATGGCCTTGGGCTGGGAACCGGCAGGCTCATAGGGGGAAACGACTTCAAACGGCACCTCAGCGCCCTCAACGCCAAAGCGCTTAAGTTCACCACCAACGCGTTCTACTTCAAATTCCGCCATGGATACTCCTAACTCATACATCTGCAGTATACGCAGGCGGCTGGCATAGTCCTATACGAACTGATCGGGATAGAGGGTCTTGTAGCGAACCCAGGCATTATTGACGCGAATCAGATAAGCCTGAGTTTCAGGGAAGGTAATCGCATTATGGAATGACGTGTTCTGCTGCGCCCATCCGTCGACATTGCCCATACCGGCGTTATAGGCGGCGATGGCACTATCCGTCGACCCGTTGAAATAGGCGAGAAGATACGAGAGGTATGCGCAGCCAAACTCGATATTCGTAGCCGGATCGTTAAGATTGTCGGCCGAATACTCACCTCCGTCGACAAGGCCCTTGGCGATCATATCCTGGGCAGTCTCGGGCATCAGCTGCATCAATCCCTGAGCACCCTGATTCGACTCGGCTTCGGGGTCCCAATTCGATTCCGACTTAATGACAGCGCACACCAGATACGGATCCAGATTATGCGAAATACTGGATTGCTTTACATACGCCTCGTAGTCAATCGGATACAGCGGCTTAAAGAAAGCGGCAGGGGCACACGAGTAGACGAGCGAAATAAGGCCGAAGACGAACACAACGGCAAGTGGCGCCACGCGATACCACGTAAAGAAACGTGCCTTAGGCATCGGCCTCCTCCTTATCCGGAGTATCTATAAACCCGTGGCATGCAAGCCATGAGTCAAGCTGCTCAAAGAGCGAATTATCGGCTGCCGAATTATCAATCACCGTTGTAGCGAGATTGCACAGCGCAGACTCATCGGGCTGGCAAGCAGAACGGGCATCGAAATCAGATGGCACCATGCCACGTTGAATAGCGCGCTCGCGACGAACTGACAAAGGGGCGCTAATGACCAGAATTTCATCAGCCAAGCCAAATGCATCCTCAAAACCAGTCGGAGCAGAAACCTCAACCACCGCAAAGGGGTAACGGGGTGATGAAACCGTACAACAAACCGGATCGAGAATCCTAAGCGAAAGCTGTTCAATCAGAACGGGATGCACAATGCCATTGAGCCGTGCGACCGAATCAGGAGAAGCGAAAGCTCGAGAGGCGAGGATGCTGCGGCGAATGCCGCCTTCCTCATCCAAAATGTCCCAACCGAATTCATCCGCGAGAGCATTGACGATATCAGAGCCCGGCACATACAGCGATTTTGCAAGCTCATCCAGATCGATAAGCATAGCGCCACGAGATTCGAAATAGCGGCAGGCAGTCGACTTACCCGAAGCGATATTGCCCAAGACAAATACGGTAAACATCAAGCCCTCCCTAACGCCAATGCGAGTAATTATCGCTCAAATACACTAGAAGGACTCAAAATACAGCCAAACAGTAAGAGCGCATACGGGGGGGGCTAGGTCCCAAAGTACAACGTGTATACAACGCAAAAAGGGGGAGGCCGCGAGGCCTCCCCCTTCTCAGTTCAAGCGCACGGCTCGGTGCCGTCCACCGGTCAGCGGCCAGAGCATGGGGGGCGCGCCCTGTCTCTTATACACATC
>URNM01000125.1 GCA_900549185.1 uncultured Collinsella sp. | reverse complement strand
TCTACACTCGACTAGTCGTCGGCAGCGTCAGATGTGTATAAGAGACAGGAGGTAGCGTGTCGTGGCCTCGGCAAGACAGGTGCCTGTGGCGATGCCCAGGTGCGCCGCGTTGTGCTGCAACGCGATGAGCATGATCGTGGACAGCGTGACGATCCACAGCAGCGCGTAGCCAAACTGCGAGCCCGCGGCCATATTGGAGGCCCAGTTGCCCGGATCGATAAAGCCGACGGTCACGAGCAACCCGGGGCCGATATGCCGCGCAATGTCTAGGCCTCCGTGACCACCGGTGCGTCGGGAGCAAAAGTGTTGTTTGAGATGGTTGAGCATGGTGAGCTCCTGCGTGCCGTTTGTTTGACGCCGCAAAGGATACCCGTTTCAGGCTCAAAAGTTAATCAAGACTAACAAAATTGTTGTATTTGAATAGGATGGTGAAAGGGGATTGCTGAAATGTCTTGATCTGTAACAACTAGGGATGGAAATTGGATCTTACTGTTACAGATTGAGATGTTTGAAGTGGTGAGTTTACAGGTCGAACTTGGGGCCCTTGTCGTTGTCCTTGAGGTCGGCGGTGTCACTCGTAGGGCGTGCGTTACGCGATTGTTTCGAAACGGGCGGGAAACACAACGGGCCGGTGATGCTTCTAGTATGCCTATTCAACTGACTGTCTAAATATCTAGGGGAGGATCGCGATGCAGGCAGATTCCGCTCAACAGCAGGGCCTTTATCGCCCCGAATTCGATCACGATGCGTGTGGCATCGGCGCGCTTGCCGATATCAACGGCGAGCGCCATCACCAGATTCTGGACGATGCGCTGTCCATTCTGGTTAACTTGGAGCACCGCGGCGGCACGGGACTCGAGAAGAACACCGGCGACGGCGCCGGCATCCTGTTTCAGGTTCCGCATCACTTTTTCCGCAAAGAGGCTCAAAAGTGCGGCCAGATTCTGCCGGCAGAGGGCGATTATGGCGTGGCCATGCTGTTCTTCCCGCAGGACGACAAGGGCGTAGAGGATGCCCGTCGCGTGTTTGAGGAGGGCTGCGCCGAGGCCGGCGTGCCGCTGCTCTTTTGGCGCGAGGTGCCGGTCGACCCGCACGACCTGGGCGAGACAGCCCGCGCCTGCATGCCCACCATCTTGCAGGCTTTCCTGGGCCGTCCGGACGACACGCCCGCCGGCGACGCCTTCGAGCGCCGCCTGTACGTGTGCCGCCGCACCATTGAAAAGAAGGCCGACGCCGAGTTTGCCCTGCGCGACAAGATCTTCTATGTGTGCTCCATGAGCTCGCGCACCATCGTGTACAAGGGTATGCTGGTCGCCACGCAGATGCGCGGCTTCTTCATCGATCTCAACGACGCCGCCGTCAAAACGGCCGTAGCGCTCGTCCACTCGCGCTACTCCACCAACACCACGCCCAGTTGGGAGCGCGCGCACCCCAACCGTTTTATCATCCATAACGGCGAGATCAACACCCTCAAGGGCAACGTCAACTGGATCCGCGCCCGCGAACCCAACCTGTACAGCCCCGTGCTGCAGCACGATCTTGAGCGCGTGATGCCCATCATCAACCGCGAGGGTTCCGACTCCGCGATTCTGGACAACGTGCTTGAGTTTTTGGTCATGAACGGTCGTCCGCTCACGCGCGCCGCATCCATGCTGTTGCCCGAGCCGTGGGACCACAACGACAGCCTGAGCGAGGAACGCCGCGCCTACGACGCCTACCAGTCCATGCTCATGGAGCCCTGGGACGGCCCGGCCGCCATCGCCTTTACCGACGGTCGCACGCTGGGTGCCGCCCTCGACCGTAACGGCCTGCGTCCCGCCCGCTACTATGTGACGCGCGACGGTCGCTTTATGCTGGCAAGCGAGGTGGGCACCATCGAGGTGAGCCCCGAGAACATCCTGACGAGCGGCTGCCTGGGACCGGGCCAGATGCTCGAGGTCGACTTTGCCCGCGGTCGCGTCATCTACAACGATGAGCTGCGTGCCCGTTACGCCAAGGAAAAGCCCTATCGCGACTGGATCGCCGAGGAGACGCTGACCGTCGACGCGCTCGACAAGCCCGTCGCGCCCACGCCCGCCGAGGATACCGAGGTGCCCGCCGCCGTGCGCATGGCCAAGCTCGGGTATCACTGGGATGATGTTGACGAAGTCGTGCGTCCCATGGCCCAGCAGGGCAAGGCGCCGCTCGCCTCGATGGGTATCGATGCGCCGCTGGCCTGCCTGTCCAAGAAGACGCGCTCGTTCTTCGACTACTTCTATCAGCTGTTCGCTCAGGTCACGAATCCGCCCATCGACGCTCTTCGCGAGCACATGGTCACCTCGACCACGCTCTACCTGGGCAACCACGGCAACCTGCTCGAGGACTCCCGTACGGCCTGTCAGCTGGTGCGCCTGGAGCGTCCGCTGCTGAGCGAGGAGGAGTTCGAGCGTATCTGCGCCATCGACCGCGTGGGCTTTAAGACCCGCCGTTTCCGTGCCGTCTACCGCCGCGATGCCGGCGAGGGTGCGCTGCAGGCTGCGCTCAAGCAGCTTGCAGAGGACGTTGAGGCCGCGGTCCGTGACGGCGTGAACATCGTGGTGTTGAGCGACCGTGCCGCTGCGGGCGAGGTGCCCGTACCGTCGCTGCTCGCCGTGGGCTGCGTGCACAACCACCTGATCCGCGCCGGCGTGCGTACCTTTGCCGACATCGTGGTGGAGTGTGGCGACGCCGTGTCCCCGCACGACTTTGCGGCGCTGGTGGGCTACTCCGCGAGCGGCATCTATCCGTACAACGCGCATGCGTGCATTCGCGACTTGGCGGCGCACGGCGATCTGGACGTGACAGCCGAGCAGGGCATTGCCAACTACAACAAGGCTGCGACCGCCGGCATCGTCTCCATCATGTCCAAGATGGGCATCTCCACGGTGCAGAGCTACCATTCGGCGCAGATCTTCGAGGCCGTGGGCTTCACTCCGGAGTTCGTCAACGCGTACTTCGCCGGCACGGTGAGCCGTGTGGGCGGTATGGGTGTCGAGGACGTTGAGCGCGAGCAAAACGAGCGCTACGACGCCGCACTCGCTATCCTTAAGAGCCCGGCTCCCGATCAGCTGCCCACGTTGGGCCTGACCAAGTGGCGCCCGCTCGGCGGCGAGGATCACCTCATCGATCCGCAGACCGTCTACTTGCTGCAGACCGCCTGCCGCGAGGACAGCTACGACACCTTTAAGGAGTACAGCGCTCGCCTGCACCGCACCGGCCGTGCCGTGCGTCTGCGCGACTTGCTGGACTTTGATGCCAGCGGCCGCACTCCGGTGGCACTCGACGAGGTGGAGCCCGCGCTCAACATCGTCCGCCGCTTTAACACCGGTGCCATGTCGTACGGTTCCATCAGCAAAGAAGCGCACGAGTGCATGGCCATCGCCATGAACCGCCTGCACGGTCGTTCCAACTCGGGCGAGGGCGGCGAGGATTCGCGTCGCGAGACCCCGCTGGCCAACGGTGACTCCAAGAACTCCGCCATCAAGCAGGTGGCAAGCGCGCGCTTTGGCGTGACGAGCCGCTACCTGTGCAGCGCCTTCGAGATTCAGATCAAGATGGCCCAGGGCGCCAAGCCCGGCGAGGGCGGCCACCTGCCCGGCAAGAAGGTCTACCCCTGGATCGCCGAGGTCCGTCAGTCCACGCCCGGCATCGGCCTGATCTCGCCCCCGCCGCACCACGATATTTACTCTATCGAGGACCTGGCAGAGCTGATCTTTGACCTTAAGAACGCCAACCCCGGCGCACGCGTGTCGGTCAAGCTGGTCAGCGAGGCCGGTGTCGGCACCATCGCCACCGGTGTGGCCAAGGGCGCTGCCGACAAGATCTTGATCAGCGGCCACAACGGCGGCTCCGGTGCCGCGGCGCGCGATTCGATCTGGCACGCCGGTCTGCCGCTGGAGCTTGGCCTTGCCGAGGCCCAGCAGACGCTGCTGCAAAACGGCCTGCGCTCGCGCGTGGTGCTCGAGGCCGACGGCAAGCTCATGGACGGCACCGATGTTGCTGTCGCCTGCCTGTTGGGCGCCGAGGAGTTTGGCTTTGCGACCATGCCGCTCATCTCCATGGGCTGCCTCATGCAGCGCGACTGCCAGCAGGATTCCTGCCCGGCCGGCATCGCTACGCAAAACTGCCGCCTGCGTCGCGGCTTCCGCGGCAAGCCCGAGCACGTTGAGCACTTTATGCTCTTTGTTGCCGAGCAGCTGCGCGAGGTCATGGCGAGCCTGGGCTTCCGCACCGTCGACGAGATGGTCGGCCATCCCGAGTGCTTGCGCCAGATTGAGGTCCCGGGCAACCGCAAGGCCAACCTGCTCGATCTGTCGCCCGTGCTGGCGAGCGCGACCTGCGAGTTCGGTGCCCACATCCCGGGTGCCGACGGTCGTCACTTCCTGCCGCAGATGGCTGCGGACAGTGAGCTCGACAAGACGCTCGACTCCACGTTGTTTGTGCCCTATACGGCCGATGCCCGTGCGCACCTGCGTCCGATTCGCTTCCGCGCCGATATCGCCAACGTCAACCGCTGCGTGGGCACCATCTTGGGCAACGCGGTGACCAAGGCGCATCCCGAGGGCCTGCCCGCCGGCTCCATCACCATCGATTGCGATGGTTCGGCCGGTCAGAGCTTTGGCGCCTTTCTGCCGCGCGGCATTACGCTCAACGTGTGCGGCGACGCCAACGACTACTTTGGCAAGGGCCTTTCGGGCGGCGAGGTGTCGGTGCGCCCCAACCCGCATGCGACCTACAAGTTCGACGAGAACATCATCGTGGGCAACGTTGCGTTCTTTGGCGCTACGAGTGGCCGCGGCTTCATTAACGGCCTGGCCGGCCAGCGCTTTGGCGTACGCAACTCCGGTGCCACGGTGGTGGTCGAGGGCTGCGGCAACCATGGCTGCGAGTACATGACGGGAGGTCTGGCGCTCATCCTGGGCGAGGTCGGGCAGAACTTCGCCGCCGGCATGACGGGCGGCGTGGCTTACGTCTTTGACCCTGTCTCTTATACACATCTGACGCT
>URNM01000124.1 GCA_900549185.1 uncultured Collinsella sp. | reverse complement strand
TCGGTGGCCACCGCAGCGCCCTGAGCTGCGGCTGCAGCCGCAGCGGCAGCAGCCTTCTCAGCCTCCACGAAGGCCTTGGGCTTGCGGCCGCGACGATGCGGACGCAGGGCCGGATCGACGACGGGGACCGCGCTGGCCTCAGCAGGCATTGCAGGCTCAGCGGACTGCGCGCTCTCCCCCGCTATAGGACGAGTCGGAGCCGCGGCGGCATCGGAAGCCCCCTGCTCAACAGGCTGCTGAGCCTTGGTGGCGACACGGCGACGTGTGCGGGCAGCCGGCTTCTCGGCCGACTGGTCGGTAACGCGTGCCTCGGCGGTCGCGTTCGTCTCGACTGCGATCGGAGCCGCCAGCTCGGTCAAAGCTGCGGCCTCACGCTCAGCAGCGCGACGACGGGCACGCACGACCTGAGCCTCGCTAATCTGCGCCAACGCGCGGGCCTGTGCAACTTCGTCGGAAATTGACGCGGCGGGGTCGGCCGCAACGGTGCGCTTGGTTCGAGTCGTGCGCGTGGTGCGGCGCTTGGGCTTAACAGCTTCCTCACCCTCAGCGGCAGACTTGGATGAGCGGCGCGTACGCTTAGGCTTTGCGGGCGCGGCCTCATCGGCAGCGGCGGAAGGTGCGGGCGCGGCGCTCTCGTCTGTAGCGGGCGCGGCTGCCGAGGCGGCCTTGGAGGCCTCAGGAGCCGAAACCTGCACCGGCGCAGGCATCACGACCTGGTCCGACGCAGCCGGTGCAGCGGGAGCGGCCGTCGTCGTTATTTCGTTTTCTTGCTGTTGATCAGACACAGTGTTTGCTCAACTTTCTTTTCAAGCCCTGTGATCACATGCTCCCTGCATAAACCTTCAGGGCGGCTAAACAGTCTAGCTCCGTCAAATACCGACGGACATCATTGATCTGTATCGAGATGATTGCGTCATATACGCAGCGTTAGTGTAACACAACCGCAACCACCTGCAACTTAGTCATCGGGGACGTTCTTAAACGACTAGTCAAAAGGGACAATCCTCCTCAAAAGCGCCTTGAAATGTCGCGCCAGAGGAGTGAAACCGTGGTATCTGAAATAGCCGCGCCACGAAACGCGCCCATCTACTACGTTTGCCCCCGGACCCCTGACCATACCCTTGTTTTTTTCAAAAACAACGAGTCTGCTACCTGCGGTTTTAATAACGAACTTTTCGGCATGGTTCGGGATATGCGTCCACACGTAGGAGATGAGCCCAATTCATGGCGGAAGGTATGCCGCCACCCCTCCTCGAGACAAAAATAATCCGTTTTCCTCCGTCCCTAAGGGACAATTTTCAAAACTATGCCGGATTACGGGGCCAGAATGATGCAAGCCAACCATACCCTTCATTTTTAAAAAACAATAAGCCGTTTACCAGCGGTTTTAATTTCGCTATTGGCGCCATGGTCGCCAGTTGGCGATTCAGCCCCGTAAACCGGCATAGTTGCGATTTGGTAGCATTTCCTAACACACCAAAAAGCCCCGTCAAATGGAAAAAGCCCGACCTCCACATGGAGATCGGGCTTATAGGGCTCAGTAAAGCCGAACCTACACGGTCAAATGACCCGCAGCTTACATCTGCTCGGGAGCGGAGACACCAACGAGGGTAAGCACCAAAGCGAGCGTCACGCGGACGGCGTCGCAAGCGGCCAGACGGGCGCGCGAAAGCTCGGGGTCGACGGGACGGCCCTCGCTCGGCAGAACCTGGCAGGCAGCGTAGAAGCTGTGGAAGTCGCCGGCGAGCTCCTCGGCAAAGTGCGTCAGACGGAACGGAGCGCGGTCGCGAGCGCAGCTGGCGATGAGGTCGGTGAGCTCGTTGAGCTTACGCGAAAGGGCGAGCTCGGTCGGGTCGGTCAGCAGCGAGTAATCGACGTTCTCACCGATGGCCTTGGCGGCGACGGCCTTCATGCCCATCTCGTCAGCCTGCTCGGGCGTAACGTCAGCGGCACGGCGCAGGATGGAGCACACGCGGGCGTGAGCGTACTGCACGTAGTACACCGGGTTGGAGTTATCGCGCTTCTTAACGGCCTCGATATCGAAGTCGACCATCTGGTTGGAGCTCTTGGAGATGAGCGTGTAGCGAGCGGCGTCGGAGCCGACCTCGTCGACGAGCTCCTGCAGGGTCACCATGGTACCCTTGCGCTTGGACATACGGACGGGCTTGCCGTTGCGCAGCAGGTTGACGAGCTGGCCCAGCAGAACCTCGAACTTGCCGGGGTAACCCAAGGCATCGCAGACGCAGCGGACGCGCTCGATGTAGCCGTGGTGGTCGGCGCCCCAGATGTCGATGACGTGGTCGACGCGCTGGAACTTATCCCAGTGATAGGCAACGTCGGACGCGAAGTAGGTGTACTCGCCGTCGGACTTGATCAGGACGCGGTCCTTGTCGTCGCCCAGGTCGGTGGAACGGAACCACAGAGCGCCGTCCTTGGTGTAGAGGTAGCCCATCTTGTCGAGCTTCTCAAAAGCGCGGTCGACGGCGGAAGTGCCGGCGGTCTCGCCCTCGGTGTCCTTCACGTACAGCGAGCGCTCGGAGAACCAGCGGTCGAAGTCGCAATTGACGGCGTGGCAGAGGTCGCGCATGTTGTCGACCATCTTCACATAGCCGCGCTCGCGGAAGCTCTCCATGCGCTCCTGCGGATCGGCGTCGACCCACTTGTCGCCGTCGGTGCGCCAGAACTCAGCGGCCTCGTCGATGATGTAATCGCCGCCGTAAGAGTCCTTGCCCAGAGTCTCGGCAAAGTTGTCCTGGTACGAATGGGTCTCGGGATGCTCGTCGTTCTCATCGGCAACGAAGGCGTCGCGGTCGGCGATCAGCAGCTTGTGAGCCTCGTCGATATCCACGCCCTGCTTGGCGATGATGTCGGCAAGCTGCATATAGCGCGTGCTGATGGAGTTGCCGAAGGTGTTCATCTGAGAGCCGTGGTCGTTGATGTAGAACTCACGCTGGATATCGTAACCGGCGTGGTCCATGACGCGGCAGAGGGAGTCGCCCAGAGCGGCCCAGCGGCCATGGCCGATGTGCATGGGGCCGACGGGGTTGGCGGAGACGAACTCGACCTGGGTCTTCAGGCCGCCACCGACGTTGGACTTAGCGAAGTCCATACCCTTCTCGCGGGCCTCGCCGAAGATGGCGTTCTTGACGGCAACCGAGAGGTAGAAGTTGATGAAGCCAGGGCCGGCAATCTCGACCTTCTCGATTGCGGGGTCCTCGGGCATATGGGCAACGACGGCCTCGGCGATCTTGCGCGGGGCGCAGTGAGCCAGCTTGGCGGACTTCAGGGCCATGGTGGAGGTCCACTCGCCATGAGAAGTGTCAGCCGGTCGCTCGATGGCGCAATCGTCAAGTTCAAATGCGGAAAGGTCGCCGGCCTCTTGGGCCGCAGCAAGCGCAGCGCGTACCAGCTCTTCAATCTTCTCGGGCATAGATCCTCCTTGTGTTAAAGCCCCCGAGCTCTTGGTCACTCGTAGGGCAAAAGCCAGAGTTTGTAGCACTCTATCACAAGCGACGCACACTGTCGCAGGGTAAAGCCAATCGAAATTGCATATGCACAAAAATGACTACCGCTCTTGCGCGGTGGTACAAAGTTGGCGGTTTGCCTGCAATTTATACACGTTCTGGAAATGCATAAACGATTGAATAAGTCGTTCTATTTATCGAATACTCTTACCTATCAGAGTTGTGTGCTTTTCCTGCATAAAGTAAGGGTTTGCGCACGTCAGCGTGTTATTCTAGACATACGTAAATTCGTATAAGTTGGAGGTAGCATGTTCTCAATCGGTCAACACGTCATTCATCCGGGTCAGGGAGTCTGCACCGTCGTCGGTTTTAGGGACGACACACCGCAGCCCATGCTACTGCTCGAGACCAAGCAGGGACATGCGCAGACGATCCTCATGTACCCCGTGGCGCAGGCCGACCGTTTGCACGCCGCCATCTCGCAGCAAGATGCCGAGCACCTGCTGAGCCACTATGACGAGCTGGAGTGCGACACTTTTACCGAGCGCAACAGCTCGCTCGAGGAGACGCACTTTAAGCAGCAGCTCAAGCTGGGCGCGCCCGAGACGGTCCGCGTGGCAAAAACCATGATGCACCGTATTCGCCAGGCCGAGGAAGCTGATAAGAAACCCAGCTCCTACTACATGCGCGTACTCAAGGAAGCCAAGCGCCGCTCCATCGAGGAGTTCGCCGTGGCCCTGGGCGTCACCGAGGAGGATGCCGAAGCCCGCCTAGCCCAAGCCGCCCTCAACTAACCCATCCGCACCAAAAACCACCACAAGGGGGACAGGTACCTTTGTGGTGGTTTTCTTGTTCTAGTAGTATTCATTCTTAACGATACCCACGAGCACAAGGAGTCCCTTATGGCAGAGCCGCTTACCGCCGGAATCACCCGCGACCGCGCGTTCGAACTGCTCAACGAGCACAACAAGGACCCGTTCCACATCACCCATGGCGAGACGGTCGAGGGCACTATGCGCTACTTTGCGCGCGAGTTCGACCCCGAGAACGAGGAGTTTTGGGGCATCGTCGGCCTACTGCACGACTTGGATTGGGAGGAGCATGAGGACGACCCCATGAACCACACCATCTATGCTGCCGAGATTCTTGAGGGCGAAGGTGCGTCTCCCGAGCTTATCCGCGCCATCCAGACGCACACGTCCGATTTCAACTCTTCGCTGCCCAAACCCGAGCTGCAGATGGAAAAGATCCTGTTTGCCTGCGATGAGCTCACCGGCCTGATCGGCGCCGCCGTCATCATGCGCCCGAGCAAGAGCGTCATGGACTTTACGACCAAGTCGCTCAAAAAGAAATTCAAGGACAAGCGCTTTGCCGCCGGCTGCTCGCGCGACGTGATTTCGCAGGGCGCCGAGATGCTGGGCTGGGAGCTTCCCGAGCTCTTCGACCGCACCATCGCAGCCATGCAGTCCTTCGCCCCCGACCGCGACACCTTCCAAGCCTAACCGCTCACGCCACCTAAAACCACCACAAAGGGGACAGGCACCTTTGTGGTGGTTTTCGTTTATACGGAGTTTAGGGGCGGACCTGACCGGTGCCGCGGAGCTTGTATTTGTAGGTGGTGAGGGCCTCGGCGGCGAAGGGGCCACGGGCGTGGAGCTTTTGGGTCGAGATGCCGATCTCGGCACCCAGTCCAAACTCGCCGCCGTCAGTGAAGCGCGTGCTGGCGTTGGCATACAC
>URNM01000123.1 GCA_900549185.1 uncultured Collinsella sp. | reverse complement strand
TCTACACTCGACTAGTCGTCGGCAGCGTCAGATGTGTATAAGAGACAGCGTCGGTGTGGTGACGCTGGTACTTGGCGTAGACAATCTGGTTGTCGTCGTTGAGCACAGCGAGCTTAACGGTGGTGGAGCCCACGTCAATGCCCAGGTGCAGGTTGCCGCGGGCGTTCTCGGAGTTGAAGATCGCGCCTTCGGGGGCCTGGCCGGCGGCTACGGAATCGGCGGCGGTGGCGGGCTCGCTAGCGACGGACGTCTCCCCTGCCGCGTTCTTGGCATCGGCAACTGCCTCAGCGACTTTCTCGACAGCCGCGGTCGCGGCCTTCTGCGCGGCATCCACCACGGCGGGTGCAGCTTCACGCGCGGCAGCGACCATACGGTCCTTTATGCCCTCGACGAGTTTGCTCATTGTCTCTCCTCTTAGTTGTTGGACTCGACGGTTGCGGCGGTGTCGGCCGCGTCCTCGAGCTGCAAGTTCAATAGCTTCATGCCGTATTCCGGCACGTTGATATCGATGGGTTGGCCATACAGGTCACCAGGGCGCACAAAAGCGAGCACTGTCATAATGCGCGCCATGGCCTCGGGCGATTCGGTGAGCCCACGCTCAAACCAGCGCTGAATCATGCCGACCTCGGCACTCACGACATAGGTGACGTAGTAGTCAAAGAACGTGCCCAGCGCCAGGCCCAAAATGCCCGTCTGCGCACGCGGCACCACAGCCTCACGAGCGGTGTCGATGATCTTTTTGATGAAGGCCTGGTCGCCGCCCGGACCCAGCAGCGCACCGATTAAGTCGCGGTTGGCCGCAAGATAACACAGCAGCTCAACCGAACCGGGCGCCGGCTCGAGCTCATCGATGTTGTGATAGAGATCGGGCAGCTGAGCTGCGGTGATGAGCTCAATGCGCTCACGGATCTCGGCCAGCAAGCCGTCCTCGATTTGATTGATAAAGTCGGGGATATCGCGGTAGTGCGAATAGAACGTGCGGCGCGTAAGGCCAGCGCGCTCGGTGAGCGACGCGACATTAATGCGCGAAAGGTCGCCGCTTTCGGCAAGCTCGCTGGCAAGTGCCTGGCGAAGGGCACGCTGCGAGCGAAGGGACCGGCGATCGCATTTCTCGAGCTGGGACAAGCGTCCTCCTTGTTACTCAGCCTGTGCGCTATTGCACAGTGCGAGTATTATTGCACACCGTGTGCACCAACACGTAAAGGCAATATTTGGGTTGTGACAAAGGGACGGTCCCTTTGCCACATTCAGCGGCCGCCTAGGTTGTGCCAGTTGTGCCTGGCTTTTGAAGCGGCATTACCAATTGTCCAAAATGTCATTCGTGGGTAGAATAGTGTCGACGGCAGCCCAAGTTGTAGCTAGCTGGGCAGCGCCGTTGTTTGCATTAGGGGGTCAACGCCTTAGCGGCGGCGACCCCTTCTGTTGCGCTTCGAACGCTGCTTGAGTGCCTCGGAAAGGCCGACAAGCGCCGTGAAGAACGAGACCAAAGCAGTCAGAAGCCTCACGAAATCAATCAAATCGGTCATGGGCATCACCTCCCGTCAGATGGAGGGCGCTGCCCGGCACATGGAACTGCCGCCAACAGCATCAATTCTATCAAAGCGCAGTTAGGTATGCGAATGTTTGTTCGTATTTCAAGAGACCAGCGTCAACTGTGACAAAGGGGCTATCCCTTTGTCACATTATTCGATGATGGTGCGGGAGTTCTGCTTATGCATGGTGGCGAGCATGTGTCTGGGAACGGCGTGGACCATGCAGCTGCCGATAGTCGCGCTCGCGGCGGCTTTAGCTGCATCGCTAGCGTTTTTGGTCGCGTAGCTGTGACGGAAACGCTTGAGCATGGCAATGTCGTTGCCGCCGTCTCCATAGACCGCGACCTCGTCCTCGGCAATGCCGTAGTAGCCCGCCAGCCAGGACACACTCTCGCCCTTGTTGCACGCCGCGTCCGTGATCTCAAACATCACCGGGTCAAACGGCGCGTTGACTACACGGTCCGAGCGCTCGGCCAAATATGCCTTAAGGTCGCGCTCCAGCTCGGGCGAGGTCACGCGGCAGTTGATCTTGCACACATCGTGGCGCAGGATGTCACCGATCGACTGGTCGAAATACTGCTCCTCGTGATACCCGCCACGTGCACGCATACCGCGCATCACGATGCGCTTGATGGGGCTGTCCTTTTTAAAGCCCGCCTGGTGCATCTCGAACGACCCGCTCGAGAACATGCCATCGGGCGTGGAGCAATCAAAGCAAATGTCCGGGAACGCCTTGAGCAGCTCCTCGGTGACCTGTGGGTCGATGGTCCAGGTCTTGAGCACCTCGCCATGGCTGTCGCGCACGATGGACCCATTGGAGCAGCAGGCATCAAGCGCCAGGCCCGTAAAACCATGCTCGCCAATCGGCAGCGTCGAGCGCCCGGTCGCGGGAACCACATGCAGGCCAGCCTCGGTCAGCTCGCGAATGGCACGGCGGATGGTCCCATCTGCCTCGTGCAGGGCGTTCAGCAGCGTTCCGTCTAAGTCACTCGCAAACATCTTGATCATGGGCATGCCTCTCCTTCGTCTGCACGATATTGTAGACGAGAACGGGCGCGCCCCAAGAGAGGCACGCCCGTCAGTCGAAAGATTGTCCTAAACCGCAGAAGGGCCGTGTTCGCCAGTACGGATGCGGATAACTTCTTCGACCGGCTCGACCCAAATCTTGCCGTCTCCGACGGCGCCGGTGCGGGCGGCGCTGCAGATGATGTCGACAATGCCGTCGACGTGCTCATCGGCGCAAATGAGCGTGAACTGCACCTTAGGAATCGTGTTGACAAGCAACTCGTTGCCGCGCACGTATTCCTTCCAGCCATGCTGTGAGCCGCAGCCCTGCACCTGGTTGATAGTCATACCGCGAACATCAGCAGCAAACAGCGCATCTTTAAGAACCTCAAGCTTTTCCTGGCGCACGATGGCCGTGATCTTTTTCATAATGAATTCCTCTCAATAATCAACGTATCCCTTTACATGAGACGCGGGTTTCCCAGGTGCCGCAAACCAACCTCAGAGATCAAAAAGTTCAACTGACTGGTCTTAGCAGGTTTCCCAAGTGCCGCAGATTGCCGTGAAAGAGGAGCGAAGCGTACTTAAGTACGTGAGCGACGATTGAACGGCAAGGTGCGGTGCTTGGGGAAGCTGCTAATCGAGTCCGGAGAACGAGGGATACGCGCTTTCGCCGTGTTGACTCGCATCCAAGCCCAGCGCCTCGTCGGCCTCGTCCACACGCAGGCTGCCGTGGAACAGCGCCTTGACCACCGCGGCGATCACCAAATCGAGCACCAGCACAATAGCGACCGTCACCACAATGCCCAAAATCTGCGAGATGAGCAACGACACGTCGCCCGTGTAGAGCAGGCCGCCCTTACCGGTCCACGAGAGCTCCGGCACGCAGAACAGGCCCGTGAACACGCCGCCCAAGATGCCGCCAATGCCGTGGCAACCGAACGCGTCGAGCGCATCATCGTAGCCGAACTTGGTCTTAAGATGACTGATGGCCAAGTAGCAGACGGGCGACACGATCAGGCCCATAACCAGCGCTGCCCACGGCTCGACAAAGCCCGCGCCGGGCGTGACCACCACAAGGCCCGCAACCAAACCGGTGCTGGCACCCACCAGCGTGGGGCGGCCGGTATGCACGCGTTCGACGGCAAGCCACGAGACCATGCCTGCCGCGCTGGCCGTCACGGTGTTGAGGATGGCGAGCGCCGCCACGGCGTCGGCCTTAAACTCGCTGCCGCCGTTAAAGCCAAACCAGCCAAACCAAAGCAGGCCGGCGCCCAACGCCACAAACGGCACGTTATGCGGACGGTAGCTCACCATGCCAAAACCGCGACGACGGCCGAGCATTAAGCAAAGGATCAGGCCGGTAAGACCGGACGAAATGTGCACCACGTCGCCGCCAGCAAAGTCGAGTGCGCCGATAATGTCACCGATAAAGGAGCCATCGCCGCCCCAAACCATGTGGTCAAGCGGCGCATAGACCACAAGCAGCCAAATGCCCAGGAAGGCCGTCATGGCACCAAACTTAACGCGGCCGGCCAGGCTGCCCGTGGCGATAGCGGCCGTGATCATGGCAAACGCCATCTGGAAGGCGATGTTGATGACCTGAGGATAGACGGCACCGTCCGCGGCATTGCCCTCGGCCGCCCGCAGCACCTGGCCGAGCACCGGCAGGCACAGCAGCTGGTCAAGGCCTCCAATAAACGGGCTGGAACCGTCGCCGCCGTAGGCCAGCGACCAGCCGGCAATAACCCACAGCACACCAACCAGGCCAATGGCGCCAAAGCACATGAGCATGGTGTTGATGACATTTTTGCGCCTGGACAGGCCGCCATAGAAAAACGCCAAACCCGGTGTCATTAAAAACACGAGCATGGTGCAGATGAGCATAAACGTTGTCGATCCCGTATCGTACATTCGCTCTCCCTTGGTCGCATGAACGTTGTCGGCGCCCATAATGCGGCCGAGGGGCAACTGGTGTAGACCAGATACGGCGTTGTTAAACGCAGCGTTGTCGAATGGAAACGGTGCCGCAATCTTGGAAACGGCGCGGCAACGGACGCGAAACGGACGGGAAATACACGAGCAAGGGAGCCGTGAGCGCGCCCGTCCCGACTAGCGCCGAAACAGCTCGTGGGCGCGGTCACGGAGATCGGTAGCTCGGATGACGCCCTCGTAGCGGTTGATGCGCAAGCGCGGGAAGGCATTGAAGAAGCGCAGGTCGCGTCGGCTGAGCGACACGCTTGGCACCGGACGACTCATGCGCTTGCCGGCAAGGCGACGACTGAGCGACGGATGCGACATGTTCGGCGCGGCATCGGCCACGCGGCGGGCGGCAAGCGCCAAGCCGCGAGCACCATCCGCGATAAACGTCGGCATCGAAGCCTTCTCGCGCAGGGCATCGAGCGTCGCGTCGCCCAGCTCGGCCAGCCACGCGTTAACGGCACGACTGCGGATATGCGTCTGTGCCACCGAGTCAATCGCCGAATCGGGAATACGTTCGAGCATGGAGTCGGACGCATCGGCAAGCGACTCGTTGATTCGGTCGGCAAGGTCGGCCCGGACGCGCTCCAGCTGATCAGACAGACGCCGCCAGCTCGCCAACGAGCACACCGCGTCGACCATCATCGCGACCGCGACGATAAAGGCGGACAGTCGCACAATCAGCACCGGCAGATGGCCAAGCAGCCCCAGCAACTGTCTCTTATACACATCTGACGCTGCCGACGACTAGTCGAGTG
>URNM01000122.1 GCA_900549185.1 uncultured Collinsella sp. | reverse complement strand
GGCAGCGTCAGATGTGTATAAGAGACAGGTCGAGCCGTGACCTCGCCTATGGCGCCATCCGCGAGGCGCATGAAAAGGGTCATCAGGCCTACGTGATTTGTCCGCTCGTGGAGCCGAGTGACTCGGCCGATGAGCTTGAAGACGTGCCCGGTATTGCCCGCGACGACGAGGGCCGCGTAACCGTCCCAGTGCCACTGCACGATACGGCAACCGAGCTCGACCGCCTGCGTCTGGCGTTGCCGGGGCTTGCCATCGAGCGCCTTCACGGCCGTATGCCAGCGGGGGAGAAGGACCAGGTTATCGATGCCTTCAAGCGTGGCGAGATCGACGTGCTCGTCTCGACTACGGTGGTCGAGGTGGGCGTCGACGTGCCTAATGCCACCGTCATGGTCATCGAGAACGGCGAGCGCTTTGGTTTGGCTGCCCTGCACCAGCTGCGCGGTCGCGTGGGCCGTGGCAGCGTGTCGGGCACGTGCCTGGTCATGACGCACTCCAAGGGCAACGGCGGCGCATCGGCGGCACAAGACCGTCTCCAGTCGCTCGAAAAGACCTCGGACGGCTTTACGCTCGCCCAGATGGACCTGCGCCTGCGCCATGAAGGCGAGATCCTGGGTTATCGCCAGCATGGTGGTGTGACCCTGCGCTTTGTCGACCTGGATGCCGACGAGGAGCTGATCGAGTGGGCCCATTTGGACGCGGTCGAGCTCTTGCGGTATGCTTGCAACCTTGACTCTGTGGCGACGCGTCCCTTGCGCGACACGGTCGCCATGCGTTATCGACATATCTTTAAGGAGGTCAGCGGAGGATGAGAATCATCGGCGGCGAATGGCGCGGTCGTAAGATCGAGGAGCCCCGTGGTCGCGATGTCACCCGCCCCACGACTGATCGCGTGCGCGAGGCGTGCGCATCTATGGTCATGTCGGCATTCGATTTCGATTTGGACGAGGTTCGTGTGCTGGACGCCTTTGGCGGCTCCGGTGCTTTAGGGTTAGAGATGCTCTCTCGTGGGGCCCGCTCGCTCACGACGTTTGAGATCGATCGTAACGCCGCGCGGCTCATTACCAAGAATATCGAGTCGCTCTGCCGTGACCGTGCGCGTTGGCGCGTGGTCACGGGCGACATGCTGGCGAGTGCCTCGCGCGGTCGTGTACCGGGCGGCCCCTTTGATCTGGTCCTGCTCGACCCGCCCTATGCTTTTGGTGCCGAGCCGGTCGAGGAACTGCTGCAGAACCTGGCTCAGCAGGGTCTGCTTGCACCTGGCGCTTATGCCCTGTTTGAGCATGCTGCCGCCGATGCGGGCACGCATCCGGCAGGCTTTGAGACTGTACGTGAGAAGCGCTACGGCATTACCTCGGTCGACCTGCTTCGTTGGGTCGGCGATGACGACGGTGAGGACGATAGTGCCGTCACCGATGCCGATAACAACGATGCCACGACGTTTCAGGAGGACGCCCATGAATGACACCATCAACCGCGTGATCGTCCCGGGCACCTTCGATCCCATCACGTTTGGCCATATCGATGTGATCCGCCGCGCCCGCCGCATCTTTCCCAGTGTGATCGTCGCTGTTGCAGAGTCGCAGGGTAAAAACGGTGTGGGCACCACGTTTATGCTCGATGAGCGCGTGGCGCTGGCCCGCGAGGCGCTCGGTAATATCGACGGCGTCGAAGTCCTGCCCTTTACCGGCCTCTTGGTCGACTTCGCTCGTGAGCAGGGGGCGGGGGCCGTGGTCAAGGGCCTGCGCGCCATGACCGACTTTGAGTATGAGCTGCAGCAGGCCGACCTCAATTATCGCTTGGATAGCGAGCTGGAGTCCATCTTTGTCATGAGTGCTCCGCAGTACGGTTACATCTCGAGCTCGGTCGTTCGCCAGATCGCCTCGCTCGGCAGCGATGTATCGACGTTTGTGCCGCCCAACGTGGTCGAAGCGCTCAGACATCGCTTTTCGTGACGTTTTTTATTGCCTGGTGGCATGTGGTAAACTAGCACGATGATATGTTACCTATGAAAGGAGACCGGATGCCGGGCGAGAATTTTCCTGGCGATAGGATCGTCAGCTTGGTCGATGAGCTCGAAGGGCTGATCGAGGAAGCCAAGCCGCCTTTCGGCAAGAACGCTCAGTTCAAGGTCATCGACGCCGACGTGTTCTTCAATATCCTCGACGAGATCCGCATGAGCTATCCCGAGGAGTGGCAGAAGTCCCGCCGTATCCTTAAGGAGCGCGAGGAGCTTATGGCTTCCGCCGCCGCTCAGGCCGATTCCATCATCGCCGACGCTCAGCAGCAGGCCCTCACCATTGCCGGTGAGCAGGAGATCGTCCGCCTTGCGCAGCAGCAGGCCGACGACATCCGCGATCGTGCCCAGCAGTACGAGCGTGAGACGCGTTATGCTGCCGAGGACTACGCAGAGCAGGTCTTTACGCACCTGGAGGAGAACCTCAAGAGCCTGACCGGCACCGTTACCCGTTGCCGTCAGCAGCTCAACGAGGGTGCCGCCCAGCAGAATGGTCAGTGGTAATGGCTGAGTTCCCGAGCGTTACCGTCGATCTTTCCGAGCAGCTCGAGTTTCCTGGAGATTCGTATCCGCTGACCGGTAAGGTCGATGTCGCCACCTACACGGTGGGCGAGAAGGAGTACCAGCTTCAGGACGGCATTGACTACGACGTTGTCTTTACCAATGCCGGTACCGGTGTCTTGCTCACGGGCATGGTCCGCGCGCACGCCACCGGCGAGTGCGACCGTTGCCTGGAGCCCGCCTCGTTTGATATCGCCGGCGAGATCGAGGAGTTCTACCTCTTTGAGGAGCCCGAGGATCCCGAGGCCTACGAGGACGGCTACGAGCTCCTGGGTGAGGACCGTCTCGTCGATCTGGGCGAGCCCATCAATGACGCGGTCGTTATGGACACGCCGTTCGTGGTGCTCTGCAAGCCCGATTGCCGCGGTCTGTGCCCCACTTGCGGTTGCAATCTCAACGTCGAGCAATGCGATTGTGCTGCCCAAGCCGAGGCCGAATGGGCCGAGGCCACGGAAAATCCATTTGCAGCATTGAAGAATCTCAGGCTCGATGAGTAAAACTGTGGTAGTATCGCTACTTGCGCGTAATCGCCACACTGGATAGTTCATAAGGAAGGTCACTATGCCCGTACCTAAACAAAAGCAGGGTCGTATCCGCACTCACACCCGTCGTTCCGCCAACATGAAGATTTCGGCTGCGGCTCAGTCCACGTGCCCCCGTTGCGGCGCTGTCAAGCTTCCGCACCACGTGTGCCCCAGCTGCGGTTTCTACAAGGACCGCGAGGTTATCGTTACCGAGTAACGGTATACTCTGGATGCGATGCCGTTCCAAATGGAACCACAATGGCCGGCTCAATGAGTCGGCCATTTTTGTATAAGGAGCATGTATATGAGTAACGTTCGCGTTTGTGTAGACGTTGTGGGTGGAGACGAGAAACCTCAGGTTGTTCTCGATGGTATCGAGGCTGCACTTGCCTCCGATCCCGATATCGAGGTCTTGGCAGCTGGCCCCGCCGAAATCGTCAATCCCTTTGCAGCTTCCCATGCACGTGTCGAGGCCCTTGAGGCACCTGACGTTATCGCCATGGATGACGATCCCATTCGCGCCGTGATGACCAAGCGCAAGTCTTCGATTGTGCTTTCCTGCCGTGCCATTAAGAAGGGCAACGCAGACGCGTTCTTCTCTGCTGGTTCTACTGGTGCTATGACCGCCGCGGCTACCGCTTATGTGACGCCATTTAGGTATCAGGCCGAGGGCAAGAAGCAGCCGGTGCGTCCGTGCCTTACCAATGCGCTGCCCAATCGTGCCGGCGGCCTGACGGTCCTGTGCGACATGGGCGCCAACCCCGATGTCGAGGTCGACGATATGGTGCGTTTTGCCCAGATGGGTTGTGCCTATGCGCGCGTCGTCCTGGGCATCGAGCATCCCCGCGTGGGCCTGCTTGCCAACGGCACCGAGGATGAGAAGGGCTCCAACTTTACCAAGGCCTGCTTCCCGGCCATGAAAGCCGCCGTTCCCGGCTTTGTTGGTAACTGCGAGGGCACCGACCTCACCTCAGGCAACTTCGATGTCGTCGTTGCCGATGGCATGTCGGGCAATATTGCGCTCAAGGCTACCGAGGGCGCTGCCAAGTTTTTGCTGCAGGAGCTCAAGGGTGTCTTTATGTCTTCGCTCTGCACCAAGATTGCCGCGCTGCTCATCAAAAAGCAGATGCGCGAGATTAAGGCCAAGCTCTCTGGCGACGCCAAGGGCGGCGCGATTCTTTTGGGCCTGCGCGGCGTGGTCCTGATCGGCCATGGCGCCACCTCGGTCGAGGCTGTCAAGAACGGTACGCTCGCGGCGGCCGAAGCCGTGCGCGCCGGGCTGGTCGAGAATGTCGCCAACTCTATGGACGGTATCGTTTTATAAGAGCGAGTTAGAGCGCTGTTATGTGCTTCGCGGCGCACGTCGTGGGGTAGAATCAGAACCGTGTCTTGGTACCGCCCGGGCGGTACCATTCTTTTGGTATTCATGCACTATGAGAGGAAGCGCTATGGACCGCTCCGAAATCTTCGACAAGATCGCCGAGGTCGCTGCTGACGTTCTGGGCGTCGATGTTGCCGAAATTAGCGAGGAGACCACCTTTGACGACCTCGATGCCAACTCGCTCGAGCGCCTGCAGCTGGTTACGGCTATCGAGGACGAGTTCAACCTCGAGATCGATGACGAGACCCTGCTCTCGCTCAACTCTGTCGCCGACGCCGTCGACGCTATCGAAGCTGCCAAGGAGGCCTAAGTCTTGGCTTTATCCGACCGACTTACGCGCGCCCAGGAAATCCTGGGCCACGAGTTCAACAATAAGGTGCTGCTGCGCGCGGCGCTTACGCATCCCTCGGCAGTCGAGGGCCAGCCGGTTTCTGCCAGCTATGAGCGCCTTGAGTTCTTGGGCGATTCCATTTTGGGCGCTGTGGTCGCACGCTCCCTGTTTGAGTCCTATCCGGAGTTTGACGAGGGCAAGCTCACGCGCTTGAAGGTGTCGCTTGTCTCGGGCGCTACGCTGTCCGAGGTTTCTCACGAGCTGGGCATCGACGACATCATCATCTTTGGTGCCTCCGAGACCGGTACCGGTGCGCGCGGCCTGCATTCGGCCCTCGAGAACGTCTATGAGTCGCTCGTGGGCGCGTTGTACCTGGATGCCGGCTGGGATGCCGCGGCAGAGTTTATCCATCGTACGCTTAAGCCGCATTTGGCTTCCGAGCGTGCCGAGCATCCTGCGAACCCCAAGTCGTTTTTGCAGGAGTGCGTGCAAGCCGACGGTCACGAACCTCCGGCTGTCTCTTATACACATCTCCGAGCCCACGAGACAC
>URNM01000121.1 GCA_900549185.1 uncultured Collinsella sp. | reverse complement strand
GCGCGGTACCGCGCAGCAAGGTGCCAGTAGCGTAAGCAGCCTTGTTGACCGGGCCGCCCATATCAAAGGCGCACATGCAGCCGATGGCCAGGCCAAGGATCACCGGACCGGAGTTACCGAGGCTCTGCAGGAAATCCATCATGCCCTGGTTAATGGCAGCCATGGGGCCGGAAATACCGAGCATGACCAGGCCGACGATGGCGGTAGAGCACAGCGGATACAGGAAGATTGCCTTCAGGCCATTAAGGCTCGCGGGAATTTTAGAGAAAGCCTTCTCGAGCAGCAGGATGACATAGCCAGCGAGGAAGCCGCCGACGATGCCGCCCAGGAAGCCGAAGCCCACACCCGAGCCTCCAGCGTCGATCATGCCGGTATCGGCGTTGATGGGAAGACCCTGGATGGCAATCATACCGGCAACAAAGCCGGGGACGAGCGCCGGGCGCTTGCCGATAGACTCGGCGATGTAGGCGGAGAGCACCGGAACCATGAGGTTCATGGCGATACCGCCGATAATCTTGAGCATCGCGGCAAAGCTGTTGTAGTCGGCAGCCGTCGAATCAAAGGACGTGATGCCCCACAGGAACGAAATGGCGGTCAGAACACCACCGGCAACGACGAAGACCAGCATGTGGCTGACGCCGTTCATGAGGTGCTTGTAGATGACGTGACCGATGGACTCCTTCTCCTCGACCTCGTCCTCGACATCGGCAGCAGCCGCAACCGTGTCGTCACCCTTGGCGGCGAGCGCGCGGTCAATCAGCTTACCGGCGGCCTCAACGGACAGGGCCTTGGAAACACCAACGGAAACCAACGGCTTGCCGGCGAAACGCTCAGCCTGGACATCCTTATCGGCTGCGACGACGACGGCCTTGGCGCCAGCGATCTCACTCTTGGTGAGCTCGTTCTCGACACCGACCTGGCCATGAGTCTCGACCTTAATGGTCAGACCTCGCTCGGCAGCAGCCTTCTCCAGCGCCTCCTTAGCCATGAAGGTGTGCGCAATGCCGGTCGGGCAACCGGTGGCGGCGATGATGTCAAACTTAGCCATGTGTCCCTCCTTCTTGAGTACAGCGCCCGCGGGCGCTCCCCTACACGCGCTTCGATGCGCGTTTTTCCACAACTGAAAGATACCAACCTACCGTCCGCGTGAGAAGAGACAAGGTGCAATTCTCCGGTGAAAGGTTCTTTCATAACCGTAAACGGTAAGTGAAAGTTTACCATCAACACTTGAAACGGCAAGGTGTATCTTGTAATTGAAAATGCCCGTATACTATGGCATTGCGAATCAAATTAGATTTTCATGCCAACCAGGAGCCATCCATGACCGATAGTAGCAAGAGCGCACTTTCCCTCATTAGCACCCATCAGGGATACAGCGAATCCGAGCAGCGCATTGTCGACTATATATTGGAGCACCAGTCCGAGGCTCCACGCCTCACGGCCGCTCAGCTCTCGCGCGCCGCTGCCACGTCCGAGGCGACCGTTTCGCGCTTCTGCCGCAAGCTTGGGTTTGGCAGCTTCCGCAGCTTTCAGTTTTCGTTGGCGAGGGATTTGGAAAGCCAGCGCAACGAGGGCCTGACCGACGAGGTCTCGCTCGACAATATGGAGCAGAGCCTCAAGAACATCCTGGCTGCCAAGGTGAGCGAGCTTAATGCGACCATCGACGGGATCGACCACGATACGCTGGCGGCTGTTGTGCATGCCCTTAAGCATGCAGGGGTTATTGAGTTTGCGGCTGTGGGCAATACCAACGCGGTCGCGCTCGATGCGACGTTTAAGTTTTCGCAGCTGGGCCTGCGCTGCATGGCGAGCACCATTAGCGAGACATCAATCGGCTTTGCGCTCACGTTGCGCCCGGGTGACGTCATCGTGCTAATCTCAAACTCTGGCAAATCGCGCCGGCTGAATCGCATGGCAAAAGCGGCTCGCGGCTGTGGTGCCACCGTAGTCGTCATCAGCAGCGACAGCAAGTCTCCGCTTGCTCGTTTGGCAGACTACACCTTTAACACCGTGAACCACGAGGCGCTGCTCACCACGGGCGACTTTGCGTTCTCCAAGATCAGCGCCACGATGATCATCGAAGTCATCTACAACTTCCTGCTGCCCGAGATCGAAGACGCTCGCGAACATATCAGCTACTACGAGGAGCTCATCCAGCCGGATAAGGTCGTTGAGTAGGTAAATTGGGGAGCCGATAGACGCCCCTCGCCACGAAACCCGCCCATCTACTACGTTTTAACCGCAACCGCCAACCATACACCCAAAATAGAGAAAACCGCAGGCGTTCTACCTGCGGTTTTCTTTTTGCAATTCTTGGCGTGGTTGCCGATGCCCTACCAAACGTAGTAGATGGACCCGTTTCGTGGCGGCCAGGTTGGACATGCGTGTGGCGACTCGGCCTAGGCACGCGCCTCCGCAAGCATCTGCCTGGCGTGCGCCAGGCTTGCCTCGGACTGATCGCCGCTCAACATGCGGGCGATCTCGGCGGTACGCGCTTCGCCGATTACCTCGTCCAAATGCGTCTGAGGAACATCGCCCGGTTCCTTGCTGACGACATAATGCTTGTCAGCCATGACGGCGACCTGCGCCAAGTGAGTTACGACAATCACCTGATGCGTAGCGGCGAGATCTGCCAGCACGCTCGCGAGGGCTCGCGCGGTAGAGCCGCCGACACCGGCATCAACCTCGTCGAACACCAACGTATCCACGCCGTCCGCGTTGCCGAGGACAACCTTGCTCGCAAGCATAACGCGGCTCAGCTCGCCGCCCGATGCAATGCGGCGCAGAGGGCGCGGCGTCAATCCGGCACCGCTGCGATACAAAAGCTCATAGCTCGAAGGCCCCGCCGGCGTCCATTCGGCGCGCGGAAGATCGCGCGACTCCCAAACGAGCTCGGCGCCGCCCATCTCCAGGCGCGCCATTTGGCGGCCAACCTCGTGACAAAAACGAGGGGCCGCCATATTACGTGCGCGTTTAAGCGCCTTGGCAGCAGCAAAAAGCTCGCGTTCGGCGCTCCCGAGTGCCTCGCGTGCCTTCTTGATCTGCTCATCGCCATCATCGACCAGGGACAACAGCTCCTTTGAGCGATCGCGCATGGCAAAGACATCGTCCATGGTGGGCCCCCACTGACGCAGTAGGGTCTTAAGATCGGAATAACGCTCACGCATACGAGCCAGCTCGCGCGGATCGAAGGCGACCCCATCGCGATAGGCACGCAGCTCGTTGGCACAATCCTCAAGCGAGATGCAGGCATCAGAAAGCGCATCGGCGATGTCGCCCAGCTTGCGGTCGACGGTCGCCATACGGGAAAGCTCCGCCACGGCACTGTTCACGGCATCGAGCGCTCCCCCTTCGGCAGCAAGCGATGCATGGGCATCGTTGGCCGTGGCCACCAACACCTCGGCATGCTCGGAGCGCGGCAACAGCTCCTCGAGTTCCTCATACTCGCCCGGCTTGGGGTCGACCTCGGTGATACGCTCGAGGGCAAAACGCGCTTCCTCGACGCGACTCCCCTGCGCACGCGAGGCCTCCTCGACGCGACGGACCTCCTTGGCAGCCGCGCGCGATGCCTTAAAGCAGGCGCGGTACGCATCCAGCGCCTCGAGCGCAGAGCGTCCCGCCCACGCATCGACCATCGCAACGTGATGCACCGGATCGAGTAAGCGCTGGTGCTCGTGCTGGCCGCACAGATCCATCATCACACAGACGCGCTCCGAAAGCTCGCGCACACTGGCGATGCGGCCGTCAATCTTAACGCGACTGCGGCCCTCGGCAGAAAGGCTGCGCTGGACCGTAAAGCCCTCCGTGTCGTGCGGTCCGTCAAAGAGTCGCGCCTCGACGCTCGCCAGCGCCTCACCCTCGCGCACCGTCGAGGAATCCGCGCGCTCGCCCAAAATAAGCTTGAGGGCCGAGAGCAGCGCGGTCTTGCCGGCGCCGGTCTCACCGGTCAGGACAGTCAGGCCGGCACTCGGCACCAGCGTCGCCTCGCGAATGAGTGCAATGTTAGAAACCTGCAGTTCATCGATCATGACGGACTCCGTAGAATACGCGGCTCACCGAGTTATAGAAGCTCTCGGGGCCGTAATCGAGCAGCAGCACATCTCCGGGCCCGCGGCGCACCGCCACGATCTGAACGGTGCCATCGCAGGTAATAAACTGTCCATCGATAGCGATCGCCGGAATGCTCGGACGGTCATCAGACATAAAGATTTCGACGACATCACTCGGCGAAGTCAAGAAGGCGCGGGCCTGAATGGTGTGCGGCGCAATGGGCACGCAGACCATGCCCGTATAGTCGGGGCTCACGATGGGGCCACCCGCACTGAGCGCATACCCCGTAGAACCAGTCGCCGTGGACACGACCACGCCGTCGCCACGAAGTCGATCGATATGGTGGCCCGACACCGTGATGTCGAACTCGACCATATCGGACAGCGGACCGCGGGTAAGCGCCATGTCGTTGAGGGCGAAGGTGCGCACGACATCCTTCGTACCGTCTTCGCGCACGGACACGATATCCGCGGCGATGGTGGCGCGACGGCTCACGTGCAGCTCGCCGGAAAGGGCGTCGCTCACGACCTGCAGAATGTCGCGCTCCTCGGGGCTCGCAGCAGTTAAAAAGCCCAGGTGACCATAGGAAAGACCGAGGATAGGAATCTCGCGATGGTTGAGGATGCGGGCAGCGCGCAGCAACGTACCGTCGCCGCCGAGCGTAATGACCAGATCGGAGCCGTCAATATCAGGCGTGCTCTGAATCTTGGATCGCTGGTCGGCAGCCCATGCCACCTCATAGCCCTGGCGCGTCAGCCAAAGCTCGAGCATCAGGCCGCTCTCGACCGCCTCTTGCTTGTAGTAATTGGGAACCAGAAAGACCTTCATAGCGTTGCAGCTTTCTCGCTCAAAACCGATACCTGGGATTGCAGCTCGTCTTGCGAGCGGTCGCCGGGTTCAAATCTCGTGCCGTACAGGAAAAACTCAACGTTGCCCTTGGCACCATGAATGGGTGACACGCACACATCGACCGGGAACAGGCCCTTGGCAGCAAAGAGTTCAACCGCCGCCACGAGTGTATCGCGGCGCACGGGGGGATCGGTCACAATGCCGCCCTCGCCCACCAGCGCCGCCGGAGCCTCAAACTGCGGCTTTACGAGCGTGCAGAATGAACCCGTAGGAGCCAGACACGCCAGTACCGCATCGATAATGTTCGCGATGCTGGTAAACGAGACATCACACACAGCCAGGTCGATGGCGCCGGAATAGCCAAGCTCAGGCAGCTGCGTCACGTTTGTGCGCTCATGCAGCGTCACGCGATCGTCCTGACGCAACGACCAATCGAACTGGGCGCGACCCACGTCCACCGAGACAA
>URNM01000120.1 GCA_900549185.1 uncultured Collinsella sp. | reverse complement strand
CTCGGAGATGTGTATAAGAGACAGGTGTAGAACGACTCAAAGATCCGCTCGCGGTCCTCGGGTGCGATGCCCGGCCCGTCATCGGCCACCGAGCACGTCACGTGCCCATCGTCGACGCCAATCGAAATCACGATATGCGAGCCTGCGGGCGTATAGGTGATGGCGTTGTTCACCAGATTGACCACCAGCTGCACCATCAGACGCGCATCGACGTTGACGAGCGCCGGCTCATCGCACGCCACCACCTTAAGGTCGTGCTCGCGCACGGCCGGATTTACGTGGCGCAGTGCCTCCTCGACGATATCATCCATGAGCTCGAGCGTAGTCGACAGATGCATGCCGCCGCCCTCGAGCTTGGTGATGGCGAGCAGGTTCTCGACGGTGGCGTTGAGCCACAGCGCATCCGAGCGAATGGATAGAAGCAGGCCGCGGCGCGTCTGGCTATCGAGCTCGGCGGTGCCAGTCGAGCCCTGGTCGAGCAGCACATCGGCATTGCCCGAAATGCTGGTGAGCGGCGTGCGCAGGTCGTGCGAGATGGAGCGCAGCAGATTGGCGCGCAGCTGTTCGTTTTTGGCGAGCACCGCCGCCTCCTCGCGGGCCTCCATGGCGCGAGCGCGATCGAGTGCCAGCTCGCCTTCGCTCACGATGGCATCGGCCAGCATCCGCTCCTCGTGCGTCAGCACGTCGGGCGCGGCAACGATAGCCAGCACGCCCACCACCGAGGCGGGGTCGCCCGAGCGCGCGAAGCCGTCGCCTGTGCGAACCGTCAGGTAGATGCCATAAAACGCTGAGCCGCCATAGGTGGCATCAAGCGGCGTTCCCACATAGGCGGACGCCGAGAGCTGCGGCGGCATCTGCGGCGCCAGTTCATGCACCGGCGCGGCATCGCCCACGGCCGTGTATGTCGCACGCGGCAGTAGGTCATCGCCCTCGGCGTCGGCGCTGTACCACACGACCGGACAGCCCGAAAGACGCGCCAGCTGCGTTGCCATAGCATGGACAATCTGCTGCTGATCGGCGCACCGCTGCAGCATGCGGTTGGTCTCGAGCACCATATGCGTGCGACGGTCGCTGGCGGCAGCCTGTGCCAAGGCGCGGCGCAGGGCCAACGCAATCGAGCTCGACACAAGCGAGACCACAAACATGATGAAGAACATGCCGGGATAGACGCGGTCGATAAACGACAGCAAGTAGCGCGGATCGACAAACAAGAAGTTGTAGAGCGCCGCGGCGGCAGCCGAGCTCAACAGGCAATACAGGCGGCTCCAGGTGAAAAAGGCACACAGCTGCACGGCAAGCACATAGACGATCATGATGCTCGGCGCGAGACCCGGATGGTCGAGCAGCGCGCCCACAATCGTCGCCGCGACCAGCAGCCCCACCGATACGCAGGCGTCATACAGAGGGCTGCGACGCGTCAGCGTTGTGCGCCGCCACCAAAAGTTATCGGCAATATCGCCGTCCGCACGGACGTCCATCAGCGCCCCGCCCCTCTCTCAAAAACAAAAACCACCACAAAGGGGACAGGCACCTTTGTGGTGGATTTCCCTCGTGGTGGTTCTAAGTGTAAAGCCTTCTACGACCGGCAGCCGCTAGACAAACAGCACGTGCGCGAGCAGCGCGCACACGCACACCGCTCCAAATACCAGTGCCACGATCGAAATCACGCGATCGGCCATGTCCATGTTGGCACGATTCGTAAAGAACCGATCTTCGGCGGCGTCGGCGCGTGCCTCACGCACCATCTCGGCAGCCACCTCGCGGCCATCAAGCATCTTTGCACCCATGTTTGCCTCCTCGGTCTCAATCTTGTCCATCGAAAACCAACTCTATGCAGCCTGTCGACGCCTACGGACGCTCGTTGGGGGCCAGGCGCTGCATCTTGTTCACAGCCTTGAACTTGGTGAACAGCGGCACATACTCAAAGCTCACGTTGGAGTTCTCCAGTCCATACCAGCGCGCCGGCGTACCGGCAAAGCGGCGGATGATGTACTTGAGCGTGATGGCCGTACGCTCGCTCGGCTCCACGTCACTCTCGGGCGCCAGGAGCTTGCGGATCATGACGAACTTGAACGTACCGATGTTGCCCGGATCCTTGTAGACCGAGTAGTCATGCATCTGCGGCGGCAGCTCGCCAGTGGCGGCCAGATCCTGAACAACCTGGCGCAGGTAGGCGTTCACGCGCTGGTTAACCTTGTAGCCCAGGTACAGATGCACGCGGAAAACATAGTCGGTGCCAAATGTCTCGACCGAATAGGCAAAGGTATGCGGCTCGTCCATGGTCTCGACATTCACGAACCACCAGGCGCGGGCGCGCTTGGGATGCTTGTCCAGAATCGAGTAGACGATATCGCGGTCGATGTAGTCGGTATTGGTGTCCTTGGTCAGGTACACGATGTTGTCGCTCATAGGCTCGTAGCGATCGTCGTCGCGCAGGCGCTTGAGCTGCGGCAGATAGCTGCGCAGCGGCAGCAGCGTAAACTGACGCCGCTCGACCGCCGTGCCGTTGTACCAGCACACCATAACGCCCATGATGAGCATGGCCATAAGGATGGTGAAGTAGCCGCCGTGGAAGAACTTGGTGAGCGAACTCACGAAGAAGAAGCCCTCGAGCATAAGGAAGAACGCAACGAAGATATACGGGACGACCTTAAGGCCGCGATCAACATGCAAGTAGAAGAAGAGCAGCAGCGTCGTGCACATCATGGTCAGGGTAATCGCCAAGCCGTAGGCGGCCTCCATGTGCGCCGAGCTCTGGAACAGCAGCACCACGACGACGCAGCCCACAAGCATGACGTTGTTGACCATGGGAATATAGAGCTGGCCCTTGGTCTCGGCAGGATAGAAGACCTGCATGTGCGGCATGAGGTCCAGGCGACTGGCCTCGGACACCAGCGAGAATGCGCCGGTGATGAGCGCCTGCGAGGCAATGATGGCCGCGACGGTGGAAAGGCCGACGGCAAAGGGACGCAGACCCGGGGCGAGCATCTGGTAGAAGGGGTTGAGGTCGGCGATACCCATGAGCTCCGGGTTGCCGGCGTTGTTGATAAGCCAAGCGCCCTGGCCCATATAGGACAGCAGCAAGCAGCACTTGACGAACGGCCAGGTGGCGTAAATGTTGCCGCGGCCCACATGGCCCATGTCGGAGTAGAGCGCCTCGGCACCGGTGGTGGCGAGGAAGCAGCTGCCCAGAATCATGATGCCTGCATGGTTGTTGGGGCTCAGCAGAAAGCCGATGCCGCGCAGCGGGTTGAGGCACAGCAGCACCGCGGGGTACTGGAAGACAAAGAACAGACCCGTACCGCCCAGGAACAGAAACCACAGCGTCATGATGGGGCCAAAGGCACGGCCGATCTTGGCCGTACCGATACGCTGCACCAAGAAGAGCACAATGATGATGGCAAGCGTGATGGCCACGACGCGGCCCTGATCGTCGCCCAACACAGCATGGACTGCCGGGATGGTGCGCAGACCCTCGATGGCCGTGGTGACGGTAACGGCAGGCGTCAGGATGCCGTCGGCAAGCAGCGCGGCGCCGCCCAGCATGGCGGGGATGATGAGCCACTTGCCGCAACGCTTGACCAGGCTGTACAGGGCAAAGATACCGCCCTCGCCGTGGTTGTCGGCGCGCAGCGAGATCAGCACGTACTTGACGGTCGTCAGCAGCGTGACCGTCCACACGACAAGGGAGAGCGCGCCGAGCACGAACTCCTGCGTGACGCTTCCGATGCCGCCATTGCCGGCAACGAGCGCCTTAGTTACATACATGGGGCTGGTGCCGATATCGCCATACACCACGCCCAGCGTGACGAGCATCGCCGAGATGCTCACAGGAATCGCAGCGTGCGAAGCTGCCTCCTTGGCCTTTTGTTCCATAAGCCGGTTTCCTCCCAACTTTAATGTTCGAAGGGATTATAGGCAATCGGCCTGCGCTTGCACGGCACCGTTTTCCCAGCTAGATAAACATTTATACGGCCTTTAGGCCACCGCGGCGATATGGAATGTGACAAAGGGACTGTCCCTTTGTCACATTGGCTACCTGCCGAGCCAGTTTTTGAACCACCACTCCATGGAACGGCTCATTTCGGCCATAAAGGGGCTCGTGTGCTTGCGGGTGTAGATATCCACCACGCGCTCGCCCACCTCGCGGGCGTGCGGGCGAAACATCGCGTCCATCTCGGCCACCTGCGCGTCCATGGTCGCGTCGTCCGCACGGCAGTAGCGCTCCTCGTGCACCAGGTTCACCACGGGATGCGCGATCGCCGGGCGCTCCTTGCGGGGCGTGCCAATGATGAGCATCGACAGCGGCATGGTATAGGGCGGCAGATCGAGCAGCTCGGCAACTTCCTCGGCATTCTCGACGATGTCGCCGATGTAGCAGCTTCCCAGCCCCAGGGCCTCGGCGGCGACCACGGCATTTTGCGCGGCGATCACGGCGTCCTGGGCCGCGATGGCAAAGTCGCCCAGACCCGGCGCACGACGGGGCGACTTGCCCGTGCGCTCGACAAACTCGGGCTCAAAGCAGCCCACATACTCAAACAGATCGATCCACTTGGCATAATCGACCACAAATATTAGTGCCCAGGGTGCCTTGGCAATCATAGGCTGATGGTCGCACAGGTCGGCCAAGCGATCGAGCGTAGCCTGCTCGCGAATACTGATGATGGAATACATCATCATGGCGCCCGCCGACGGCGCGCGACTCGCCGCATGCAGAATCGCTGCACGCTGCTCGTCGGTCACCGCCACGGGACGGTCATTGTCATCGCGCGCAAAAGCGCGCGTGGACGAACGGCGCTCCAAGATGTCCAGCACCGTGTTGCCCGTAGTCTCGACCGGATAGCCGCACGTATCCACGCCCGCAGCTCCGCCGCCGCCCATGTCCGCCTTGCAAACCTGCTCGTTCATCGCCCTACCCTCGCCATTTCTTTAAGAAGCCTTTACGTTTCCGTGTAATTCCC
The DNA here is from genome assembly GCA_900549185.1 of uncultured Collinsella sp. Taxonomy (GTDB): domain Bacteria; phylum Actinomycetota; class Coriobacteriia; order Coriobacteriales; family Coriobacteriaceae; genus Collinsella. Next base: position 440 of record URNM01000120.1, on the reverse strand, counting down.
GTCCATTATCGCGCAGGTCGCCACCACATTGAGCCACACCGCCACACATGCGCGTTAATATGGCTGGTTGTTGTGCGCAGCCCGCAAATGCAGCGCATATTTAGGTAACAATCGGGTAAACCCCCGCTTTCGTAGGTTTTAAGTTTGTGAGGAGTCTCAGCATGTTCGCTGCCGCCATCTCGCTCGTCGGTCTTGCGGCGACCGTCTACCTTGTTTTGCGCGAGGCCAAGGCCATTCGCGCTCAGTCGGGCACCGTCACCAAGGGCGTCTTCGCCTGGAGCGTCGCCTTTGGCCTGTTCCAGCTCTTTTTGACCATTTGGGGCGCTGTGGGCCTCGTTGCCCAAAACGAGCCGCTCGCCTTTGTGATGCTCATCCTGACCAATGCCATTCTCACCGGTTGCGCCTGGGCCAGCATCGCCCGCGACCGCATCGCCCCGCGC
>URNM01000119.1 GCA_900549185.1 uncultured Collinsella sp. | reverse complement strand
TACACTCGACTAGTCGTCGGCAGCGTCAGATGTGTATAAGAGACAGGGATAGAGGATGGCGGCACGATTGATAAGCTCGCTGTTAAGCGCACAGGTAGCAATGCCCAAACCGCCACCCTGCGACGCGCCGTTCACAAACACACGGGAAAGATCGATGCCCTCAAGCTCGCGAACAATACGGCACAGAATGCGGATATCCTGGTGCAAGCGGACATAGTAGAGGTTGGCCGGGTCGCCGTCGATACCGGCGACGATATGGCCCGCGACCGTTGTGCCCTCAAATCCGCCAATGTCCTCGGAGGGACCTCCTTGGCCGGGGCAATCGAGGGCGATGAGTGCCATGCCCATGCCCGCAAACGACGCCTGCTCGAACCAGCTGCGGCTTGCACCCGGATAGCCGTGGAACTGTAGCACCAGCGGCACGGGCTCGTCCGAAACCGGCTTGAGATACTTGGCATGCAGGCGTGCACCGCACATGCCGGTATACCAGAGGTCGAAAAACCGACAGGTCGCGGAATCCGCAAACGAAGCCGCCTCAATCGCATAGTCGAGCTCGACGGCGTCGGCCTCGGCCATGCGGTCCTTCCAAAAGAGATCGAAATCTGATGGACGGGGCATGGCGCCTCGATATTCACCAAATTGATGTTGTAGCTCCTGAGCACTTGGCATGGCTCGTGAACCCAACCTTTCGAAATCGCAACGGAGGTGCGCCCGGTAAGAGAACCGGGCGCACGGGAGGGAAAGCGAGGCTACTCGCCGAGCTTGGGATGCAGCAGCGACGGCGCAGCGCCGAGCAGCATCTTGGTGTAGGGGTCCTGGGGATGCTGGAAGACCTGCTTGGCCTCGCCCTGCTCGACGATCTTGCCGCCATTCATGACGATGATGTCGTCAGAGATATAGCGGACCGTCTGGATGTCATGGCTAATGAACACCATGGCCAGGCCGAGCTCCTTCTTAAGGTCGGTCAGCAGGTTCAGAATCTGCGCGCGGACCGAAACGTCCAGAGCCGAGGTGGGCTCGTCGGCGATGATGGCGTCGGGGTTCAGCGACAGGGCACGGGCAATTGCCACGCGCTGGCGCTGACCACCCGAAAGCTGGCCGGGAAGAACCTCGGCGGCAGAGCTGGGCAGACCGGTGAGCTCCAGGAGCTCCTTGACGCGCTTCTCCTGCTCTGCCTCGGTGCCCAGATTGTGGACGCGCATGGGATCGAGCAGTTGCTCGCGAACGACCATGCGCGGGTTGAGCGCCGTGGCCGGGTTTTGGAACACGACCGAGATGACTCGACCCATGTGGCGACGGTCCTCGGCGGTACGTTTGGTAACGTCCTTGCCCTTAAAGTAGACCTTGCCGCTCGTGGGGGCCTGCAGGCCGCACATGACGTTGGCGGTGGTGGACTTACCACAACCGGACTCGCCGACGATGCCGATCGTCTGACCGGGCATGAGCTTAATCGTTACACCCTGGACGGCGTGAACCAGGTTGGGGTGCAGAATCGAGCCGGTACGGGTCCTAAAGGTGACGTGGACGTCATCAAGGAAGATGATCGGCTCGACGCCGTTGACTGCGGTCTCGCTCATCTACATCACCTCCGCGTGAGGGGTCAAACCATTTGCCTTGAGCACCTCGTCGGGGAGCTCGGAATAGAAGTGCTCGGTGCCGGGCACGCGCTTGAAAACCGGACGGGTGTCCAGGCCAATACGCGGATGGCTCGAGCGGGGCGCGAAGCGATCGCCCTTGGGGAAATCGCGCGGGCTCGGAACGGCGCCGGGCACCTGGTGCAGGCGGCCCGAACCGCTCTCGATGGACAGAACGGAACCCAGAAGACCGCGGGTGTACTCATGGATCGGGTTAGTGAGCAGCTCCTTGGTGGGCGCCTGCTCGATAACCTGGCCGGCGTACATAACCGTGATGTTATGGGCGACCTCGGCGACCAGTGCCAGGTCGTGCGAAACGAAGATCATGGCAAAGCCGAGCTTGGCCTGAAGGTCGTTAAGCAGCTTGATGACCTGCTTCTGGACGGTAACGTCCAGAGCGGTCGTGGGCTCGTCGCAGATGACCAGCTTGGGGTCGCGGGTAAGGGCCATAGCGATCAGAACGCGCTGACGCTGACCACCGGAAAGCTCATGCGGATAGCTCTCGAGCGTACGCTTGGGGTCGAGGCCAACGAGCTCCAGGAGCTCCTCGGCGCTGCGGGTTCCGCCGCGCTTGGTGAGCTGCTTCATCTGGGCAGAGATGAGCATAGAGGGGTTGAGCGAGGACAGGGCGTCCTGATAGACCATGGCGATATCGGTACCGCGCAGGCCGAACCACTCCTTCTTGCTCATCTTGAGCAGGTCACGGCCCTCCCAGAGAACCTCGCCGGAAAGATGCTCGTCATCGTCGGTCAGGCCCATGATGGCCAGCGTGGTGATGGACTTACCGCAACCGGACTCGCCCACCAGGCCCATGGTCTGGCCAGGACGTACATCAAAGTTGACATGGTCGACGACGTTGATATCACCGTGATGCTCAAACTGAATGCAGAAGTCACGGACCGAGAGAATCGGCTCGACAGACTCGTCGGGCACATGGCGGTCGTTACGCTTGAGCTCGACATCGCGCAGGGCGCCAAGGCGAGCGGAGAGGGACTGGGCCTGCTCCTTGTAGGCGCGAACGGGGTCGGAGACCAGCAGATCGGCCTCGCGACGCTTGGAGGAATCGGTCGGATCCAGGGCGGCGGAGGGAGCAGCAGCCATGGCGTCGGTAATGCCCTCGGAGAGGATGTTGAGCGCCAGGCAGGTGATCATGATGGCCAGGCCCGGGAACAGCGCCTGCCACCAACGGCCAGCGAGCACGCCGCCGCGGGCGTCGGCGAGGATGTTGCCCCAGGTAGCGGTGGGCTCCTGGATACCAGCGCCGATGAAGGTCAGCGAGGCCTCGAAGATGATGGCGTCGGCGACCAGGGTAACGGTGAAGACCATGATCGGGGCGATGCAGTTACGCAGAACATGCTTGATCAAAATCCACGGAGCCTTGGCACCGGAAACGATGACCGCGCGGACATAGTCCTCGCCGTACTCGGACACGATGTTGGCGCGCACGATACGGGCAATCTGCGGAGTGTACATAAAGCCGATGGCGAAGATGATCGACGGCACGGAGTTGCCCAGGATGGAGACGAAGACGGCCGCGAGGGCGATGCCCGGGATGGACATGATGATGTCCAAGATACGCATGATCGTCTCGGAGACGGCCTTGCGCGAAACCGCTGCAAGGGCGCCCACGACCGAGCCGCAGACCAGAGCCATGGCAGTGGCGCCAAAGCCGATAATCAGCGAGTAACGACCACCGTAGAGCATACGCGACAGAATGTCGCGACCCTTATCGTCGGTACCGAAGATAAATCCGTTGCCGGGAGCCTGGCGAGCCGTAAAGATCTCTACCGGGCTATAGGGGGCAAGAAGGGGCGCCAGAATCGCAGTCAGGGCGACCAGCACCAGCACGACGGCGGCAATCTTAGAAGACAGCGTCATCTTCTTCCAGCCACCGAGCTTGAGCCCCTTGGAGGCAGCCTTCTCGAGCTGCTCGGTTTGCTTCTCTCGAATCTTTACCATAATCTACACCGTCCTGATGCGCGGGTTGATGAGCAGGTAGAGCATGTCAACCACGATGTTGATGATGATGAAGGCAAGAGCAACGACGATGACGACGCCCTGAACCAGGTTCGCCTCGTTGCCCTGAACGCCCTGCAGAATCGCGGTGCCCATGCCGGGGAGGTTGAAGATAACCTCGATGACGACGGCGCCGCCCATGAGGTAACCGATCTTAAGACCGAGGGTGGTGACCGGGGTGATCAGCGCATTGCGAAGAACGTTGATACCGACGACGACCTTCTCGGGAACGCCGGCGCCGCGAGCCATACGGACATAATCCTTGTCGAGCTCCTCGACCATGGCGGTACGCACGATACGAGTCATCTGGCCCGTCAGCGGAAATGCCAAGGCGATAGCGGGCATGATCATACGTCCCAGATAGCCAACCGGATTCGTGGTGAAGTGAGGCAGAGCACCCGATGCCGGGAGCACCTTAAGGTAGGAAGAGAACAGCAGGATCAACAGAACGGCAAGCCAGAACGACGGGGTTGCCAAGCCGGCGATGGAAAAGACGCGGATCACTTGGTCCGGCCATTTGTCGCGATACAGTGCCGCGATGACGCCGAGCAAAAACGAAACGACCGCACCGATGGCAAGACCGATGAAGGTCAGCTGCATCGTGACGGGCAGGGCCGTGGAGATGCGCTTGGCAACGGAGTTGCGAGCAGCACCATAGGTGCCCATGTCGCCATGGATCAAATCGCCCATATAGCGCACGTAGCGCACGGGCCAGGGGTCGTCCAGACCATACTTCTCATGGTACTCGGCAACCGCCTCTGGCGAGGCGCCGTCACCCAACGCCGTGTAGGCGGGGTCGGTCTTGGAGAACGACATAAGGAAGAACACCAGGACGGTGACGCCCAATGCCATGATCGGCAGCGCCACAAGACGCCTTCCAATCAAACGTAGCAAGTTGTTCACGTTCTCTCCCCTTTCTTTTGTCGGTAGGACCAACTGGTATATGAGTACGGATACTCATTACAAGACCCGAGCGACATCGTTGCCGCCCGGGTCTTTGTTTCAACTATGAGGATACGGTTCCAACGACCGACATCCTGCATACAGACTCAAGCGAGTCTTACGCCTTGACGGTCGCAACGCCCCTGAAGGACATGCTCGTCGTGCCGATGCCCTTGAAGCCATCGAGGGCCTCGCCGTTGGGCGCAGTGGACGGATCGTCCCAGGAAGCGGAGACGGTCTTGACGTGGACAACGGGGTACAGAACAGCGTTGTCGGCAATGATGTCGAAGCACTCGTTCCACTTCTTCTGCTGCTCGTCGCCCTCGGCGGCAAGAGCCTCGTCCATGAGACTGTGGAGCTTCTGCCACTCAGCGGACTCCTTCCACGGGCAACGGGTCTGCATCCAGACGTTGTCGCCGTACCACCAGTTGAGCAGCAGGTCGGGGTCGGCGCCGAAGCAGGAAGGATCGCCAGGGGCAAGGAGGATATCGTAGGCCTCGCCGCCGTCGATGGCAGCGTAGGTGGCCGGCGAGGTATCGGTCTGGATGGTCACATCGAAGCCGAGAGCGTCGAGGTCGTTCTTGACCTGGGCGGCCATGCCCTTAATCTGCTCGTTGTCGGTGGTGCGCAGGGTGATGGCACCCGGGGTGATGCCAGACTCCTCGATGAGCTTCTTAGCCTTCTTGGCGTCGGTCTTGTACACCGTGGAAGCCTCATGATAGTTGGTGAAGCTCTTGGGCAGGTAGCAGCTGGCAGCGGTGGCAAGGCCGGCGAAGGTGTTGCTGACCATCTTCTCAGTGTCGAGCGCATACATGACAGCCTGACGAACCTTGACGTCTGTCTCTTATACACATCTCCGAGCCCACGAGACACTGAGCGATCTCGT
>URNM01000118.1 GCA_900549185.1 uncultured Collinsella sp. | reverse complement strand
CGAGATCGCTCAGTGTCTCGTGGGCTCGGAGATGTGTATAAGAGACAGGGCGCAGCGCGGTCGCGCGTCAAAGGTTGCCCTCAATATGCTTGAGCTTGCACATGGCGCCGATTGCGACATTGTGTTGGTCGGCGACCCCGATCTTTCCGATGCGGGCTGGGCGCAGTTTGCTCAAGTTTCCGCCGGATACGTGGACCTGCAATGCGAGCTTGAGCCCGGGTATGCCTATGTGCGCGGGCAGATTCATCACGACCGGCCCGACTCGAGCGTCCTCATCTTTAGGTCTCAGGAGTCACGTACGAAGTTTAAGCCAGATTCCGTGCCGACGGATGCCGGAGCCGGCCTGCCGCGAAAGGCGGGGTCGATCGCTGTGAGCAATAGCGGATATGGGCGCTACGAAGGCGAGCTTGAGATTGCGCGGGTCGATCTTCCCGGTGACGAGCGCATGAACGTTGCGGGCCATATCACGCCCGAAGCAATGGAACTGCTACCGTTTATCAAGCGCGGATTCGGGGTACGGTTCGTTTAACGTGTGACCCGCGGGCTACAATTGGCCCATCATACGAAGGCGCCTCGTGTGGCGTGTGCCTGCGTTGGCCGATCTATATTCGGAGGATTCCCATGACCGTACTGTTTGTTGAATATCCCAAGTGCTCGACCTGTAAGAAGGCCAAGGCATGGCTGGATGAACATGGGGTTGAGTATATCGACCGCGATATCGTTTTGGACAATCCCACGGCTGATGAGCTTGCGACCTGGATTGCTCATTCGGGGCTGCCGGTGCGGCGCTTCTTTAATTCGTCGGGCATGAAATATCGAGAGCTGGGCCTGAAGGCGCGTCTGGATGCGGGCATGACGGATCGGGAGTGCTACGAGCTGCTGGCGACCGACGGCATGCTGGTCAAGCGTCCGCTGCTGGTGGGCGACGACTTTGCGATTCCCGGCTTTAGGGAAGCGGCTTGGGCCGAGGCGTTGCTGTAGCGGCTGCGGAAAGTGCGTCCCGGAATTCGCTTCCAGAATGGGATGCACTTTCCCAAAGTGGCCGGTTGCGGAAAGCACGTCCCATTCTGAGCTTCGATTGTGGGACACGGTTTCCGGTTGAGGGCTCGACGGGAAAGTGGGGACCAGTTTGAGCTTGAAATCTGGGACGCACTTTCCGCCGGCGGGCCTGCCCCAGTCAGTCCGCCAGCTGTGCCCATTCGTGCGGATCGTAGACCTTTACGTGCTTGTTGGGCTTGCCGCTCCAGTACTCCTCGTCCATAAAGGGCAGATATGCCTGAACGCCGGGGCAGATAAAGGGAATCCGCTGCTGTTGCAGTCGCTCGCGCTGGCGCTGCTCCAGGTGCGCCTCGGATATGACGGTCGGCATACCGGACAGCTCGACGAGGCTTGCCTGGATTCGCTTAAGGTCGGGGAGTCCCGCGTGCCATGACACCCGCATGATCAAAAAGGATGCACGGCGGTATTTTGCCTGCATCACCGTGATGGCGGGGCGCAGTGTGGGATGGATTTTGTCCCGTTCGGGCCAAAGGTCAGCAGTGATCTCGAGGCCCAGGGTCTCCCATAGGTAATCAAGCTCTTCGTCCATGGTGCCTCGATATCCGTGCAATGATGACGGTTCGATTGTGCCATCAGCCGTGAGTGCTGCATTGTTGTAATCTACCAGCGGTAGATGTGGGATGTTTTACGGGCTTTGACGCCGTAGGTGTTGCTGGTGCTTCACAGGTCCTTCACGGGTTGGACTAAATTAGGCCAATTTGACTGAATTTCAAAAAAGTCAAAATTGGGGCTTGCGTCACGGCGAGACTTCCCGTATATTTCTTTCTTGCGCAAAGGCACAGCCGAGCGCAGCGATGCAGTCATTGGGATGTCGTCTAATGGCAGGACAGCGGATTCTGGTTCCGTCAATGGGGGTTCGACTCCCTCCATCCCAGCCATTGCATTTGCTACATATGGCCCGTTCGTCTAGCGGTTTAGGACGCCGCCCTCTCAAGGCGGAGATCACCAGTTCGAATCTGGTACGGGCTACCAAAATTGAACGCCCGGGCCTCGTAAGAGACCCGGGTTTTGTGTATTGATCGTATATACGGCGCCTGCCGTGTTTCGCTCAGATCGAGGAGTAGCCATGGATCTGCCCATCAGCTTGCAAGACATCACGTATGCCGAGAACTATCTGGCGCAGGGCGACCTGGCTACGGCGACGCCGCTGCTGGAGCGTCTGGTGGAGCTCGCCGAGGAGTATATCGACGCTGAGTGCAAGACGGAGGAGAAGCGCCAATTCTTTAGCTTCGATAGCAAGTTTGAGCGCTTGGCCTATCGCCGCGTGGAGAAGGATCCGCGCGAGCTCGTGCAGGTCGAGGTGCCGTTTGACCGCCTGTACTCTGACATGGCGTTTGCCTACATTCGCCAGCAGGATTATGTGAGCGCTCGTAATGCCCTGATGCAGGCTGTGCGTTGGGACCCCATGAACTGCAACTATCGCTTGGATTTGGCCGAGCTGTTCCGCGCACTCGAGGACAAGCAGGAATGGGCATCGCTCTCGTTCTCGGTGCTGGAGCGTGCAAGTGATGGCAAGTGCGCCGCCCGTGCTTACGCCAATCTAGGTCAGTACTTCTTGGAGCCCGAGACCGAGAACGTTTCGGCTGCCGTGGGCTGCGCGCGTCTGGCGCTGCGCCTGGCGCCCAACGATGCGCATACGACGCGCCTGCTCAACAAGATCCATACCACCTATCCGGATGCCGCCGATGAGAGCGACGAGCACGTGATGGGTGAACTGGCCCTGCAAGGCGTTCCGACCTCGCCTTCGGCCGAGATTGCCATCTGCCTGATTATGTGCGCGACCGATGCCGCAAGCGACGGCGACAAGCAGGAGGCGACGCGCCTGACGGTGCGTGCTCGCGACTTGGTGGGCGAGGAGGCCTGCGCGGCGATTATCAAACTGGTGCGCGAGAGCGATGCTGAGCTCAACGCCGAGCGCAAGGCTAAGCGCGAAGCTACGGGCAAGGGTTCCGATGGCGCCAAGGAGGCCGGCGATGCCCAGTAAGCGTGAACGCAAGCTCATTTCCAAGAATCGCTCGGCACATCACGAGTACTTTATCGATGAGACGTTTGAGTGCGGCATTGAATTGAGCGGCACCGAGGTCAAGTCGATTCGCGAGCGCGCCTGCCAGATCACCGATACCTTCGCGCTGATCCGCGGCGGGGAGTGCTGGCTCGTCGGCCTGCATATCCACCCCTATAGCCATGGTGGCGTGTGGAATCGCGATCCCGACCGTCGGCGTCGTCTGCTGCTGCACCGCAAGGAGATCGACTTTCTTGACGGCAAACTTCGCAACCGTGGTTATGCGCTGGTTCCGTTGGAGCTCTACTTTAATACCGACGGCCGCGTAAAGCTGCTGCTGGGTCTGGGTCGCGGCAAGAAGTTCTACGACAAGCGCGAGGACATGGCCAAGCGTGATGTCCAACGCGAGATCGACCGCGCCCTTAAGGAACGCAACCGCTAGGCACTCTGTATAAGTTGCGGTGGAATACGGACTGTTTTGCCTGTTTGAGGGACTATTCAGTCCCTATTTCACCGCAACTGCGGGCGTCTCATCTTTCTTACTGTTCTGACACATATGTCTCAAAGGCGGCGTCCGTTATGGGTGCCGCCTTTTTTGTGGGTACATACATCCATGAGGTTCCAACCCGAGCTAGGGGAGTGGTCGTTATGGACAAAACTGCTTTCTTTACGATGCCGAGCGGCCTGTATGTGGTGAGTGCCGCGGCCGACGGGCTGCGTGCCGGCTGCGTTATCAACACAGCGGTGCAGGTGACATCCGCCCCGCCGCGCATCTCGGTTGCCGTGAACAAGGAAAATGTCACGTCCGGCGTAATCGCATCGGCTAAGGCCTTTGCGCTGACCGTGATTGACCAGACCGCCGACATGCTCTATATCGGCAATTTTGGCTTCCGCACCAGCAGCGATTACGACAAGTTTGCCAAGTACGAGACCCACGAGACCGCGCTGGGCATGCCCTATGTGCCCGAGCACGCGGCGGCCTTGTTTAGCTGTCGTTTGATTGATACCGTGGACGTGGGCACGCACCTGCTCTTTATCGGCGAGGTGGAGGATGCCGAGCGCTTGAGCGGCGAGACCCCGCTGACCTATGACTACTATCACAAGGTCTTGAAGGGCAAGACGCCGCCCAAAGCCTCGTCGTATCAAGGCTAGAAATGTTCTAAAAATACTTGCATTATATTATTGAGAATATATACTAATAAGCAAGTACACCAGCAGTCACGTTCGAGAGGAGAACATCATGGCTGAGGAGAAGAAGACGTATAAGTTTGTGTGCACCGTTTGCGGCTACGAGGTTGAGGTCGACACGCCCGAGCTGCCCGAGGACTACGTGTGCCCGGTCTGCGGCGTCGGTCCCGATCAGTTTGAGCTCGTCGAGGAGTAGCTCGTAGACACACGGCGATTAGCCATACAGAGCTCTGTCCAAGGGTCCCGGCTGGATATTCCGGCTGGGACCCTTTTGATTTATCTGACGGTTTAAAACGGTCTCACGTGTTACAGATTGAGACGTTATATCTGGACAGCCACGCCATCCCAATTACATCCCCGTTAGCAGCACGATGTCGAGAATCGTCACGATGACGCCGATCCCTACGAGCAGCGCGTTGAGCGGGCGCGAGTTGGCGTATTTGCCCATGACGCGGCGTGAACTGGTGAGCCGTATGAGCACAAAGACCGTAATCGGCAGCTGAAGCGACAGCAGTGCCTGACTCCAGATGAGACCTTCAAAAGGATTCGGGACGACCAAGCACGCCGCCACTGCGCCGGCGAAACAGGCCGCCACCCCGATCGAGGAATGTCGGTCGTGGATGTCGTATTCCTCGTCGAACATGCCCGCGGTGATGGTGCCTGCCGCCATGCCTGCCGTCACACTACTCGATATGCCCGCAAACAGCAGTGCCACCGCAAAGATGGTTGAGCTTGCCGGGCCCAGAATGGGGGAGAGCATGTCCGCTGCGACGGCGAGGTCGTCTACGACAATGCCATGCGCAAAGAAGGTCGTTGCGGCCAGGATGACCATGGCCGAGTTGATCGCCCAGCCCACGCCCATCGAAAAGAGCGTGTCGAAGAGCTCGTAGCGCAGACGTTCCTCGATAATCTGCTCGCCTTGGCCTTCGAAGTGCATGGATTGGATGACCTCGGAGTGCAGGAAGAGGTTGTGGGGCATAACGACCGCTCCCAGGACGCTTACGATAATCGCGGCCGAGCCGGTGGGCATACTGGGTGTGATCCAGCTTGCGGCGGCCTGCGGCCAGTCGACCTTGACCAGCGCAAGCTCGGCCAAAAACGAGAGTCCTACCACGCCGACGAAGGCGATGATCCATCGCTCGGCGCGCTTGTAGGAGCTCGTCATGAGCATCGCCATCGATACTGCCGCCACGATGACGCAGCCCGCGCGCACGGGCAGCCCAAAGAGCATTTGAAGGGCGATCGCACCACCCAGGACTTCGGCCATGGCGGTGGCGATGGTCGCGAGATAGGCGCTGCCGAGCACTGCGCGTCCCACGATGCGGG
>URNM01000117.1 GCA_900549185.1 uncultured Collinsella sp. | reverse complement strand
ACGAGATCGCTCAGTGTCTCGTGGGCTCGGAGATGTGTATAAGAGACAGTGCCGGTGCCGCACAGGGCCACGCCAAAGTCGGCCTTGCCGCTGGCAACAGCCTCGCCCACGGCCTTACCGTAGATGGGATAGTGCGTACGGGTGTGGCTGTAGGTGCCGCAGTCGAGCACCTTGTAGCCAGCCTGCTCCAGGCGGTCGGCCAGATAGATCTTCTCGTCCGTAACGATATGGTCGCAACCGATTGCGATGGTCTTCTTCATCAGAACGTCCTTTCGTCTGAATTCACAAGTTGAGGTAGAAGTTCGAGTTCTCGGTGGCTCTCGTTAGGCCATCTTGTTGAGCATGTCGACACGGATCTGGTGACGGCCGCCGGCGTACTGCGCGCGCAGGAACTCGCGGGCGATCTTCTTGGCGACCTCGGTGCCCACAACGCCCGGGCCCATGGTGACCATGCGCGAGCCGTTGTGCTCGCGGGTCATGTAGGCGGAACGCTCGTCGGAAATGTTGGCGACGACCATGCCCTTAATCTTGACGGCGGCCATATAGGAGCCGACGCCGTACTTATCGAATGCGAAGCCCTGGGAATCCTTGTGCTCCAGCAGGTCCTTGGCAACGGCGGTCGCGGAATCGACAAAGTCCGCGGCAGGAGTCTCGGAATAGTCGACGACCTCGTGACCGTCGGCGATGAGCATCTCCTTGATGGACTCCTTCATCGACATACCGTCGGCATCGGAAGCGATTACAACCCTCATGACATCCTCCTTGAGAGATACGCAGGTGCGTAGTTTCTGTTTGGAAGTGTTGAATCGCGTTCAGGTCCGGGCATCTGAATGTGCGGTTCTTCACTGTTCATGTTTATTTGAACACATTCGAACAGTAACTGCAACAACTATTTGTTTATCTTTGTTCTTTTTTGAACAAATATCGTTCACGGATGATTGCTGACCGTTTGAGCCGGGCGCGGACGTAGCGACCATGTGTTCAACAAACAAAAGGGCGACCGAGAACGTGTCTCGGCCGCCCTTCGGCGGTATTCCTCGGTATATACAGCTGTTTTAGCTACTCGGACTGCCCACCCTTTTTGGCGTGCTTGGACGGAGCACTCAGAAAGCGGCCCGTCAAATAGTTCGCCGGGCCGGAGATATCGATCCCCAGCAGTACGTGTCCCAGCCACAGGAACGCCACGAGCACCAGCAGCGGGATAACGCACGAAGTCACGATCATCACGATGACGCCTTCAATCAGATCGGTCACCTGCCGCACGATCTCATCGGTCATCTGCTTGGCGCCGCTGGTCACCGACGTAACAAGGCTCGAGGCCCCATCAGTCAACTGCTCGAGCACGTTTTTGGACGCCGTGGCCTTGGATTTTTTCTTGTTCGATTTTGAGCTGGTCTCGGCTGACTTGTCCGTGGTGTCGGCCGCATCCGCAGCGTCCGCAGCTTTTTGCTCGGCTTGCTCAATACTTACGCGATACGTTTCATCGACCTTCTGCGACACCCATACGCTCGCGGGTACGAGCGCCATGCCGATTACGGCAACCACCAGCACGCGTGTCGCCGCACGGCGCAGGACGGCGCTCGTACTCCAGCGCCCGTGAATGCCGAGCGACACCGCAAAGAGCACCAACGCAAACGGGATTAAGATGCCCAAGCCAACCGACCACAAAATCGTGAGCAAATATTTCTCTAGGTATAGCACGGCAAGCACGATACCAAGGTTGCCTGAAAGCTGCGCGAGCTGCTCGGCAACCGGCGTTCCCGTATCACCCGGCAGCGCCGTAATACCCGCAGACAGCGCCACGCACGAGGTCGTGAGCGCCAAAACGTTGCCTTTCTTTTGGTCGATAACCTCGATGGTGGAGTCCCAAGTTTTGGTATCGGCGAAATGCGGACGAGCTACAAAGCCCGACAGCAGCGCCAGTACCACGAGCGCAACGATAAAGCCAATCTGCAGCTTTTTGTTTGCGCACACGACATCGGACAGACTGGGCTGCAGCTCGGTTACCGCCGTGTGCTCGGTTATCTGGACAGGACGCCCATGAGCCATCTCGTGCGCATCTTTCTTTTGAATCAATCCGTTGTCCGGCATTTGGATACCTCCTCATTCCGGCCTGTATTGCGGATGGAAGTATACCCACCGAGCAAAAATCGAACGGGAGGACGAACGGAGCGCAACAAGACTGTCCCCAATGACTAGTCGTTTAAGAACGTCCCCAATGACTATCTCGGGATGAGTTGCGGTGGAATAGGGATTGTTTTGTGCCCGCCGGCCCCTATTCAGTCCCTATTTCACCGCAACTTGAAGGAGAACAGAAAAAGCCCTGCCGCGGGTAGCGGCAGAGCTTTTGGAAGGGGACTTGGTTGTGAGGGCTCGTTAGGCGAGCTTGGCCTCGAGCTCGGCGATGCGCTTGTAGGCATCGATGGTAAAGCGGGCCTGCTTCTCCAGGATCATGGTGGTCATGAGAGTATCCTGAGCATGGGCCATGATGAAGGTCATCTCCATCTCGCCACCGCCGGCCTCCTGCGAAAGCAGTTTGGTCTGCGTGTCGTGGGCGCCGATAAGTGCATCGCTGGCATCCTTGTGCAGCTGCTCAGCCTTCTCAAAATCACCTTCGCGAGCAGCATCGAGCGCTGCAAGCAGATCAGTCTGGGCGTCGCCCGCGTATGCGACAATCTCGAATCCAACCATCGAGATTTCTTCTTTGGTTGCCATATTGCGTTCCTTTCACATATGAACCAACGGAGAGCATCGCGTCCAGGCATACGCGCTGCGTTGTGTATGGCAGAAACAGTAACATTCAAACAAAAAAGAACAGCGCAAAATGCAATTTCAAGCTATGAACGGTTGCTTTTCACCCGTGAACGGTTTCCAAACCAATCTGAACAATATCAAACACAATTATCGGCAACCCAAACAGGTCCACACCCTAGCGTACGTCGCGCACGGTATCGCCCTCGACGAGCACGCCCGGAAACAGCATGTGCTCCACACCGGGTTCAACGCCCTCGGCGCCGGCAATCTTGTCGACCGCCCACATGCCGACGCGCTTGTTGTCAAAGCGCACCGTGGTCAGGCGACGGTCGGGCACGATATCGCCCAGGCTATCGTCAACACCCACCACGCTCACGTCCTGGGGCACGCACTTCCCGCGCGACTCGAGCCCACGGATGCAGCCGTAGGCCATGGCGTCGTTGGAGGCATAAATGGCCGTGCAGGTCGGATCATCCGCAAGCACCTGGCCGGCAGCATATCCACTCTGCGCTGTCCAGTCGCCGCGCACGAGCTGCGGGGGCTCAATGCCATGCGCGCGCAATGTCTCGCGCCAGCCTTCCTCGCGCCGCATGCCCGAAAGCGAGCGCTCGGGGCATGAGATAAAGTGCACAGTCTTGTGCCCCCGCCCCAGCAAGTACTCGACAACTTGACGCGAGCAATCGAACTGGTCGTTATCGACCGTTGAACAGAGCGGGTGCTCCAGCATGGTAACGAGCACCGTCTGCATACCGGGCAGCGGCTCAAAAGTGCCAAAGTCTGCCGGCATGCGGTTCATGATCACGACCATACCGTCTACCGGCAGCGCGCTCATGCGTGACGATGCGCTCTCGAGGGTATACGGATGCCCGTCTACTTTAGTGAGGGTGATGGCATAGCCATGTTTGTCGGCCGCGGCGGCAAAGCCCTCCATACGGTCGAGGTTGCCGGTACCGGTAATGTTGAACATGGCAACGCCGACGGTCTTAAACTTGCCGCGGCGCAGCGATCGACCGGCAAAATTGGGGCGATACCCCAGCTCGCGCATGGCGGCACGCACGCGTTCCTTGGTCTCGGGGCGCACGCTGGGCGAATCGTGCACGGTGCGTGAGACCGTCTGCTCCGAGACGCCCGCGAGGCGCGCTACGTCTTTGACGGATACCGATTTTTTAACAGCGGCCATAGGTCGATCTTTCTATGTCAACGATGCCATTGGTTGCACCCTGCGCATTCAAATAAAACGTCTTCAAGTATATCCAACGCCTCCCCCACCATACGCTCACCACCCAAAACCTACCGTTCACCGACATTTTTGCTTCCCCGAACGGCTTTTGTCGACCAAATGTTAACGTTGCCATTGTGCAAACACAGAGCCCCCGGGCGGCTCAAACGTTTACGCATAAGGAATCGACGGTTCGCAGGCACAGGAACCACCGGTTCGCGTCTTTTTTTGTGTCGCAAAATGGCAACGTCAACATTTTGGCAACCGAACGCCAAAAGCTACCATCGTTGCTAACCCACCGACTCTTAGGAGCATTGCATGGAGCAACTCATCGCCACCATCGAAAAAGGCCAGCCCTTTTTCAACGCGATCGCCCGCAACAAGTACCTCAAGGCGATCCGCGACGGCTTTATCTCCGTCATCCCCATCATCATCTTCTCGTCCATCTTCTGCCTGGTAGCCTCGGTCCCCAACATCTGGGGTTTCTACTGGCCCGATGACATCAACAACGCCCTGTGGAAGTGCTACAACTACTCCATGGGCATCCTGGCCATCGCCTGCGCCGCCACCACGGCCAAGCACTTCGCCGACGCTCAGAACCGCGATCTGCCCAAGAACAACCAGATCAACTTCATCTCGTGCATGTGCGCGGCCATCATCGGCTTCTTGCTCCTTTCGAGCGACACCATCGCCACGGACGCCGCCAGCGGCTTCAACACCACCTACCTTGGTTCCAAAGGCCTGCTGACCGCCTTCATCGCTGCGTTTGTGACCGGCATCATCTACAAGTTCTTCATTAAGCGCAACATCACCGTCAAGATGCCCGAGCAGGTTCCGCCCAACATCTCGCAGACCTTTAAGGACATCATCCCCTTCTCCGTCTGCATCACCGTCTTTTGGGTCTTTGACATAGCCTTCCGCGCTGCTTTTGGCTTCTGCTTTGCCCAGGGCGTCATCCAGGTGTTCCAGCCCCTGTTCACCGCTGCCGACGGCTACATCGGCCTCGCTGTGATCTACGGCGCCATGAGCCTGTTCTGGTTCGTGGGCGTCCACGGCCCCTCGATCGTCGAGCCCGCCATCGCCGCTGCCCTCGTTGCCAACATGACCGACAACCTGGCTGCGTTCCAGGCCGGCCAGCACGCTTCCGCTGTCCTGACCCAGGGTGCCCAGTACTTCGTCGTCTGCATGGGCGGTACCGGCGCCACGCTCGTCCTGGTCTTTATGTTCTGCTTCCTGGCCAAGTCCCAGGAGATGCGCGCCGTCGGTAAGGCCGCCATCGTCCCAGTGTGCTTTGCCGTCAACGAGCCGCTGCTGTTCGCCGCGCCCATCGTGCTCAACCCCGTCTTCTTTGTCCCGTTTGTCTTTGCCCCGATCGCCAACATTTGGATCCTCAAGATCTTTATCGACTTCTTGGGTATGAACGGCTTTATGTACACCCTGCCTTGGACTGTCCCCGGCCCCATCGGCACCATCATGGGCCTGGGCTTCCAGCCGCTCGCCTTTGTGATGCTCGCCCTTATCCTGGTCGTCGACTTCGTTCTGTACTACCCGTTCTTCCGAGCCTATGACGCCCAGAAGTGCGCCGAGGAGGCCGAGATCTCCCAGGAGGAGCTCGCCGCCAAGAACGCCGAGAAGGCCGCCAAGCTCAACGATGCCTTCCAGGGCCTGTCTCTTATACACATCTCCGAGCC
>URNM01000116.1 GCA_900549185.1 uncultured Collinsella sp. | reverse complement strand
TCTACACTCGACTAGTCGTCGGCAGCGTCAGATGTGTATAAGAGACAGGTCACGACCGACGTAGGCAAGAATATCCGAAATGCGAACGACGCAGCCCTCGAGCGTCATGGGACGCAGATGCTCAATTGCGCTATAGCCCGTGGCAATGCAATCCTCAACCGTCTGGTCAAACTGGTCAAAGGAGCTCATGTCCGAGAGCTCAAACACACGCTGCTCGTACTCGCCGTTATGGCATAGCACGCCGTCGAGCGTCTGGAGCGACACGTTGCGGCCATACAACGCGTCGAGCACGCGGACCGACTGCACGTTATGGAAAAAATAACGCCCCGTACGCTCGTGATAGATATCGTTAAGGAAGCGCTCGCCGGCATGGCCGAAAGGCGTGTGTCCCAAGTCGTGGCCCAGGCCAATCGCCTCGATCAGATCGCAATTGAGCCCCAGGGCGCGACCGATATCGCGCGCAATGCGCGAGACAAGCTGCACGTGCAAACCGCGGCGTGACAGATCGTCATTGCTACGGAAGCTAAAGACCTGCGTTTTACCTGCATAACGGGTGTACGCCGGAAGATGAAGTATCTTTTCGGTATCGCGCATAAACGCCGGACGCATAAGCGTGCCTTTGTCGGCGGCGCGATCAATACGACGAATAGCCTGATCGTCGTTGCAACGATACGGGTTGACATAGCCCGAAGCACGATCGGCGGCAATGCGCTCGACAAGTTCGGGCGACAACGCCGAGGGGATACGGTCCATGCGCGCCTTAATGACGGCCGTTTCTTGATTAGATGCCATGGCATGCTCCTTAAGAAGGATGCGCAATCGGTTACAAAGTGCAGCCCACGACCTCGATTATGGCAAAAATCGGCACTAAAAACGGGAGCAATGGCAGGGAGCGCGATTTTGTGAAGAGACAGGAGAGGGCCAGGGCCAGGAGTGCGACGGCAAATGCCACGATGCCACCCATAGGGTCGAGCGTGCAAAGCGCGAAGAGCGCCTTGGCATCCCCCATGCCGATGCCCGGGATTTGGCGAAGACGACGCCAGAGGGACTCAGTCAGCACGAGAGCAAGATACACAATGACGGCAAGACCCGCGTGGTCAAGCGCTGTGTTCAAACCGAGGTCGAGCCAAACACCCGCCAACGCCGCCACGGCACATGCGCCGGCAAGCCCATTGGGAAACCGTCGCTCTCGGGCATCAATTGCCACGCCGGCAAAGATGCAAATCCAAAACGGGATATAGACCATCGGACGCCTCCTCGAGCTGCATCGCAAAAGCAAAAACCACCAGAAAGGTGCCTGTCCCCTTTACGGTGGTTTTGGTGGTGGTTATTTGGCGCCTTGCATGACCTCATCAAGGGTAACGTTGACGGCGTGCTGCGTCGGCACCCAGTCGACCTTAAGGAACAGCGCGGCCACCGTGATGGGGATATAGCTGAACATAAAGATCGGGAAGGTAAACAGGTTAGTCACCAGACGCCACTTTTGCGCGCAGTGAATGTGCTTGTACTCAAAGATAGTCGTGAGCAGCGCCAGGATAAAGAAGGTCTGATACATCATGGCGAAGGTCATAATGAGCGAAGCGGCGCACGCCTGCATCTCGACTTCGGTAGCCAAGAAGCCGTGCGAGAGCCCGCCCACGATCAGGAACGTCGCATTGGCGAGCATCGAGATCAGCGATAGCAGCATACCCGGGGCGATGGTCATAAACATGTCGTAGGCGGCAAAGCGATGATAGCGGAACGTCGATTTGACAAGATGCTTGCCATAGGTAAAAAAGACCTGGTAGAAACCCTTGGTCCAACGCATACGCTGTTTCCAGGACGCCTTAAACGTCACGGGCTGCTCGTCAAAGAACTCCGCCGGCGCATAACCGATGCGAATGCCGTGAATCGCGCAGAACGTGGTGAACTGGATGTCCTCGGTCAGCGTATGGAACTGCCAGCCGTGCATGCCCTCGATAACGCTTGCGGAGATGAGGTAGCCCGAACCCGAGACGGCGCAAGACGTCTTGCAGATGTTACGCGCGTTGTTGAGAAAGCGCGCCTCGCGCAGATACCAGGTGGCATTAGCTGCCGAGATCCACGAGCTGCCGAAGTTCTTAGAGTTGCGGTAGCTCGTGACCACATGGAAACCCTGGTCAAAGGCATCATTCATCTTGGAGACGTAATCGCGGGAGATAACATTGTCGGCGTCGAAGATAAAGTAGCCCTCAAACGTGTCGGGATACTCGTTGAGAATGCGATCGAAACCAAAGTCCATGACCCAGCTCTTGCCCTTACGGGCCAGGTCATTGCGCTCATAGACGATGACGCCCGCCTCGCGCGCGAGCTGTGCCGTGTTATCGGTACAGGCATCGGCGACCACGAAGACCTCGATGAGCTCGGACGGATAATCCTGGTCCTTGATGGAGCGAACGAGATTGGCGATAACGGCCTCCTCGTTATGCGCCGCGATAAAGAAGGCATAGCGGTGAAGTTTTTTGGCCTTGGGAGGCGCGACCTCGCCACGAAGAGCGCCAATGACAAAGAAGACCACCTGGTACAGAAAGCAGACCGTGAGCAGCGTGACGACAATCTGGTTGAAAATCACGATGGGCGTGTTGGTTTGTAAAAAGGCGAGCATGCAGGCTCCCAAGAACGCGTTACGTAAACAATCGTATATCTTACCGCAGGCTTACCGAGTTCAAGAAACCACCTAATACTGGTTAGGCTTCGAGAAGACCGAGCTGCGGAACGATTTCGTCGCCAGCGGCAGTACGACCGAGTGAGCGCGGAGCCAGGTCGTCGAGAACCGCAGCGAGATCCCACGGCAGCTCATCGCGGCACTCAATACGCTCCCCCGTCACGGGATGATCGAACGCCACGCGCCAGGAATGAAGGAACTGCCTGGTCAGGCCCTGGTCGGCGCGCGCATCGCACTTGCCGTAGAGTGGATCGCCCACGCAGGCGTGGTTGATATGACGCATATGCACGCGAATCTGGTGCGTGCGACCGGTAAACAGATGGCACTCAACGAGCGTATAACCATCGTCAAAGCGCGTGGAATCAAAGCGCTCGAGGACTTTAAATGTCGTAATGGCCTGACGGGCAAAGGGGTCGTCCGAAACCGCCATCTTGACGCGGTCGCGCGTAGAACGGGCGATACCGGTATTGATGGTGCCCTCGTCCATGGCGATGTGCCCGTGGACAAGCGTGATATAGCGGCGGTCGAGCGTACGCGTGCGAATAAGATTTTGAAGCGCGCGCTGGGTGTCGTCGTCTTTTGCCGCGAGCATGAGGCCCGAGGTATCGCGATCCAGGCGATGCACGATGCCGGGGCGGTCCTCACCCTGCACGGTACCAAGATGATCGATACCGCAGTGGTAGACCAAGGCGTTCGCAAGCGTGCCGCTCTCGTGGCCGTGGGCGGGATGGCACACCAGCCCGCGCTGCTTGGAGAGCACGATGAGGTAGTCGTCCTCGTAGCGGATATCGAGGGGAATGGCCTCGGGAATCACGTCAGTCGGATCGTGAGGCTCGGGCAGGTCAACCGAGATGCGGTCACCGGCGCGTACGGCATACTTTTTTGACAGACAGGTCTCGCCGTTCACGATTACGGCGCCGCCCTCGATCAGATGCGCGCAGGCAGAGCGCGTAGGGCAGCCGTCATTGGAGCCCAGATAGGCGTCAAGACGCTGACCAGCGCAATCGTCGGCAACGAGAATATGGATGTCGGCCATTAACGCTCATTCCTTTCGCGAATCTTGCGGGCACGCTCCCCACGCTGCTTGGCTTTGCGCTTAGCGCAGGCCTCATCACGGGCATTGAGCTCAGCAGTCGCATCGACCTCGCGAGCGGCGGGACTCAAGAACATGTAACCGATAAGCGCCAGCACAACACCGACCGTAATGCCGATATCGGCCACATTGAAGACGGGAAAGTCGATGAAGGTGGTGGCAATAAAATCGGTCACGAAGCCAAAGGCCAAACGATCGATAGCGTTGCCGATAGCACCGCCCGCAACCATCGCCATGCCCACAACCTCAAGATGGGCGAGCTGGGGTGCACGAACGAGGTACACGGCAATAGCGACAATGACCGCCAGCGCCAGCACGGCAAACGCGACGCCATGCCCGTCGCCCATGCTAAAGGCAGCGCCGATATTGCGGACAAACAGGAAGTCGATCACGCCGGGGATGACGGTCACATGCAGTGCATCGCCCACGGCACGAACCGCAAGCTTGGTCAACTGGTCAACAAGCAGCACAACCAGCGCCACCCCACCAGCAACACCCAACCGCCAACGCAAAGGCGGCGTCATATCCCCAGTACGACCCAAATCAATCCCCTACCCTCAAGATCATCGAATTACGTTTAATGCAAAGAACTATCTTATATTGCCATACGAAGAACGCACGACATATCCACCAACGCAAGCGAAATAACCAGCTAAAAAGGAAAGCGGCATTCCGAAAAACAGAATGCCGCTTGAATGTGACACAGGTAGTCAATGGGGACGTTCTTGTTTGACTAGTCATTTAAGAACGTCCCCAACGACTAGTTCAGCGCCTCCGCGCAGCGCTTGCAAATATGTGCATGGCCGTTGTACTCGCCGACGGTGGTGCGGTAGTTCCAGCAACGGTCGCAGCACTCGCCCTCGGCAGCCTCGATGGCAACGGAGAGCTCCTCGCCCTGGGTCAGCTCAACATCGGAGACGATGTAGAACTCGGCCAGATCGACGGCCTTGTCGCCGGTCAGCAGCGCGTACATCTCGGCGGGAACGACCGCCTTGACGCGGACCTGCTGGCTCTTGGTGAAGGTGCCGGCAGAACGGGCATCCTCAAGGGCCTTGGTCACGGCGCTACGGAGCTCGAGCGAAGCTTCGAGCACGCCCTCAAACTCATTGGCCTCGTCGACCGTGATGGGCGACTTGTACCAATCGAGCAGCGCGGCGTACTTCTGGTGATCGACGCAGCCTGCGGGCGCATATGCCATGGCCTCGTCAACCGTGTAGGACAGGATCGGCTGCAGGTCGCGCATGAGCATCGAGAAGAGCTCTGCGAGCACGGTCTGGGCGCTGCGGCGCTCGAGCGAGCCGGGCTTATCGCAGTACAGACGGTCCTTCAGGGCGTCGAGGTACACGTTGGAAAGCTCGGTAACCACGAAGTCGTAGAGCGCACGGTAGGCGCGCGGGAACTCGTAGCTGGCGTAGGCATCGTCGACCTCGGCCTGAACCTGGGTCAGGCGGGCAACCATGAGCTTGTCGAGCGCCAGCAGGTCGGCAAAAGCGACGCCGTCGTTCTCGGGCTCAAACTGGCCCTCAAGCTCGGAAAGCAGGAAGCGCAGCGTGTTGCGGAAACGACGGTAGGCATCGGACGTACGAGCGAGAATCTCGTGGTCGATGGAGACATCGGAGCTGGTGTCGACGGAGGCAACCCACAGGCGGATGATGTCGGCGCCCATCTCGTCGCAGACCTTGTTGGGGTCGATGACGTTGCCGAGCGACTTGGACATCTTGCGGCCCTGGCCGTCGAGCGTGAAGCCCTGCGAGACGACTGCCTTGTACGGAGCGTGGCCGTTGGCACCCACCGAGGTGAGCAGCGAGCTCTGGAACCAACCGCGGTGCTGGTCGGAGCCCTCGAGGTACACATCTGCCGGATACTCGAGCTCGGGGCGATACTCGCACTGTCTCTTATACACATCTGACGCTGCCGACGACTAGTCGAGTGTAGAT
>URNM01000115.1 GCA_900549185.1 uncultured Collinsella sp. | reverse complement strand
ACACCATGACGACCGGGTCGGAGAGAGTCGAGATGTTGAACAGGGACTGGTAGGTGAACCACTCGGAAACGAAGCCGTTGAGCGGCGGGATAGCCGAGATGGCAAGGGCACCGATGAGGAAGCAGACGGCCGTGACCGGCATACGGCGGAACAGGCCGCCCATCTTCTCCATGTTGCGCGTACCCGTGGCATAGAGCAGGGAGCCCGCGCCGAGGAACAGCTCGCCCTTGAACATGGCGTGGTTGAGCGTGTGGTAGAGGGCGGCCATGAGCGCGATCGTCGCGATGACGTCGTTGCCCAGGGCGTGCGCCGTCATGGACGCGCCGACACCGAGCAAGATGATGCCGATGTTCTCGACGGAGTGGTAGGCCAGCAGGCGCTTAATGTCGTGCTCGTGGAGGGCGTAGACGACGCCCAGGACCGACGAGATGGATCCGAAGACCAGGACCATGAGGCCCCACCAGAGCTGGACGCCCGAACCCGCGAGCAGGTCGAGACCGACCTTGAGGATTCCCAGGATGCCGATCTTGATCATGCCGCCGGACATGAGGGCGGACACGTTGGACGGCGCCTCGGGGTGCGCCTGGGGCAGCCAGGAGTGCAGCGGGATGATACCGGCCTTTGCGCCGAATCCGAAGAACGCGAGGACGAAGCACGCGGAGGAGACGGCGGGTCCAAAGTCATGCGTACGGAAATCACTGAAGCTGAAGGAACCGCCCACGCCGTTGGTCATGAGCAGGAAGCTCGCCATGATAAGGACAAAGCCCACGTGCGCGATGACGAAGTAGAGCCAACCGCCCCTAATGGAGTTCTTGTTCTCCTCGATAACGACAAGGAAGTAGCTCGTAAGGGACATGAGCTCAAAGGCGACCAGGAACCAGAACACGTTGTCGGCGGTGATGACGAGCATCATCGAGGCGACGAAGGTGTTCATGAAGAAACCGGCGCGCCCGACCTTGCCCGGGTACTCATCGAAGTAGGACAGACCGTAGATGAAGCCCGCAAAGGCGAGGATTGAGATGAGGACCACGATCAGGCCCGCAAGGCCGTTGAGCAAGAGCTCGAGACGGGCGAACGGGAAAAAGAAGACCGTGTTGAGGGACGAAACGTCGCCAAGCACGGCCTCGAGGCCCGCGATGAACGACAGCACGGCCGCGACGGCGCCGATAAGGCAGCCGGCGGTCTTGGCGGCGTTATCGGCCTTGATCAGCAGAACCGAGGCGAGCGCACCGATGCACGAGACGGCAAGCGATGCGATAAACAGCGTCATGCTATCCATTGTTTACGCTCCCTTCTGCTTTCTCGGACAGGCCCTGGGCCACAGCGGTAACGTCGACGACCGGACCGTTTTCAATCGAGCGCAGGCGCTTGGCCTCGTCGAGCTCGCGATCGGCCGCGCCGCCCATGACGGTCAGCGCCTTGGTGGGGCACGCCGCCACACAATGCGGGCCGTCCGAATCGAAGGCGCACAGGTCGCACTTGACGGCGCAGGTGTACTGGCCGGGAGCCCACGTAAGCAGGCTGCTCAGGGACTTAGGATACGAAGGCGTCGGGTCGCACATGCCTGCGACACCGGCGATAGACGTGCCGTCGGGATGGATGGCTCCGAAGGGGCACGCGATGGCGCACAGCCTGCACCCGATGCACTCCTGCTCCTTGACGTGGATGCGGTCGCCATCGTGCTCGATGGCATTCACCGGGCAGACCTCGGCGCAGGGGGCACCCTCGCAATGGTGGCAGGCAAGGGCGGCCGAAATACCGCCGGTCTTCACGAGCGCCAGGCGCGGCGTATCCTGAAGACCCTGCATCCGGTGGGCGTCGGCACAGGCGGACTGGCATGTTCCGCAGCCGATGCACCTCTCCGGGTTGATGTCGATGAAGCGGTTCATCCCCACTTCCTTTCAAAATAACGGGCCGGGCTCCCGAACGTACGGGACGCCCGGCCCAAAAAGCCAACGAGAACGGAACTACACGATTTGATTCACGTGCGTCTCGTCGTCGAACTTGACGGCGCCGGGCTCAACGTCCTGGGGAGCGGCGGCGTCCACCAGAGCCTGCTTGAGCTCGGTGTACTGACGCTCGACCTCGCCCTCGGCCCAGACCTGGTCGGCGATAGCGTCGACCTGGCAGGCGGAGAACTTGTCCTCGGGCGTATGCGAGACCGGGTCGACCTTGTGCATGGTCAGCTCGTTGCACTTGCCGATCCACCACTGGTAGGTCATGTAGACCGTGCCCTTGTTGATGCGATCGCTCACGTCGGCGCGGCTGTATACCTGGCCGCGGCGGCTGTGAATCGAGACGATGTCGCCATTCTTGATGCCGCGCGCCTCGGCGTCCGCGGGATTCATGCG
The DNA here is from genome assembly GCA_900549185.1 of uncultured Collinsella sp. Taxonomy (GTDB): domain Bacteria; phylum Actinomycetota; class Coriobacteriia; order Coriobacteriales; family Coriobacteriaceae; genus Collinsella. The sequence goes on along the minus strand of URNM01000115.1, from coordinate 3,387 downwards.
GACAAAGCCGGGCTCGTCGGCAAGCAGCGCCAGCGTCTTGCAGTTGCCGGTCATCGAGCGGCAGCTGTAGTGGCCGACCTCGCGGACGGTGCACAGGATGAGCGGGTACTCATCATCGGGAAGCTCGGAGGGCGCCTCCCAGTCGTGCGCCATCAGGTTGGCGCGGCCGTCCTTGGTGGTGAACTTGCCACCAGCGAACATGTCGGGCGTACCGTGGTCGTTCACATCGGTGCTCTTGACGGGCCACTGGGCGTAGCCGCCCTCGGGAGCCATCTTCTCGTAGGTCGCGCCCACAAAGTTGGGGCACAGGCTAATGCACTCGTTCCAGATCTGCTCGGTGTTGTCGTAGTGCATGGGGTAACCCATACGCGTAGACAGGTCCGCGAAGATCTCCCAGTCGTGACGGCACTCGCCCTTGGGCGGAACGGCCGCGTCAAAGTGCTGGAAGCTACGGTCGGATGCGGTAAAGACACCCTCGTGCTCGCCCCAAGAGGTGGCAGGCAGGATGACGTCGGCGAGCATGGTCGTCTGCGTCATAAAGATGTCCTGGCAAATAAACAGATCCAGCTTGGAGAGCGTCTTGCGCATTCCGGCCGAATCGGGCTCGGTCTGCACCGGGTCCTCGCCGTAGTTGTAGAAGCAGTGCACCTTGCCCTCGTCGACCAGGTGGCCCAGGTCGGTGAGCTTGTAGCCCTCCTCGAGCGGGAGCTTTTCCTCGGGCACGCCCCAAGCCTTGGCAAACTTGGCACGCACTGCCGGGTCGGTGACTTTCTGGTAGCCAGGGTACAGGTTGGGCAGCATGCCCATATCGCAAGAGCCCTGGACGTTATTCTGGCCACGCACGGGCGCGAGACCGGAATTGGGTTTGCCGATCTGGCCGGCAACGCAGGCGATGGAGGCGATGGTGTGCACCGTCTTCAGGTTCTGCTTCTGCTGGCATACGCCCATGCCCCAGCCAATAATGGCAGAGGGCTTCGCCGTGGCGTACATCTCGGCAGCTTGGTGGATCAACGCGGGCTCGACACCCGTGATGTCCTGTACGGATTCGGGAGTGTAGTTCTTGATGGTCTCCCACCACTCGTCAAAGCCGTTCGTGTGCTCGGCGACGAATTCCTTGTCGTAGAGGCCATCGTTGACCAAGCAGTTGGCAAAGGCGTTGAGGAACGCAACATTGCAACCGTTCTTGATCGGAAGGTAGAGATCGGCGATACGCGCGGTTTCGATATGGCGCGGGTCGGCGACGATGATCTTGCAACCCTTTTCTTTGGCTCGCACGATACGCCTTGCGACGATGGGGTGCGAATCGGCAGGGTTATAGCCGAAGAGGAAAATGCAGCCCGCATCCTCCATACCGGGGATGGAGCATGACATGCAACCTGAACCAACCGTGTCCATCAGACCGAGGACAGTAGGGCCGTGTCAAGTACGGGCGCAGTTGTCTACGCTGTGGGTGCCGATGCACGCACGCGTAAACTTCTGCATGACGTAGTTCGCCTCATTGCCGCCGCCTCGCGAAGAGCCGGTGGTCATGACAGCGTTAGGACCATATTCGTCAATTATGGCCTGCATCTTAGATGCGGTGAAATCCAGTGCCTCGTCCCAGCTTACGCGCTCAAGATCCGCACCCTTGGTGCGACGGATCATCGGGTGCAGTACGCGAGGAGTCAAGATCTTGGTGTCGTTGATGAAGTCGTAGCCGCTCATGCCCTTAAGGCACAGCTCGCTCTGGTTGGTGATGCCGTTAAGCGGTTCGGTACCCACGACCTGGCCGTTTTGGACCAGGAGGTTAAACTGGCAACCGGCGCCGCAGTACGGGCAAATCACTTTATGCTTCTCCATGACACCCTCCTTCCTTTCTCTGCTACCGAATGCTCGGTACTTATTTGACAATCATTGGGCCTGTCGCCCGACGCTTACGCCTCGTTTTCGATGGTGGCGCGGGCACGCTCGGCGGTCAGCTCCGCCAAACGCTCCTCGTCTACCAGGGTGAGGCCCTTAGTCGGGCACGCCTCGGCACACGCCGGACCGCCGGGACGGTCCACGCACAGGTCGCACTTGAGCACGAAGCTCTTAGTCTGCGAACCCACTCGCACGTCACCCATCAAGACGGGGACCTGCGTGGTCGCCACGCTCACGGCGCCAAAGGGGCATGCCATGACGCAGCTCTTGCAGCCGATGCAGTTGTCCTCGTTGACGCCGATGCGATGGTTCTTTGGATCAAAGAACAAGGCGCCCGTAGGACAGGCCTTGGCGCACGGGGCATCCTCGCAGTGATGGCAAGCCACCGGTGCGGAGATCTCGTACGTACGCGTCACGCGCAGGCGCGGCGCGGCGATGTTGCCGGGAATATCGTGCGCCTCGATGCACGCCGCCATACAGGTTTGACACCCAATGCAGCGTGAAGAATCAGCCACGACTCGTTTATTGCCCATGTTGTTCACTCCCTCCTGAATCCCATGCCGGAGAGACCCTGTCGACGTTGCCCCAAGCCGCCCGTGGCCTGGCATCGGCGTATCGAGCGCATGCGGCGAAACAGGCGCTTCGGTAGAGTTCCTCCAACGATATACAGGCTAAATATACGCAGTTGCAGGTGGCAAACTTGAGCATAGGCCCTGCAATACGGGTGTATTGCAGGGGTTTTGGCAGGTTGGAATTATTCTCTAAAAGCTATAAAGGTGAGTGTATTACATGCGTACACCTCTGAGATTTTTACACGCTCTCATTTTGGATGTACTACGCTTGTATTCGTGTTAATGGTTATTTACTTGAGTAAAATAAAGTAATGGTTATAAGATTCTATGATATCGGTACATGCCGCATTTGACCGACTATATTGCACGTTAGCTAAGGGAGGGCAGTGATGTCATCGACGCAAAAACGAGCCATCCTGCAGGTGCGCATTTGCGAAGAGGACAAACAGCATGCCGAGCGCCTCTACGACGCCATGGGCACATCGCTCGCCGAGGCTGTCCGCCTTTTTGTCGCGCAGAGCATTTTGATGCGCAAGCTTCCCTTTCAGCCGGTCGCCGTGCGCTCAAAGGACGGCACCGCCGCCTATGGATCGCTCAAAGCATACGGAGATCCCAATCGCCGCTCCGAGGAGCGCAATGCCTGGATTGAATACCTTGCCACGGAAAGCGACGATTCGATTTTGGGTCCCGAGGAAGTAGATATCAATGAGTAGCACCATCATCGACGAGACCGTCATCCTACGCTACCTGCTTGACGACGACGAAGTTCTGTCACCGCGCGCCGCCAAGGTCATCGCCACGCGCACCGCTCGCGTCTACCCCGAGATTATCACGCGCGTCGTGGTCACGCTGCGCGACGTCTATAAGGCTGTCTCTTATACACATCTCCGAGCCCACGAGACACTGAGCGATCTCG
>URNM01000114.1 GCA_900549185.1 uncultured Collinsella sp. | reverse complement strand
GGGCCGCCTTGCGCAGGCGCCCGTCGATGGGCAGCGGCTCCATGGGCAAAAGGCCGTTGGGAGTTACGGCCACCTGGGGCTCGGTAAATTCGTCTGCAAGCTCTACCTCGGAGAAGTCGACCGAGGCGACGATGTCCTCGTGAACCTCGGCGGGAACATCGATGGGGGCTTGGTCGTTAGTCGCGGCAGGCGTCTCGAAGGAGCTGGTGCCGACAAAGGCGTCGACGCGCTCGTTCAAATCGTTGAGAGAATCCATGGCGGTCCGTTTCTATGTTGTGCGGTCGGCAGTGTGCGACCGGCGTTGCGAGTGCTAAATCGTTTGACGAGTTGATTTTTCCCCGCTGCGCCATCCGTTAGACTGAAGGGCCGGCGAACGTGAAGGAGCTGTGGTGGCGGGAATCGAGGTGCTATCTTGAATGTTCCGTATGCAAAAGAGAGGTGACGCGGTATGGAATTTTCGGCAATGTTGGGCTCGATTGGCCTATGCGTGGGCGCGATCGTTGCCGCCGCGGTCATCTACTTTGCGGTCACGGCCATTAAGGGCAAAAAGGCCGAGCGCAAGGAGCGTGAAGCGCTTGCGTGGCATAAGGACCAGCAGGACAGGCACGCACGGCGATAGCTTGTTAAGTTTTGGATCCGTGCGCTAGCTGCGTTTTCGGACCAGGGCGATATAGAAGCCCTCAAAGTCGCGGCTGGGCGGAATGGCCAGCGTGCCGGGCATGCCGTTGGCAATGGCCGAGACGTGGCCCGCGGCAATGGCCTCGGTAAGGGCGTTGCACTCGATGCGCGGTTCCTCACCGGCTTCGCGGGCGCGGCGTGCTTCGCTTTCACTCGGTGTACCGTCGAGGGGGATGAGCTCGCAGTCCATGTGCTTGTCGAGGGCCTCTTGCAGGGCGTCCTCGTTTTCCTGCGGCAAGATCGAACACGTCGAATAGACGAGCGTGCCGCCCGGCTTGAGGGCTCCCATGGCGCGGTCCAGAAGTGCTCGCTGCGAGCGCGCGCACTTGCTCAGCAGCTGCTCGGTGAGGCCGCGCAGACTTTTCTCGTTGCCGCTGATGACGGTGCCCGTACCGGTGCAGGGGGCGTCGAGCAGAATACGGTCAAAGCGGAAGAACTCGTCAAGCTCGCGTGCGTCAATGCGCATGACGGGTACGTTTTTGGCGCCCTGGCGGCCCAAGTTGGCCTCGAGCTTTTCGGCACGGGGAATGCTCATCTCGCAGGCGGTGAGGTGTGCCTGTCCCTGGGTGAGGGCGGCGATCTGCGTCGTCTTGCCGCCGGGGGCCGCGCACATGTCCAGGATGTCCTCGCCGGCCTGAGCGCCCAACACTAAAGGCGGCATCATGGACGACAGGCTCTGCAGATAGATTTTGCCGTCGCGGTAGATGTCGAGATCCCACAGATCGGAAACCTGGGCCTCGGGCAGGATGAAGGCATCCTGATACCATGCGACGGAGCGGTGGGCGATCCCGGCGGCGTCGAGTGCCGCGGCGATGTCCTCGGCGGTCGCCTTGAGCGTGTTGGCGCGCAGCGTGACCGGGCGCGTGGCTGCGGCGCCAAAGCCCTCGATCATGAGCTCGGCATCGGCAGGCGTATAGGCGCCGGCAACCGTGTCGACCATAAAGCGCGGCAGGTCGGCGGCGCAGGGAAGGGCGGCAAGCTGGTCGGATAGCTCTGTAGCGGCAAACTGCCTGAGCTTGAGCTCGGGCTTAACCTGCTTTTTCTGCTTACGACGACGCGGCTTGGACATCCGTCTTTCCTTCCCGTCCCAATTTGACTACTGTCCGGGCACGCTGCTGCTGGCGTGCTTTAGTACTGGCTCTCGTGCTTGCTAAAGAAGTCGAAGCGCGGGGGCAGCGGCTTCACGCGGTGCTCGCCGGGCTTCTCACCCAGGCTCTCCACAAACTCGTCCGTGGAGGCAAAGATGTTGTCCCAGCTAAAGAAGGCGACCGGATCGACGTCGAAGTACTCGCAGATGAGTTCGCAGCCGGCCGGGACGATACCGTGCATCAGGACGGTCGCCACGCGCAGCTCGGTAAAGGCGTCGACCAGAGCTTGCTTCATGGCGATGTTGGCCGGCTCACCCTCGAGCTTGTTGGCGGCCTTGGAGGCATCGCTCCAGCGCTTGTTGGCGGCGCGCAGGTAGTCGTCGCACACGGCGAGCGCGCGGTGCGTCTCGAACTTGTACATGGCCTGCTCAAAGGCAAGGGCGGCCTGCTCGGCAGCCTCGACCACGGCGGCGGAGGCGGCACCGGCGGGAATGCAGCCGTTGCGATAGGGGCTCTCGTCGCCCTCCTTGACGGCGACGCCGTAGAAGCAGCTGCGGGCCAGGCGGTTGAACACGCCAGTCAGCAGCGCGCTCTCCTTAAGGGCCGGGTCGATAACGCGCTTGTCGTCACAGGCGCGCACCTCGTTGCCGTCCTTGTCCTTGCCGGTCACGCGGGTGTCATATGCCTTGGGGCTAAAGCTCACCGGCTTCTCGGATAGGCCGAGCGACAGCCAATGCGCGCGCATCTGCTCGCAGGTGTAGTGGTTGAGCAGGTCGTCTGCCGGCGGGGGAGGCGTCTGCGAGGACGAGCTGGCCTTTTTGCCCATGTAGAGCAGGTGATAGCAGGCGCTGACGGTGCTCTGCGTAAGGTCCCAACCCAGGGCCTCCCACATGGCGGTCTGCGCGATGCAGTAGAAGTAGATGTTGTCCTGACCGATGAACTGGTAGATCTGTGCATCGTCCGAGCACCACCAGTCGCGCCAGTCGAGTGAGCTGTGCTGATAGGTGGGCGCGGGGACCTGCGTGGAATCGGCGGCGGGCTCGCCCATGAGGGCGGCATCCTGGGCGGCGACGCCCTCAGTTACGCCGGCGGCCTTGGCATCGCGTGCGAGCACGGTGCGGGTGTAGCTGATGGGCGCCCACAGGCTCTCGGGCCAGCACCAGCAGGTGACGTCGTTCACGCCGTCGACCTCGGGCACCGGAACGCCCCAGTCGATGTTGCCGGTGATGCGGAAGGGCACGAGCGCCTTGCCACTGCGGAAGCGCACGCCGCCGTTGGCGAGCACCGCGTGGGCGTCGTCGCGCTCCTTCCAGCTGGGGAAGGTGACGGTAAAGCTGCTCTTGTTGCCCTCGGGCTCCAGCACGGTGTGCTCGGGCAGCTGGTCCTCGACGGCGTCGAAAGCCTCGCGGAACTTGTTCTGGATGTAGAGCTGTGCCGGCAGCAGCCACTCCTCCATGGTCTTGGAGACCACGGAGCGAACCTGCGGGTTCTGGGCGAGCTTGGCGGTGTAGGTCTTCATAAAGTCGAGGTAGGCCGGCAGGTCAAAGTAGAGGTTGTCGACCGGGCGCAGCTCGGGCACCTCTCCGGTGAGCTGGCTCTTGGGCGCGATGAGCTCCTCGGGCTCAAACTGGTGACCCAGGTCGCACTCGTCGGCGTACGCCTTCTCGGACTTGCAGCCCTGGATGGGGCAGCGCCCGATCACCTGGCGGCCGTTGAGGAACGTGCCGGCCTTGGCATCGTAGAACTGCAGCGTGGAGCGCTTGGAGATGGTGCCCTGCTCGTGCAGGCGCTCGATAATCTCGGCGGTAACTTCGTTGTGAATCTGCGCAGCCGGCTCAAGGCCCGAGCCGCCGTAGATATCGCAGCTGATGTTGTAGTTGTTGAGGGTCGCGGCCTGGCGGGAGTGATTGGACTCGACGTACTCGCTAATGGACTTGTCGTAGCCTTCGTTTTCCTTGAGCTTGCGGTAGCTCTCCATGATGGGCGAGCCGTAGCAGTCGGTGCCCGAGGTGAAGATGACGTTCTCGCGGCCCAGACGGTCGCGCAGGAAGCGGGCGAAGAAGTCGGCCGGGACAAAGACACCGCCAACGTGGCCAAAGTGAAGGCCCTTGTTGCCGTAGGGCTCGCCGGCGGTAACGATGGCGCGGCGAGGCCAGCTGGGACGGTCGTTCATGGAGTATTTGGATGCCATGGGACTCCTTCGCATATGGTGAGAGCGCAGCCGGGCGAAAGGCCTGGCTGCGCGGTGGTCAATTCGTGCATATCGTTCGACATTATCGCACATGCGGACGGGTACGTGGCAGGGGCGCTATCCTAAGATGCTATGAATGAGATTTCCAACATACATGCGTTTGAGGACGAGGATTTTCTGCACGCCTGCTTTGTGTGGGGGATGGCGGTGCTTGGCGCATTTGCCGTGTGCCTGGTGCCGGTGTTTATGCTGCTGGGCGGGTCTGCGGATCTGGATGCGGCTGACGCGGGTGGCTGGACGGTTGTCTTGGGTTGGATAGTCGGCTTGGCTGCGGTTTCGGCGGCGTCATTTGCCGTGCACGAGCTGGTGCACGGTGTGTTTTTTAAGCTGCTGGCGCCTGCGGGCGCGCAGGTGACCTTTGGGGCGAATCGCGAGACGGCGATGATCTATGCCTGCGCCGAAGGCGTTGTGTATTCGCGCCGGCGGTACATGGCGGTTTGCCTGGCGCCGACGGTTGTTGTGACGACAACGCTTGCCCTGGGGTTTGCGTTTTCGGGCTATCCGCTGCTGTGCTATCTGGCTGCCGGCTTGCATTTGTCGGGCTGTGTAGGCGACTGGTATTACGTGCGGACCATTTTGCGCGACCGCCGCATTGTCGCCTGCGAGGATACGTCCTTTGGCGTGCGCTTTTTCGCAAGGTAGTCTTTTGGGATGATTTTTCTGGGACGGGGATTTAAAAATCATTGTGGGAGAGGAGATGTCCATGAAGCCGTTGCTGCTGCATGCTTGCTGCGCGCCGTGCTCGCTGGAGCCGGTTCGCCTGCTGCGCGAGGAAGGGTTTGAACCCACAATTTGCTGGACCAACCCCAATATTCAACCGCGCGATGAATGGCAGCGCCGCTTGGACGAGCTGCGCCGGTGGTGTGCCGATGGCGACATCGAGCTCATCGAGGCAGGGGAGGACCGCGATCGCTGGGAGACCGGCGTGGCACCGCTGGGTGCCGATCGGCCTCGTCGCTGTCGCGCGTGCTATGCCCTGCGCTTGGCCGAGGCGTGCCGCGTGGCCCAGGAGCGCGGGTTTGAGTTTGTGGGCACGACGCTCGCCGTCTCGCCGTACCAGCTGTTCGATACTTGCAATGACGTGCTTGAGCGCTTGGCGGCGGCACATGGGCTCACCCCGGTGATTCGCGATTTTCGCCCGTATTACCCCGAGGCGACACGCCGTTCGCGCGAGCTTGGCATGTATCGGCAGAACTACTGTGGTTGCCGCTTCTCGGCTGTCGAGGCGGCCATGGACCGCGCCCGCATCCGCGACGAGCGCAAAGCCGCCAAAAAGTAGTTCACTTGGGACGTCAGCCTGCTAGGATGTAGAGCGGTCTTTAGCTATATAAGGAGAATCCGACGTGTCTATGCGTACCGATGATTTTGACTATAACCTGCCCGAAGAGCTCATCGCCCAGGCGCCTGCCGAGCCGCGCGACTCCTGCCGCCTGCTGGTGGTTGATCGCAAAGGCTCCGAGACAGGAACGCCGCTAGAGCATGGCGGCACCGTCGAGCACCGCATCTTCCGTGACATCATCGACTATATCGAGCCGGGCGACGTGCTCGTCATCAACCAGACGCGCGTGATGCCGGCTCGCCTGATTGGCCGCAAGACGGGCTCGGGCGGCGTGGTCGAGACACTGCTGCTCAAGCGTCGCGAGGATGTGGATCCGCTGGGCCATGTCTGGGAGTGCCTGGTCTGTCTCTTATACACATCTGACGCTGCCGACGACTAGTCGAGTGTAGATC
>URNM01000113.1 GCA_900549185.1 uncultured Collinsella sp. | reverse complement strand
CGAGATCGCTCAGTGTCTCGTGGGCTCGGAGATGTGTATAAGAGACAGGAATGCATGGTACCGTAGCGGTTGATGTGTACGATGGCCTCATCCTCGTTCGCCACGACCTTAACGCTCATCTCGAGCGCCAGGTACTCGCGGCCCCAATCTTCCTCGGTCGCGGCCACGTAGTCGTCGCCCTCGGCAAGACCGGCATCGGCGCATGCGGCGCACGTGGCCTCGTCGCCGTGAATCAGCACACCGTGGTCGTGCAGCACAGCCACGGCTGCGGGCAAAAACGCGTCGGCCACGGCGTGGTCCACAAGCAGCGACTCGGCAGCGTTGCACACGCCCACGCGCTGCGTCTTGGCATTGACAATAATGTTGAGCGCCTTGTCAAAATCGGCGGATTCATGCACGTAGATGTGGCAGTTGCCCGTGCCCGTCTCGATCACCGGCACAAGCGACTCGCGCACGCAGCGCTGGATCAGGCCCGCACCGCCGCGCGGAATGAGCACATCGACGATGCCGCGAAGCTTCATGAGCTCGCCGGTGGCCTCGCGATCGGTGGACTCAATCATCGAGACGGCCTCGCGCGGGAAGCCCTTGGTCTCGAGCGCATCGGCCAGCAGCTCAGAAATCATGGCACACGAGTGATAGGCCAGCGAGCCGCCGCGCAGAATGCAGGCGTTGCCGGTGCGGATGCAGATGCCCGCGGCGTCGGCCGTCACGTTGGGGCGCGCCTCGTAAACCATGGCGACCAGGCCCAACGGCACGCTCACGCGGGTCAGGTCCACGCCGCTTGCGAGTATGCGGTGGTCGAGCACGTGGCCAACGGGATCAGGCAGCTCAGCGAGCTTTTCCAGGCCGGCGGCCATGCCCTCAACGCGCTCGGGCGTCAGCAGCAGGCGATCGAGCAGTCCGGCCGAGGTACCCGCATCGCGCGCGGCGGACATGTCGAGCTCGTTGGCGGCGACGATGGAGTCGACACCGTTGCGCAGTGCTGCGGCCATGGCGCGCACGGCCTCCTGGCGCTGCTCATCGCTCGCCGTGGCAAGTGAGGCCGACGCTGCCTTGGCGGCAACGGCAAGATCGTGGACATACGTGGCTATATCGACCGACATGGGCGGCCCTTTCTCCTAGAAGTTTGCAACCATGGTAGCCGATTTGCGCATGGCCTCGCCCGCGGCGGTAGAATTGGTCAACCCGAAACACCGCAACGAACGGAAGACTCACATGGCCCTCATCACTTCATACCACGTCCCCGGCCTTTACGTCGAGGACCACAGCATCGACGTCCCCCTTGACTGGCGCGGCCTGGAGCCGATGCTCCTGGCCGTCGGCAGCACTATGCGCCGCGGCGCTATGCCGGCACCCATCGCCGGCGCGCCCGAGAGCATCAAGCTCTTCTACCGCGTGGTTTGCGCGCCCGACCGCATCAACGACGATCTGCCACTGCTCCTGTTTTTGCAGGGCGGCCCCGGCGGCGAGAGCCCGCGTCCGCTGTCGCCCACAAGCGACGGCTGGATTGAGGAGGCCGTCAAGCACTTCCGCGTCGTCCTGCCCGACCAGCGCGGTACCGGGCGCAGCAGCTGTGTAGACGGGCGCACGATTGCCGCACTGGGCGAGCGCGCCGAGGCGGCAGGCTCCGATGCAGCCCGCTCGCAGGCGGACTTCCTCAAGCGGCACCTCGCCAGCTCGATCGTGCGCGATTTTGAGTACCTGCGCCTGGTGGGCTTTGGCGGCAAGCCCTGGGTCACACTCGGACAGAGCTACGGAGGCTTTTTGACGTTGAGCTATCTATCGCTCTTCCCCGAGGGCGTGACGGCAAGCTTTACCTGCGGCGGCATTCCGCACGTGCCGGCGAGCGCCAGCGAGGTCTACGCGCACACCTTCCCGCGCATGGCAGCCAAAACGCAGCAGTACTACGACCGCTATCCCGCCGACGTCGAGCGTGTGGCGGCCCTGGCCGATGCGATCGAGGAGCAAAAGCCCGTGCTACCCGACGGCTCGCCGATGACGGTCGAGCGCCTGCAGCTCATGGGCAGCGACTTTGGCATGAAGCCGAGCTTTGAGCGCATGCACTGGATTATCGGCCATGCTTTTGTTGACGGCGACGGCACGCTGAGCTGCGGAACCTCGATATCCGACAGCTTTTTGATGCGCGCCTTCGAGCGCACCAACACGCGTACAGACCCGCTGTACTGGACGCTGCAGGAGTTCATCTACGCCGACGGCGACACCATGCCCATCCGCTGGGCCGCGGCAGAAGAGAAGGCACACCGCGCCGAGTTCGACGCCCTCGCGCGCCCGCTCATGTTTACCGGCGAGGCCATGTTCCCGTGGATGTTTGAGCAGATGCCCGAACTTAAGCCCTTCAAGCCCGCGATGGATCTGCTAATGGAAGACACGAGCTGGGACAAGATCTACGACCCGCAGCGCCTAGCATGCAACGAGGTGCCACTCCAGGCCGCCGTGTACTTCGATGACATGTACGTGGATTCGGGTCTGCAGCTCGACACGCTCAGCCGCGTGGGCAACTCGCACGCCTGGGTGACGAACGAGTTTGAGCACGATGGCCTGCACGGCAGCGTGGTGTTCAAGCACCTCTTCGACGAAGCCCTCAACCGCGGAGACCTGCGCCGAATCTTCTAGCAAAGGAATGTCCCAAAGTGCCGGCACAAAAGGAACGTCCCCAAGTGCCGAATAAGGGCCGGCAACGAGAATGCCGCAGGTAGAGGACGGAAAGCGAAAACGCCCCTAAGCGAGCAAGGTGACGTGAAAGAGGAGGGCATTGACCTTTTGGTCATGCCCGACGATTGAACGTCAGATTGCCGCTTAGGGGCGTTTGCAGCGTCAATTGGTTAGGCGAAGACGATTAGATTATCTCGATGGATCGCGGGCTTTTCGGCCAGGTTTGCGAGCAGTCGGTTGCTGGCGATTTGGTCCTGGCGGCGGCCGGCAGCAAGCTCCAACACGTCCGAATCGGCCTCGGCGATACCGCGCGCGACAACCATGCCGCTCGGGTCGCACACGTCGAGCACATCGCCCTCGACAAACTCGCCATCAACCTCGCGAATACCCACCGCAAGCAGGGACGACCCGTGGCTGACCAGCGCTTTCGCGGCACCGTCATCGACTGTCACCGAGCCGTGGGCCTTGTCGCCCAGCGCGATCCACAGTTTGCGGGGAGCAATATCCAGGCGCTCCGCCGGCGGGTCGAACAGCGTGCCCACGCTCTCGCCGCGGGCGAGACGCACGAGCGCATCGGGCTCCTCGCCCGAGCAAATCACGCTCTGAATGCCGGCCGTCATCAAAATGCGGCTCGCGCGAATCTTGGTGATCATGCCGCCCGTACCCACCGAGGTCGAAGAATCGCCCGCCGAAGCGATGATCTTGGCGTCGATCTTATGCACGACCGGGACAAACTCGGCCGTCGGGTCCTCGTGCGGATTGGCGGTGTAGAGGCCGTCGATGTCGGACAGCGTCACGCACAGATCGGCAGAAACCAGGCAGCTCACGAGCGCCGCCAGCGTGTCGTTGTCGCCGAATTTGATCTCGTCGACGGTAACGGTGTCGTTCTCGTTGACGACCGGCACCACGCCCAGTTCAACCAGACGCAACAGGGCGTCGCGCGCGTGCAGATAGGACGTGCGACGCGCCGTGTCGTGACGCGTGAGCAGCACGAGCGAGGTGAGCAGATCCCGTGCATGGAACTCCTCGTCGTAGGCCGACGAGATGATGCACTGACCGGCCGAAGCGCAGGCCTGCAGGCTCGGCAGGTCACCGACCGGCTTGCGGTCGAAGCCCAGCACGGGATAGCCACAGGCGATGGCGCCCGAACTCACCACGACCAGACGCCAGCCGAGCTTGCGCAGGACAGCAGCCTGATCGGCCAGCCCGCCGATAAAGGCGCGGTTGACCTTGCCATCGGCGCCCACCACCGTGGAAGAACCGATCTTTACCACCATCGTTTTATAAGAAGTCGTCATACGTCAAACCAATCGAATGCTGAGCGAGCGAACGGGTGAGCGAGAATATAATCCGCTTTCCTCCGTCGCATGCGGATCATTTTGCCCAGGGGAAAGCCGATGCCGCGGCCATGTTCTTGCGCACGAGCTCGTCGCGCACCTGGGCCAGGCCCTGTTCCATACCCACCACGTAGGTCTGCGGATACAGGAAGCGCTTAAAAGCCGCGTCCAGATGGTCGAGTGCCCAAGCACAGCGCTCGCGCGCCTCCTCGATGCTCTCACGCGGAGCCACCGCACTGCCATCGCGTACGATCGGCACCAGCAGCTCGCGATACTCAAGCTCCGACACATCGGTTACCAGGGCAGCATCGTTCACGGCCACGAGGGTATTGCCACGCGCGGCGCCCTCCCCCGCCAGATGGTCCTCGTCATAGATCATGTCGCAGACCGGGCCGCCAAAGCCGTCGTAATAGCGGCGCACACGCTGCACGCCCGGAATTGTGCGCTTGTAGGGCTGCTCGGAGAGCTTCACCACCGGCGTCCACGGGTCTGTCTCGCTCGCACGACGGGCGGAAAGCTTGTACACGCCGCCCAGCGCCGGCTGATCGTAGCAAGTCGCGAGCTTGGTACCCACGCCAAAGCTGTCGATGGGCGCGCCCTGGTCGAGCAACGACTGAATCGTGTACTCGTCCAGGTCGTTGGACACCGAGATCCCCACATAAGGCAGGCCCTCGGCATCGAAACGACCGCGGACATACTTGGAGAGCTTGGCCAGGTCGCCCGAGTCAATGCGAATGGCCGACAGGCGCTCGCCCGCCGCCTCCATCTCCTTGGCAACCGTAATGGCATGCTCGCAGCCCTCGCGCACGTCGTAGGTGTCGATGAGCAGCGTGCAATTCTTGGGGCTCGACTTGGCAAAGGCGCGGAAGGCCTCGAGCTCGGAGTCAAAGCTCATCACCCAGCTGTGCGCGTGGGTGCCAAAGACGGGGATGCCGTAACGGCGCCCGGCAAGCACGTTAGACGTGGACGAGCAGCCGGCAACGTAGCTCGCGCGGGCGACGGCCAGACCGCCATCGGGACCCTGGGCGCGGCGCAGGCCAAACTCGGCGACGGGACGGCCGTCCGCCGCCAACACCACGCGTGCCGTCTTGGTGGCGACGAGCGTCTGGAAGCCGACGATGTTGAGCAGCGCCGTCTCGAGCAGCTGGCACTCCAGCGCCGGACCGGTGACGCGCACCATGGGCTCGCGCGGAAAAACAAGCTCGCCCTCGGGCACGGCGTCAATGTTCACGTGCGCGCGGAAGTTGCGCAGGTAGTCGAGGAATGCGGGCTTAAACATCGCACCGCCGGCGGGAGCCTGAAGCGAGGCTAGGTACTCGATATCCTCGGGCGTAAAGCGCAGATTCTCGACGAGCTCGGGAAGCTCGGCGGTGCCGCACATGACGGCGTACGCGCTGCCAAACGGATGGTCACGGTAAAACGCCGTAAAACAGCCTTGCTCATTGGCTTTGCCGCTCTCCCACAGGCCCTGGGCCATAGTGAGCTCGTACAGATCGGTGAGCATTGCGATGTCGGTGGGATGCGAGATGTCGGTCAAAGCCATGGGGCGACCTTTCGAATATGTTGTACAGAGGTTGAGGGTTGGGCGGGGCGGAATACGCGAGCGGGGCGCCGGGTGCGGCTCGGTTAGTGCAGCCCCATGCTGCCCGTAATCGTGTAGCCCATAAAGACGATAAACCCAATCAGGGCGAGCGCGATGATGAGCTTTTGAGCCGGCGGCATGCCGGGGATATCGTCCTCGTCCACAGGCTCTTTAGAGGCTGTCTCTTATACACATCTGAAGCTGCCGACGA
>URNM01000112.1 GCA_900549185.1 uncultured Collinsella sp. | reverse complement strand
ATCTACACTCGACTAGTCGTCGGCAGCGTCAGATGTGTATAAGAGACAGGGCTTGTTCGGTCTGCAAGGCAGGCTCGTTCTGTGCAATCTGCTCATGCTGCATCAGCGACAACTCGCCGCACCCGGCAAAGCCCTCAACTTCGTCGAGTTCATCCGCCAGATTCACGCCGTGCACGTATCCCATATCTACAGCCGGGGAGTCGCCAGCATGCTGTGCCGGCCCTCCAGCGTCATCGTATACAAGGGGGTTCCGGGGGCGCCGACCATGCTCGGCTTCCGCTTTTCCATAATCATCAACACGCGGGCCTCTTGTAGCGCGAGGCGCCCCGGGTTCCCTATCAACAAAAGCATCGGGCTCAATCGTCATGCGCCGATCGGAATCAACCGCTCCCTCGCCCGCGCGCCCGTTGCCGCATATACTGTGCGCAGCGATGACCTCGGTCGCCCCCGCGCGAAACAGTCCCTCGATATCCGACGGATCGAGCACTTCTATCAACACGACCACGCGACTCACGCGGCCTTCGGCCGTCAGGCGCGCAACAGTCTTGCGCACATCTTCGGTATCAAACAGAGACGCCGCGATGATGGCAGCCCCGCGGCGCGACGGAAACGCCCGCGCCATGGAAACCAGCCCGTCCAGGTCACCCACGCGAAGCACCTGTGCACCCGCATCACGACCCTCGACTTCCCGCTGCAACAGCCCGTAATCGCCGCACGCGCAGCACGCAAGCCAGATCGCCTTCATCACTCGTCGCCTCCGCTCTTTTTGCCGCGCGCCGTGGCGGGAATCGTCAAGCTGACCGTTCCCTTGCCCGAGGCTCCCAGCAGTTCCTTGACGTCTTCGGGGTCAGCCGCCAGCGTCACCCATTCGATCTTGCCCTCGCGCGTGGCACCGGAATCCTCACTGGTATCGATCACGTACGCGCCGCACAGTCGATCGGTTACGCCGTCTTTTTGCACATACACATCCACGTAGCTGCCCACGCCCGTGGCGCCGCCGACCGAGTGCTCGGCATCGACCGCCACCGAAACGGCGACTTTGCCCTTAGGCACCTCGAGCTTGTGGCTCTCGGCCTTGGTGTAGACATTGCAGATCACGGCGTTTTTGGGAATACGCGAAGTCGTCACGTCGCCGCGCACCTGGCGCAGCTCGGTCGCCGCGTCACGCGGCAGCAGACTCGTCAGCCATTCTTGGGTTATGACATTGGTCTCATCGAGGGTCTCGCCCACATCGATATCACGCGCCGCGACGCATACCTCGACGCGATCGCCACCGTACTTGGCCAAGGTCTCAGCCTGGACCTGTTCGGCTTGCGAGCGGATCGACGAGCCGTAAACCATGCAGAGCAGAGCAGCGAGCACGCCCGCGACCAGACTGATGGCGATGCGCTTGCTCTTGTTCACGGCCGCTCCTCTCATGGCAGTGCCGGGCGAATGCCCGTACCACCATTGTCTGGGCGGTCAGAGCGCAAAGCGGCACAATCGCGATCTTGGTTTTCGATGTCAAACCAATCGCTGACCAAAAGCTGACCAGCCCGTCAAGCTCGTGGCAAGGTTTTGGCCAGCACGTCAGCAAACTGCATGTTTCGAGGCTTTTCCGCAGCAAAAAAGCCGTCTCCCGAACAGTTGGAAGACGGCTGTCATAGGAAAAATCAATTACAGATGGACATCGGGATCGAGCATTTGAGCACTCACGCGCATGGATGACGCCAGGTTTTGGAACGTTTCCAAACGCAGGCTGTCGATCTGCCCGGCGTCCTCGGCCTCGCGAACAGCGCAACCCGGCTCATGGGTATGCGTGCAATCGCCAAACCGGCACGCGCGCGATGCCTCGACAATCTCGGGGAAGGCGCGCGCCAGACCCCGCTCGTGACCCACGAGCGGTAGACTGCGCAGGCCCGGGGCATCGGCGATCACGCCGGCGTCGCCCGGCAGCGCCACCATCACGCGCGCGACGGTAGTGTGACGGCCCTGGTCGTCGCGTTCGCGCACACCGCCGGTCGCCAACGTATCGTGGCCCAGCAGCGCATTGAGCAGCGTCGACTTGCCGGCGCCCGACTCGCCCAGAATCATGGCGCAGCTCCCGGTAGGCACGCAGGCACGGACCTCGTCCAGGCCGCGGCCCTCGGCAGAGGACGTCACGATCACGCGCACGTCCGGACCCACCAGGCGGCGCACGCGGTCCAGATCGCGCTCGAGCTCCTCGGCATCGCAGCGGTCAGCTTTGGTGAGCACCACCACCGGCTCGGCATCGCAGTCGAGCGCCAACACCAGCGAGCGCGCCACGCGGTCGAGCAGCACCTCGCCGGCACCGAGCGCCAGCACGATTAGCACGCTATCCACATTGGAGCAGAGCACCTGGCGCTCTCCGCGGGCACGGCCGCGCCAACGCTCAAAGCTCGTACGGCGCGGCAGCACGCACTCAATCACGCCCATATCGTGCCCGGGAGCGCGGCGCACCGCCACACGGTCTCCCACGGCAGGCAGCAGGACCTCATCCTCGCCGCGCGATTTGGCAAACCCCACGGCATGCTCGGCACGAAAGGTGTCGTCGGCAGTCGCCACCAGCGGAAACCCGCGATCCAAGCGCACCACGGCACCCAGCCGCATCTGCTCGGGTTCCTCGGCATGTGCGCAGAAATCATCAAAGGCAGTCTGCTGGGCTTCATCGGCCGGCAGGTCATCAAACGCCGGAACATCCCGCAGCGCATCGAGCCCCGGCACGCTTGCCAGCAGCTCCTCGGCAGACGCGGGGGCCTCGGTCGCAAGCTTCCGACGACGATCGCGCTTAGCCCGCGCCCCCGTCGTCTTTTTCTTCGCTTTAGCCTTAGCCTTGCCCACAAGCGCCTCCCAGCACAAAACCACACAACTGAGCAGGTATTTTAACGCATTGTTCCGTCCGACTTACCAAATGCTGCGGCGTACTCGTCATCATCCATCCAATCGATGATGTCGCCGGGCTTGCAATGAAGCGCCTCGCACATTGCTTGAAGTGTAGAAAAGCGGATCCCCTTGAGTCTTCCCGTTTTAATTCGAGACAGATTAACAGGCGATATTCCAATGATTTCGGCAAGTTCCTGCGACGAGATTTTACGGTCCGCCATCACGCGGTCAAGACGCATAACAATCGGCACCGTGCCACCCCCTAGAGAATCTCGTCTGCATCTTCCTGCAATACCCTACCGTATTCAAAGACCCCCGCCAACGCAAAGAAAACGAGTCCGTAAGAAAGCGATTGAAAATCAAACTCGGGAAACACGGGCTCAGCCGTTCCAAGAACATTGCTGTATGGTAATTGAATCGTCGGCCATATGATGCTGATGACGGCTTTTACCGACATCAGGAGGCCAGCCGCGACCAAAATCCTGGTCTGCCACTTACCAAAAGGACGACCCTCATGCCTGACTTTCGCCGTCAGAATCGTAAACAGAAGAAACGTTGCAGCGTCGCAAAGCGTGCTAACCATAAACAAGAGCAGAAATCCGCCGCTCACCGCAGAGATACCCTCGATGAGCAACAGGTTCGCAAGATGAACGAACAACACCACGCAACATAGCGCTTGAACCGCCAGGGCGATACAGAAGATTGTCAGAAAACTCGTCGTCAACCGCAGATGTATATCGCGATCTTTCATTTCTCCTCCTTTTTTCCTTATTTCCCTGCGTTCATTGTACTTTTCAATCCAACCGCTCTCGCTCAAAACCGTTTACCAGCAAATCGATACCGTTCATTTTTAAGAATCTTTATTTAATGTTTTATATAAAGTAATTTAACTTTATAGAGTTTGGAGGACCCATGAGAAAGCAAGCCGTCCTTATCCTTATCTTATCGCTGTCCCTTTTCGCCCTCTTCTCGTCAGTACGAACCAATTCCGATCCAATCAATATCTCATTGCCCGAATTTCGATCGAAATTAAGCAAAGGCGAATCTTTTATCGTGCAAATTGAGCTGGAGGGCTGCCCGGCCTGTGAAGAGCTCCGTGCGGCAGAACGCTCGCTTTCGCCGAGTCTCAAGAACGACATCGAGATCCTCGTTGTCCCTAAGAGCCAAAAGGAGGTTGATAGGGAAACACTTAAGGCGCTTCTGCCGTCATTCGAGTTTTATCCTTCAATTTTTGCCATCTCTGAAGGAAAGATAGCGTCCGAGTTCGACCTTTCCACGCTTGATTCGTTTGAAATGCGTTTCACGGATTGGAGGCTGAATCTGAACAACACAGCAATGTCACGCTAAATGTCAGGAGGATACACATGCTACGTAACGTTCCCGTAAGCCGTAAGTCATTCATCGCAAGCGCAGTTGCGCTTTGCTCAATTGCCATTTCACCAAAGCAATCTAAGGCGCAACCTCTTGAAGTAGAGTTCCCTTCTGCCGAAGAGTACATTGAAGCTGTCAATGAGTCCGGCACAGGATGGACGACATACGCACTAGATGAAAACGGAGATGTCCAAATTATCGATCGATTCCAGACCCTGTCTTTGGATGATTTAGCAGCTGCCACACGCGGCGCTAAAGAATGGATCGTCAAAATTGCCATTTTTATTGGAAAAGAACTCATCGGCTATGTAACGGGGGTTGTAATCGACGGACTTATTAAGAAGTTCATAAGCATAACCGGAGGTTATTGGACTGAGTATGCAGCAAAGCAACTCCTTGGACGCCCCGTACCCGCAGGCAACACGTACCGTCTACCTTGCAGCGTCTATCCCCCCAACTCCGAAGAATACATTCGTTGTATAAATAGTTAGGATACGGCTATGTTGCCAGTCATCATTGCCCCCGTAATTGGTGTATGGGGTATCCAGTATTTCCTCAACAAGAAGTGGCTCTGGGGCATTGGGTGCATAGCGATAACATTAATATGCTATTTCCTTAGCCTCATTGTCAAAGCATGCTGGCCGAGCGCCATCTCTTTTGGAATTGCTCTTCTCAGCTCGGTCCAGCTATATGGAAGCAAAAAGGGTTTGTCCTTCTTTAATGCCCTGATATCGGCTCCGCTACCTCTGCAAATCTACTGGGGAATTATGGCCGTCATCGTTCTCTTTATGCCCCAAATCCCCTTCAGCGACGTTCCCGGCTTCTCCTAACGCGTCGCCGATTCAACCCCATACAATCCAGCTCACAAAAAGAGTCGGTCGAGCAAATGCTCTAAAAATAGAGCTGGCCGGGCAAAGCCCGACCAGCTCACAAACTTTCCCTCAGCCCTTTTTCATCCGCGCGCGAGAAAGCCAGCAAGGATACCACAGGGCCCGCCCCGGGAGTGTTTTCTTCTGAGCGATCCCGCAGCGCGAAGCGCGAGGACCAGCGAAGAAGAAAACACGCAGGGGCGGGCCCCGGACAGGTTAACTTACTCCTTCTCGACCGCGCGCATGATCGCCTTGTAGATCTCCATCAGCGGAATGATCAGGAAGGCAAGGCCCAGCGCGGCGATAACGCCCTTAAGCTCAAGCGTCACAGGGCCAAAGAACATCTCGGCAAGCGTCGGCTGCACGGTTACGATCACCGTCAGCACCAGTGCCAGCGCGGCGGAAGCCCACAGCCACTTGTTCTGCTTCTTCATGGTGAACAGCGACGCACGACGGCTGCGCATATTGAAGCAGTGGAAAATCTCGACCATGTTGAGCGTGATGAATGCCATCATCACGCCTTCCTCGTCGGCATTGCCGGCGATCATATCGGCGATGTGGATGTAGCCCATGTCAAAGTACACGCCCACAAAGAAGCTCGCCAGCACCAGCACGGTAATGATCAGGCCCTGGACCACGCCTGTCTCTTATACACATCTCCGAGCCCACGAGACACTGAGCGATCTCG
>URNM01000111.1 GCA_900549185.1 uncultured Collinsella sp. | reverse complement strand
GATGTGTATAAGAGACAGTGGTCGAGGACGTTCTGAAAACTAAGCCCGGCCCCAGCCGGACAGGTCCACCGCTACTCGCAGAGCAGCTTGGCGATTTGGACGGCGTTGGTTGCCGCGCCCTTACGGATTTGATCGCCGCAGCACCAGAAGGTGATGCCGCGCGCAGCCTCGGGGTTCGAGATGTCGCGACGCACGCGACCGACCCAGATCAGATCCTGGTCGGACGTATCCATCGGCATGGGGAAGCGATTGTGTGCATCCTCGGCGCCCATGTCGTCAACGAGCTTCACGCCCGGAGCAGCAGCCAGCGCAGCGCGGGCCTCTTCCACCGTGATGTCGCGCTCAAACTCGAGCGTAATGCTCTCGGAGTGCGAACGCAGCACCGGCACGCGCACACAGGTGCAGTTCACGCGCAGCTCGGGCAGGTGCATGATCTTGCGGCCCTCGTTTTGCAACTTCATCTCCTCAGAGGTAAAGCCCTCCTCCTTGACGCCGCCAATCTGCGGAATCAGGTTGCTCGCCAGCTGGGCGGCAAACGCGCGCGGCTCGGGAATCTCCTCGCCACGGCCCAAGGCGGCCAGCTGAGCCTCGAGCTCGGCCATGCCGGGAGCGCCGGCACCCGAAGCCGCCTGATACGTCGAGACGATCATGCGTTTCACGCCGGCGAGCTGATGCAGCGGCCACGTGGGAACCAGACCGATAATGGTCGCGCAGTTGGGGTTGGCGATGAGGCCGTGATGCCACTTGATATCGTCGGCATTGATCTCGGGCACGACCAGCGGCACCTCGGGATCCATACGGAAGGCATGGCTGTTGTCGACCACGACGGCGCCGCGCTTGACGGCCTCAGGCAGCAGCTCCTTGGCGATATCGTCGCCGGCAGCGCCGAGCACGATGTCGCAGCCCTCAAAGGCCTCGGGGCAAGCTTCCTCAATCATGATCTGCTCGCCGCGGAACTCAACGGTCTTGCCCGCGGAGCGTGCACTTGCCAGCAGCTTGAGCTTGCCAACCGGGAACTCCTGCTCGTTGAGGCACTCGAGCATCTGGGTGCCCACGGCTCCCGTCGCGCCCAAAATAGCAACCGTGTACTGTTTCATGCTTCTCCCTTTAAAGGTTGTGGCTTTTGCCCGCACGCCGAGCAGGCCGATAATTGTTGCCAGTGTATACAAGAACGGGGCGGGCACGAAACCCGCCCCGCCGAAACGAAACCGAAACGAAACGCCCCGCAGTTGATTTTTGGCACTTATCCCAAAAATCCACCGAGATAGCAGCTACTTATGGAGCGCAGCCAGGGCGGGATCGGCCGACGCGGGAGCCTCTAGGTCAGAGACCTTCACAATGCCGTTCTCATCGGAGAAGGCACGGTAAATGGTCTGAATCGCCAGGTCGAAGTCTTTCTCCTCGACACCGATAATGATATTGATCTCGTCGCAGCTCTGCGAAATCATACGCACGCTCACGCCAGCCTGGCCAAGCATGCCAAACAGATGACCCGAGATACCTGCACGACCGCGCAGGTTACGACCGACGGTCGCGATAAGCGCCAGGCCCTCGACAACCTCGATCTCGAGCGGTTCGACCTCCTGCTGAATGTCGCCCACAAGCGAGTACAGCGAATCGTGAACGTCCTGCTCCTGCACCACGGCGCCAAACCGGTCGACACCGGTGGGCATGTGCTCGACGGAAACGTCATAGCGCTCGAACACCGAAAGCGCACGGCGCATAAAGCCAACACGGGGCTTGGTGCGGTCGCGGGCGACGTTGATGGCGACAAAACCGCGCTTGCCGGTCACGCCGGTAATGATGGGCTCTGCCTCGCCCTCGTCAGCCGTCTCGCTAATGATGGTGCCGGGGTCCTGCGGCGCATTGGTGTTCTTGATGACCAGCGGAATGCCTGCCTCGCGCACGGGGAACACAGCCTCCTCGTGCAGGACGCTCGCGCCCATGTACGAAAGCTCGCGCAGCTCCTCGTAGGTAACGCGCGCAATGGGCTGAGCCTCGGGCACGATGCGCGGGTCGGCAGAGTAGAAGCCCGAGACGTCGGTCCAGTTCTCGTACAGATCGGCGCCCAGGCACTTGGCCAGAATCGAGCCGGAAATATCGCCGCCACCACGATCGAGCAGCTTGATCTGACCCTCACGCGTCGCGCCGTAGAAACCGGGCATTACAAAGCCGCCCTGCTGGCCATACTCCTGCACCAGCTCGGAGGTGCGATTCATGCTGAGCGTACCGTCGTGATGGAACGCCACAACCGTCGCGGCGTCCAGGAACGGTAGGCCCAGATACTCAGCCATCAGGCGAGCGGTGAAGTACTCGCCGCGGCTCACGAGCTCCTCGGTGGAGTAACCGCCCGAGCGGGCGCGCTCGGCAAAAGCCGCGAACTCCTCGCGGATGGGATAGGTGAGCTCCAGCTCGTCGGCAATATCAAAGTAGCGCTGGCCGATGTCCTCGAGCAGCTCCTCGCACGACACGTGGTACTTAACGTGCGCGTTAACCAGGTAGAGCAGGTCGGTCACCTTGGTGTCGCCCTTAAAGCGGCGACCGCAGGCAGAAACCACCACAAAACGGCGAGCCGGGTCGGCATCGACGATGGCCTTGATCTTCTTAAAGTGTTCGGCGTCGGCGACCGACGAGCCGCCAAACTTGGCAATCTTAATCATGGGCTGGAGGTTACCTTTCTAAAAAGCCTCTGCGAACCTATTTTGCGCTCTCTGATACCATGGTTTCACCGATTGGGACCAAGGCATCCGAGGAGCAGTGTTATATGGGAACTTATCATAGTACACGAGGACGCACTTTATCGTGCTCAAGTAAGGTGGCAATCCGCACCGGCATCGCTCCCGACGGGGGTTTGTTTGTCTCGGACGAGCTCGGCACCCAGCAGGTCGATATCAGCTCGCTTGCAGATAAATCGTACTTTGAAATCGCTCAAGATGTGTTGGAAATGTTACTGAATGATTACACGGCCGAAGAAATTTCGGCGTGTGTCGACGAGGCATACCGCGGCACGTTCGCGAGTGAAGAGGTTACGCCGCTCGTCAAACTCGACGCTGCGCCGGGCGCTGACGCCCCTCAGACCTATGTGATGGAGCTCTTTGGCGGCCCCACAAGCGCCTTCAAGGACGTCGCTCTGCAGATGCTCCCCCGCTTGATGGCCCGCACTTCCGCCAAGGACGGCGGCGCCGAGCGCATCATGATCGTCACCGCCACATCGGGCGATACCGGCAAGGCCGCACTCGCCGGCTTTGCCGACGCCCCGGGCACGGGCATCACCGTCTTTTATCCCGAGGGCAAGGTTAGCCGCGTCCAGAACCTGCAGATGTCCACGCAGGAGGGCGACAACGTCGCCGTCTGCGGCATCCGCGGCAACTTTGACGACGCCCAGACCGGCGTGAAGCGGGTCTTCGGCGACACGGCCATTGCTGCCGAGCTGGCAAAGCGGAACATCCGCCTGTCCAGCGCCAACTCCATCAACTGGGGCCGTCTGGTCCCGCAGATCGTCTATTATTTTGCTGCGTACGCCCAGCTTCTCAAGGCGAGGCAGATCGCGCTGGGCGACGCAGTGGATTTCTGCGTCCCCACCGGCAACTTCGGCGATATTCTGGCCGGCTACTATGCAAAGCAGATGGGCCTGCCCGTCGGCAAGCTGGTCTGCGCCTCCAACCAGAACAACGTCCTGACTGACTTCCTCTCCACCGGCACTTACACTGCAAAGCGGGAGTTCTATAAGACTACTTCGCCCAGCATGGACATCCTTGTGTCCTCGAACCTTGAGCGCCTGCTCTACCACGTCACCGGCAGCGATGCCGAAGTGGCCGGCCTGATGAAGAGCCTGAACGAGACGGGCCGCTACACCGTCCGTCCCGAGACGCTGAAGGCCATTCAGGAGAGCTTTGACTGCGGCTGGAGCAGTGAGGAACAGGTGGCAGGGGAGATCCGCGCCCGCTACGAGAAGGACGGCTACCTCTGCGATACCCATACGGCAGTGGCTTTCCATGTTGCCGCTCAGAAGAAACGGGACGGCGTGCCGATGGTGGTGCTTTCCACCGCCTCGCCCTTCAAGTTCCCGCGCAGCGTGCTGGAAGCTCTGGGCCACACTGCCCCGGAGAACGACTTCGAGGCCATGCAGGCGCTGGAAGAGGCTACCGGCCGCACCGCTCCCGCAAGTCTCGCCGTCCTGCGGCAGAAGGCCGAGCGGTTCAGCACCGTCATCGACCCGGCTCAGATCGCGGAGGTGGCACTGGGCTGTCAGGCATGACGAAAACCAGAACAGGAGTAAATAAACTATGGCACTTTTTGTGCTTGGCGATACCCACCTTTCCCTGGGCGGCTCCAAGCCGATGGACGTTTTCCCCGGCTGGAACGGCTATGTGGAACGGCTGGAGACCAACTGGCGCAAGCTCGTAAAGCCCGAGGATACCATTGTCCTTGCAGGCGACATCAGCTGGGCCATGCGTCTCACCGATACCCGCAAAGATTTCGAATTTCTGCAGCAGCTGCCCGGCCAGAAGCTCATCATGAAGGGCAATCACGACTATTGGTGGACCACCGCCAACAAGATGAACGCCTACCTGAAAGCCGAGGGCTTCGATACGCTCCACATCCTGCACAACAACTCCTACTCTGTGGAGGGCTACGCCATCTGCGGCACCCGGGGCTGGCTGTTCGATGTGGGGGAGCCTCACGACGAAAAGGTGATGAATCGGGAGATAGGCCGCTTGAAGATGAGCCTCGACGCCGCAGAACCCGGGCTGGAAAAGCTGGTGTTCCTGCACTATCCGCCGGTGTATACCGGCACCAGTGCGCCGGAAATCGTGGCCACCTTAAAGGAATACAGCATCAGGACCTGCTACTATGGCCATCTGCACGGCAATGCCATCCGCTATGCGGTGCAGGGCGATGTGGACGGCATCCGCTACAAGCTCGTCAGTGCCGACGGCCTGCGTTTCTGCCCGTACCGCATCAATTAAAGGCGGACAGAGTGGGCAAAAAGAACAAAAAGTCAAAATTTGGTCTGGCAATTGTGTCTGGAACGTGCTATAATAAGTTTTGACGCGATTGTTGCACCCAATTGAGCGCGCGCGTCCCCGCATTTCGCAAACAGCAAGGACGCGGTGCGCGGTTGCAGGCGGCAGTTTTCCCGCTGCCCCAACGCAATAGAATATTTGAGTGGAGGATACACAAATGAATTTCATCAAGTGCGAAAAGCTCGAGAAGAGCATGGCAGAGCTGCAGTTCTCCATCGACGCTGAGGCCTTTAAGGGCGCAGTGGCCGATGTCTTCAAGAAGGAGGGCAAGAAGTACGCAGTTCCCGGCTTCCGCAAGGGCAAGGCTCCCCGCGCTCTGATCGAGAAGATGTACGGCGCTGATGTCTTTACCTATGATGCCATCAATGAGCTGTTCCCCGCTGCTTACGAGGCAGCTGTGAAGGAAGCCGGCATCGAGCCCGTTGGCCGTCCCGAGGTTTCTGTGGATGCTGCCAGCGAGACCGAGGGCGTGACCCTGACCGTCAAGGTCGCTGTGATGCCCGAAGTCAAGGTCGGCAACTACAACGGTCTGACCGTTGAGAAGACTGTCCATACTGTTTCTGACGAGGCTGTTGAGGCCGAGCTGAAGCGTGTGCAGGAGCGCAACGCCCGTGAGCTGACCCGCGAGGGTGCTGCTGAGAACGGCGACATCGTGGACATCGACTTCGAGGGCTTTGTGGATGGCGTCGCATTCGAGGGCGGCAAGGCTGAGCACTACAGCCTGACCCTGGGCAGCGGCAGCTTCATCCCCGGCTTCGAGGATCAGATCGTCGGCCACGCTGCTGGCGAGGAGTTCGACGTCAACGTCACCTTCCCCGA